>JAJPXB010000072.1 GCA_021205695.1 Clostridiales bacterium
CTGGAGATCTACACCGACAAGGACGGCGAGGTGATCTTTAAGAAGTATTCCCTGATGGGCGACCTGCAAACAGTGGCGGGGCAGATATGCGAGACACTGTACAAGACCACCGGCTGTCCTGCCGTCATCACAGACCGGGATACAGTCATCGCCGTCTCCGGCGCACCCCGTCGGGAGTTGAGCGAGCACCGCATTTCCCCCGCTCTGGAGGGCATTATGGAGGGCCGCCAGCTCTACCAGTACCACGATGGAGAGGCAGCGGTATCGGTGACGGAGGATGGCGTCAGCAGTCTCACCGCCGCCCTGGCTGCTCCCATCCTCAGCGAGGGAGACGTGATGGGCTGCGTGGTTTTGAGCGGTCGGGAGCGGGGCAGGAGCCTTGGGGAGACGGAGAATACGCGGGTCCAGACCATGTCCGGCTTCCTGGCCAGGCATCTGTAGCCCTCACACACGGGGTGGGCCCGCCGCCTGTCAGACTGCGGGCCGACCTGTCGGTGGAGCGGTTTTCGTGCCGATTTGGTTCACATAATGACAAAAAGCATGTATTTTTTCATGTAAACCTCTTTACAGAAGCCTTTTTATGGGTTAAAATAGAGACTGTAAGTTTAGGAAAATACAAGATGGAGGTGTGATCGGTATGTCTGACTTCACCCGGCGTTTTGATGTTTATAAGGATGAGGAGTGGGATACCCGGGCGGTTTTGACCGAGGTATACCGTTCTCTGGAGGAAAAAGGCTATAACCCGATCAACCAGATCGTCGGCTACATCCTGTCAGAAGATCCCACCTATATCACCAACTATAACAACGCCAGGGCGTTGATTCGCCGTCTGGATCGGAACGAGCTGCTTCAGGAGCTGCTCCGTTACTATTTGGGTGTGTGAAAACGCCAGCCATAGGGGCAAAAATATGCGCCGTCAGGCCCTCATTGGGCGTGACGGCGCATGTTTTATCGGCGTCAGTTGATCTCAAGGATGGCGCCCCGGTCAGCGGAGGTGACCATGCTGGCGTACCGGGCCAGGTAGCCGGTCTTGACCTTGGGCTCGGGGCAGACCCAGGCGGCCTTTCGGGCAGCCAGCACCTCCTCCGGCACGTCCAGGGAGATCCTGTGGCCGGGGATGTCGATGGAGATGGTGTCGCCCTCCTCCACCAGGCCGATCATGCCGCCTGCGGCGGCCTCCGGAGAGACGTGGCCGATGGAGGCCCCTCTGGTAGCGCCGGAGAACCGTCCGTCGGTGATGAGGGCCACGGACTCGCCCAGGCCCATGCCGCAGATGGCGGAGGTGGGGTTGAGCATTTCCCGCATACCGGGGCCACCCTTGGGGCCTTCGTAGCGGATGACCACCACGTCGCCGGGCTTGATGCCGCCGTCGTAGATGACGGCAATGGCGTCCTCCTCGCTGTCAAAGACGCGGGCGGGGCCGCTGTGCTGCATCATCTCCGGGGCCACGGCGGCCTGCTTGACCACGCAGCCGTCAGGGGCCAGGTTGCCAAAGAGTACGGAGATGCCGCCGGTCTTCATAAAGGGATTGTCAACAGGCCGGATGATCTCCGGGTCGCGGTTGACCGCATTGGCGATGTTCTCCCCCACCGTCTTGCCGGTGCAGGTGATAAGGTCGGTTTTCAGCAGTCCGGCGTCCGCCAGCTCCTTCATGACAGCGTACACGCCGCCCGCCTGCTCCAAGTCCTCCATATAGGTAAAGCCCGCCGGCGCCAGATGGCACAGGTTGGGGGTGACGGCGGCGATCTCGTTGGACATATTCAGATCCAGCTCGATGCCGCACTCGTGGGCGATAGCGGGCAGGTGGAGCATGGTGTTGGTGGAGCAGCCCAGGGCCATGTCCACCGTCTCGGCGTTGTGGAAGGCGTCGGCGGTCATAATGTCCCTGGGGCGAATATTCTGCCGCAACAGCTCCATGACCTGCATACCCGCCTGTTTCGCCAGGCGCAGCCGGGCGGAATAAGGGGCGGGGATGGTGCCGTTGCCCCGCAGGCCCATACCGATGGCCTCGGTGAGACAGTTCATAGAGTTGGCGGTGTACATACCGGAGCAGGAGCCGCAGGAGGGGCAGGCGTTTTCGATATACTCCTCCACTCCCGCCTCGTCCAGCTTGCCGGCGTGGTACTCCCCCACCGCCTCAAACATATGGCTCAGACAGGTGCGGCGGCCGTCCCGCATCTTTCCCGCCAGCATGGGGCCGCCGGAGACAAAGATGGTGGGGACGTTGATGCGGGCGGCGGCCATGAGCAGGCCGGGCACGTTCTTGTCGCAGTTGGGAATCATCACCAGGGCGTCAAACTGGTGGGCGATGGCCATACACTCGGTGGAGTCCGCGATCAGGTCACGGGTGACCAGGGAGTATTTCATCCCGATGTGACCCATGGCGATGCCGTCACAGACGGCGATGGCAGGGAACTCGATGGGGGTGCCTCCGGCCATGCGGACACCCGCCTTGACCGCCTCGGCGATCTTGTCCAGGTTCATGTGGCCGGGAACGATCTCATTATAGGAGCAGACGATGCCCACCAGGGGCCGGTCGGTCTCCTCCTTGGTGAAGCCCAGGGCGGCGAACAGGGAGCGGTTGGGCGCCCGGTCTACCCCCTGGGTGACGTTGGCGGATTTCAGTGCCATTGGGTGTGCCTCCTTACAGCAACGATAAAATCAGACGGAGGACGGGCGAATGCCCGCCCTCCGTCGATCGTCAGGAAAATCAGTTGGAAGCGGAGTCCAGCCCCTTGTCGCCCTCGGCGCTGTCCTTCCAGAGCATATTGTCCCGAAGCTCCTTGCCCACGATCTCCATGGGATGCTTGGCCAGCTTGGCCCGCTTGGAGTTAAAGAAGGTGCGGCCGTTCTTGTTCTCGGCGATCCAACGGCCGGCGAAGGAACCGTCCTGAATGTCGGACAGCACCGCCCGCATATTGGCCTTGGTCTGCTCATGGGGGATGACACGGGGGCCGGAGACGTACTCACCGTACTCGGCGGTGTCGGAGATGGAGTAGTTCATGGCAGCCACGCCGCCCTTGTTAATCAGGTCGACGATGAGCTTCATCTCATGGATGCACTCGAAATAGGCGTTCTCCGGGTCATAGCCGGCCTCCACCAGCACCTCGAAGCCGCACTGCATCAGGTCGACCACGCCGCCACAGAGGACGGTTTGCTCGCCGAACAGGTCGGTCTCGGTCTCGATGTCCATGGTGGTCTCCATGATGCCCGCACGGGCGCCGCCGATACCGGCGATATAAGCCAGGGCGATCTGGCGGCAGTGGCCGGTGGCGTCCTGCTCCACGGCGATCAGGCAGGGCACGCCCTTACCGGCGACATACTGGGAACGGACGGTGTGGCCGGGGCCCTTGGGGGCCGCCATGAACACGTCCACGTCGGCGGGAGGCACGATCTGCTTGTAGCGGATGTTGAAGCCGTGGGCGAAGGCGATGGCGTTGCCCGGCTCCAGGTTGTCC
>JAJPXB010000048.1 GCA_021205695.1 Clostridiales bacterium
GGCCACGGACAATTTATGCCGTCTGTTTTGGGACAATTTAGCTCGGCGGCGACACCAATTGGCAATTCTGCTGCTCACACGAGTCTGGGCATCATAAAAATACGGAAATCGCCGTTTTCTGTCCTGTTGGCTGAGATGGACACTGGATTATCCTCTCCCCATTTCGGATTCGCGTCCGCCTTTACTTTCCATTTGGTCGTAGAACTCTAAGAATTCCCCGAACAGACATTTCTCCGCTTTTTTCCGGACGGCGGCGGCCTCCTCCAGCGTTTTGTAGATCCCAAGGCAATATGTTTTCCCCTGAAAAAGGATAACCGCTTTACATTTTCCCCGGTACAAATTCACGTCGGTCTCTCCGGTCGTGCTGTCGTCGCGCACCTTTTTATCGCGGAGCAATTCCACCGTTGTCCCGGCCACGTGGGTTGTCCTGTCCTTGAGTTGTTCCTCTGCGATTCACTTCAGACAGCCGCAATTGATTCGAACACCTTTCCTGAGCTGGGGGCCTTTTCTGAAAACAACATTCTCGCAGTCACAGCGGTAGCGCCAAATCACACAGCCCTGCTGGCGTTCCTCCAACGGCTCCAACACCGTCAGCATTCCAAACCGCTACCCGCTCAGATCTTCCATCGCAAATTGTTTTGTTCTTTCATCCCTCTGAGCCAACTATGTTCGCCACCTATTCTGCCAAAGAACAGCTTTTCTGCGTAAAAACAACAAATATTTTTAATAAAAGGGCAACGGAATATCCCGTTGCCCTTTTTAAATCTTTTATGAATGCAGGATTATACTTACATGATTTTTCTGCAACGTACTATTTGGACAGGCTGCTATAAGAGCCGCTGATTGGATCAGAGTAAACATAGACCGTCTTTCCATTTGCATCTGTATAAGCCAGAAATGCCCGAATAGTATACTTCGTGTTTCCATTTGCCGGAGTCATCGTGTAGCTATACTCGCCATTTGAGGTATACTTACTGAAATTTACCCTGGTTCGGCCCGATGTATTTACTGTCAATGTCCTATTGCCAAGTTTTGTCGTGGAATAGTAAATAAATCCATGAGATGTCACCGTATAATAGTCGTCAGCGTTCTCATAGTCCTCAAACATTCCCGACAAAATCAAATGTCCCGACTCGTCTGTTGTGACACTCAGGCTCACGTTGGGGACGAGCAATATCCTTGCTTGTGTCTCAGTTTTTGTCTCGCCGCACACGGTGCAGGTGTAAGTTATTTCACCTTCCTCATCTTTAGTGGCTTCCTTTGTGACCACACCAGCATCCCAGCTATGGCCAGTCGCAGGAATTGCTTCCGTGCGATTGTCGCCGCAGGTAGAGCATGTGTAAGTCATCATGCCATCTTCCGTGCAGGTGGCCTCCTTTGTGACCACCCCATCGCCCCAACTATGGCCGATCGCAGAGATTATCTCCGTGTAGCTGTCGCCGCAGGCAGAGCAGATGTAAGTCACCTCGCCATCTTCTGTGCACGTAGCACTCTTTGTTGTCTCACTGACATAGCTGTGACCAGTTGCCGGAATCACTTCCCCTGTAGAAATTGTCTCTCCACAAGTAATGCAGACAGTATCCCCGGTGTAGCCGTCCTCCGTACAGGTTGGCTCCTTCGAATTGACCAACTCTGTATTTTCGTGGCTGCACTCCGGGCCTTCCACTGCTGCCGTAAATCGTGCGTTTGCCCAGGAAACATGGTCGTTGTAATCGTAGTCACCCTGTTCCACTTTAACCGTCACCGTGCTGGCTCCGGTTACATCCACTTCTACCGGTACACTAAACACATTCCCACTGGAATTATATCCAATGTTGTTGGCACGGAACGCCTCCTCTCCATCCACCAGAACCACCAAATTTACATTGGAGTAACCATTGTTGTCAGAAACCGATTCATAGTTGATACCCGCCACAGCAGAGAACGTCGTGTACCCTAGGCCGGAAATATCCACTGTAATGTAAGCCGGTGCGTGCATACCGACACCTTTGCTATATGTGATCGTCTCACCATCCACTGAAAGCTGGATGGGATTGCTGTCGCAGACGTCACGGCTGTTAGTAAAGTAACCGCTGACATTTTCTGTCCACTCCATATCACTAAGATATTCCCGCTGAACTGTAGATACGGTCACAGTATAGACAGAGGTAACACCATAGGCAGAAGTAGCCGTTATGGTCGCCGTTCCGTTATAGCCGCTAATCTGTTCGATGCTAACCTCCACCTCATCGGAAGTCGTGACGACCCCGATCACAGGGCTGGTCATACCATCCGTGTAGGCACGCTCATAGGTATAATCAGATGTGCTCACCTGGAAGTCCTCCAGTGCTGTGCCATCCACCGTAATGGCAGAAATAGGCTCTGCGGAGTTCACATTTAGATTGGACAGCTCCATGCAGGAATCGACAAAATCCTCCGCTGTAGATGTTGTGCCGGTGATGGGACGGATGCTGTAGGTGTGCGTATAGGTCGCGCCAGTTGGCAGCTGATACGCACTCAGCGTGTCCGGCCCACAGCTCGCATTGCCCAATCCCCGCTGGGCATAGTCCACCGTCAGGATCGTCTCGTCCAGCTCCGTCAATTCATAGGGATGACTACTGTTTGCCAGATCCTCCGCCGTATAGTGCAACGCCGTAAACTCCATCGTGTCTTCTGCAGAGATAAGCAAGCCAATTTGTTTCTCGTCATCCATCAGGCTGACCCACCGGGTTCCGGTTCGATTTCCATTCTCCTGGGGATTCACCAGCTTGCTCTCAAACATATCGGTAACGGTGGTCGAATAGACCCCCAACTTCGCCCCAGTATTCCGGTCAGAATAGTTTGCCTGCTCTCCCTTGCCGTAATAGGTGACCGTCTCAAGCCCTGCAGCAACCGTCATTTTCATGCCCACACGGGAGAGCGTGTCGCAGGAAGAGGATGGGGTAAAGGTATTTGTCACCGTTGTCGTTCCGTCCGCATAGACTGCATATTGCAAAGTTTCCTCTGAATTGGTGTTAGAGATTACGCCGGATATGGTGACATAGACCACCTTATCATGCTGCTCCACAGTAACATCGTTAACCGTGTAATAGTCTGCTGCATCTTTCAGATTGCTACTGGTACTGGCGACCCCCGCTCCTGCATCATTGCTGGTCGCCGCACGCCAATAATTGGGTTCAGGCCCGGAAGTCAACAGAGCAGTCCCATTCACGGTATAGCCGGTGATATATCCCGTTGTCTTATCAATCGTAATGGAATAATCTGCCCCATCCTCAGTGGTTCCTGCGAAAGCGATTACCGTGTCCGTTTCCGTTACGGTCATCTCATCCATAGAGGCCGCATCCATAGACGGCTGGTTTTCTGTAGCAGTCAGGCTCAGTTCAAACTGCTCGAAAGCAATCTCGTCCCCGGCTTTGCCGCCGTACTCGTTGGCCCAAGCAGTGTCTTCTTTCAAAATCACAGAGAATGTCAGCACATAATCCGATCCCTCTGTCACGGTCACATCAGGCAGGCTGATCTGAATTGTTTTTGACTCCCCTGCTGCAATATTGATGTCGTCACCGCTCAACTCGCCGGAGGCAATGACAGTATCATCCTCCGTGTAAGTCCATGTCACCTGATATTCATTCAAATTAGTATTCAGAAACTCGTTAACGATACGCACTTCGCCATTTTCAATGTTTCCATCGTCATAGAAGGAAATTTCCTGAAGTACCTTTTTTGCCTCGTACAATTCCGCAGAAGGTGTCCGGTCTGCGTTGACCATGCCATTGGCGCAGAAATCATAGTCCGTGACAGTCTCGCCCCAGTCACCGCCGTAGGCCAGATAGGTTTCACCGTCCTCATTCACGGCATAAAGTGCCTGGTCAATCCAATCCCAGATAAAACCGCCGTTGGCATTATCATATTCCCGAAATACCTCCCAGTACTCCGCCAGGTTTCCAAGGCCGTTTCCCATAGAGTGAGCATACTCGGATTGAATATAGGGAAGCTTGTTACTGGTATTCTCCAGCTGATAGACAACGGAATCCACGCTCCAATACTGGCTGGAATAGATGTCCACCATAGAATCCTCACGACTGCCCTCGGTATAGCGGTTATCCCGCTCGTATTTTCTCAGCCGGGACGGATCACGTTCCAGAATCCACTGACTGGAGTTATAGAAGCAATAGCTCTCGTCCATGGTGTATGTGCTATATGTCGCCTCGTTTCCCAGCGACCAGATAATCACTGAGGCGTGATTCTTGTCACGCTCCACCATGTTCATAGTTCGGTCCATTACAGACGCATTCCATGTGCTGTCCCCAGACGGGATATTGGAATAAATTGCGCCGATATGCGATTCGATATTGGCCTCATCACAGATATATAAACCGAGCTCATCCGCCAGATCATACAAATAGGTGTTATTCGGGTAGTGAGATGTGCGGATGGCGTTAACATTGAACGACTTCATCAGCTGCACATCCGTCAAGATCTCCTCGTTCGTCAGCGCCCGTCCGTTCTCTGCGGAGGATTCGTGGCGATTTACACCCCGAAGTAGCACTTTCTCGCCGTTGATCTGAATCTGCTGCTGGCCAGCGCTGTTGATGGTAGCTGTCCCAACCTCACGGATGCCGATGCGGATTACCGCATTTTCCAGGACATTTCCTTCTGAATCCTTCAGCTGCACCAGAAGGCGGTACAGGTAAGGCGTATCTGCGAACCACAGCTCCGGATTATCCACCTCCATGGAAGCGCTGACCGTCACGCCGGTATCGTCCGCCAGATCTGCCACATCGGTCAGTGCATCCTCTACTGAGGCCGTCATGGAGATCGGAGAGTCCCACACGGCGTTGTCGTCTGCATCGTATAGCTGCGCCTCTACCGTATAATCTCCAGCTTCGGCAGCCAGATTTTTTACATCGACAGAGACGTTCACAGTAGCCTGCGTGTAATCGTCATTTAAATCCGTCGTTGCAAATATGTCACGGATTTCCACGTCGTCCTTGGAATACAGGTACACATCCCGGAAAATGCCACTCAGGTCGATATAATCCTGGTTTTCCAGATAGCTACCTGTAGACCAGCGATAGACCTCCACGGCGATGGTGTTTTCTCCTTCCTGCAGATAGGATGTGATATTGAACTCGTCGGCGGTATAGCTGTCCTCACCGTAGCCCACCATCTTGCCGTTGATATACACATAAAAGGCGGACTGCACCCCCTGGAAGGACACAAATACCTGCCGCCCATCCCAGGAATCCGGAAGGGTGAAAGTGCGCTTGTACTGCCCCACACTGTTGTTTGTGGTAGGTGCAGTGGTATAGTTCACCGTCTCATAATTACTCCAGGCATAGTTCTGGTTGGTATAGATTGGCATATCGTACTTATAGCTACCGTCTTCGTTGGTCTGCGTCTGGATATTAGAGGGAACCTCAATTGTATCCCAGCCGGTAGTATCCCAGTTCTCCGTGTAATCCACTGCAGAGGAACCAGTCTCAGTTTTCAGGCGTTTCGTTACATTGGAGCTGAAATAAAAGCTCCATGTGCCGTTGAGCAGTTGGTAATACTCCGAGCCAGAAGCGTCCAGGTCATCCAGCACAGATTTTTCATTCGTCAGTGCTTTTTCTGCGCTTTCGTAGGGGATGAAGCTGGAATGTGCCGCTTCACGGTTAATCTCCACCGTTTCAATCTGGTCATACCACTCCTCCCCTGCGAATTGGCTGCTTGCCGCGAAAGCGGTCGTAGCCGGGAACAGGCCGACAATCAGGGCAATGGCAAGTCCGACGCTAACAATCTTTTTCAGGACGGTTTTCATCTGTTTTCCTCCTCTTCTCTGGTGGGGTCAATTTAAGCCGTTATACGTTGCCGCAATGGGATCAGAGTAAACATAGACTGTTTTCCCATTGGCATCCGTGTACGCAAGGAATGCTCTGACTGTATATTTTGTATTGCCATTGGCAGGCGTCATATTGTAAGTGAAACTGCCATCTGTCGTATATTTGCTGAAATTCACCCTAGTACGTCCGGACGTGTTCACCGTCAGTGTTCTGTTTCCCAGTTTGGTGGTCGAATAATAGACCAACCCATGAGCCGTCACCGTGTAATAGCCATCTGCATTTGCATAGTCCTCAAAAGTGCCGGTCAGAACCAGTTTTCCGTCAGACCCGGCCGTGACAGACAGACTGACAGAGGGTGCTTCCAATGTTCCATAGTGGATGGCAGCCGTCGTCAGGCAATCATTTCCTGTTCCGACAGAGACATCTCCCCACTGGCTGACGGTTCCGCCAAAGTACACGTCTGTCAGGCTGTCACAACCGCTGAAAGCGTATCCTCCCACAGCGCTCACACTGTTTGGGATAGTGATTGCCGTCATTGCAGAGCAATTCTGGAACAAATAGGAGTCAATTGCAGCGCAACCGTTGCCAAGGGTTACTGTTTCCAGTGCCGTACAATTGTAAAAAGCGCTGTTTCCAATAGAGGTCACGCTGTCAGGAATCACAATTGCCGTCAGTCCGCAGCCACGGAATGCACTCATCCCGATTTTGGTAAGTGTATCCGGCAACTCAACACCTGTCAGCGACGAGCACCCGGCAAAAGCATAGCTGCCAATGGAGGTCACATTCGCTCCAATCGTCACTTTCTCCAATGCAGAGCATTGATAGAAGAGGTAGCTTTCCAGTACGGTCACATTGCTGCTTACATCTGCTACAGTCAGAGAGGTGCAGCTATAAAAAGCGTTCTCTCCAATCAACTTCACGCTGTCCGGAATCACGATTTCCGTCAATCCGGTACATTGGGCAAATGCCGATTCTCCGATGGTGGTCACAGTTTCCGGTATCGCAATTTCTGTAAGGTTCGCGCAACCCTCGAAAGCCGAGTCCCCAATGACGGTCACGCCGTCCGGGAAGTCGTAGCTGTCAACCCCGGCTGGGCAGCAAACCACTGTCGTCATATCCTTGCTATAGAGGACCCCCTTCAGACTGCAGAAAGTATCGTTACCCTCTGCTACGTTGATGGCAGTCAGTGCAACACAGTGGAAAAATGCCTGTTCCCCTACAAAAGCTACAGCCGAAGGAAGCTGGATTGTCTCCAGACTGTTGCAATAATTGAACGCACCGTCACCGATAGCGATTACGCCACCGCCAACAGACACGTCCGTCAGCTTTGTGCAGTAAAAGAACAGCCCCTCACCCAGAGATGTCACGCTGTCGGGGATCACAATCTCAGCAAGCGCCGTACACCTTCCAAATGCGTAAGCCCCGATTGCAGTCACGCTATCTGCAATGCTGACTGAGGTCAGGCTCGTGCAGTTGTAGAACGCGTAATCAGAAACAGAGGTCACTCCGGCTTCCAACACAACTACTTGGATACTGGTTCGGTAGCTGTACCAGGGCGTATCGCCGTAGCATTCCACCTCCGGCATGTCTCCGCTGCCGCTGATAGTCAGGGTATACGACTCGTCCAGCTTCCAGGACAGGGATTCATTATCCTCCCATGTGCCGCTGGCAATCACACCATCCGTCTCCTCTGCGGAAGAATCCTCCTCTGATTCAGAAATGAACGGTGTCTCAGATACTGCCGCTGGTTCAGACTCTGTTTCGACGTTGGAACCCTCATAAACAACCTGCGCATCCTCCTGCTGCCCGTCCTCTGTTGCAAGCGCAGGGATACGCACCATACCTAAAAGCACCCCCACAGACAAAAGCACAGACATTGCACGCTTAACACACAGCAATCTCTTCCCCTCCCCTCTCTCGGATATAATCCGCACAATCAAAACTCATCTATCCCGCAGCTGTCGTGCGCCACAGGAAGCGCATCCCCCCGAAGCCGCTGCGTCTGCTCCGACTGTGAAAATATTTTTGCCGCTTCCTCCGGAAAATGCTGCTCCGCGTAAATCCGATAATAGCGGGACGCCGCCTCGTTCATCCGGCACATGTAGTCTGGTCGCCCATCATTGCTGCCGCTTTCGTTGTGAACCATGGCGATACAGGTATGACACAGCCGCCAGTTGGGACATATGGAGCAGGCAGGCCGATAGGTGAACTCCTTCGTATACTCCGTTACCTGTTTCCACGCCTGAGCAAAGGACATATCCTTCATGGGGACCACCATAGAGCGATAGACGCCGCAGGCGCTCAGGTTTCCCTGCCAATCCAGCCAAGCGGTGCTGGTTCCTGCACGGCAAACCATATGCAGCGATTTTCGCTCATCATCAAAATGAAGCTGATCCAGCGGCACAAACCGGCTGTAGCGCTCTGTCTGCCCCAGCAGCCACTCCTTGTCCATTTGCAGATATTCCGAACGGACACGGGCTTCCGCCTCTTCATCGGGAGAGAGCCGGTCGTTTTGTCCGATTTTCGTCTCATCCCGGCGGATAGGCGGAAACATATAGGTCGCCATCTGGAGGGGCACGTCAAGCTCCTTTGCAAAGGCGATGATGGCCTCCATGTCCTGTATGTTGTGCGGGGTAATGCTGCAATTGAACTTAATCGGTACGTGGTATTCCCGCAGGTACCCGATTGCCCTCTGTACCCGGTCAAAAGCCCTTCCGTCGCCGCACAGACGCTGATAGGATTCCGCACTGGCTCCGTAAAGCGTGATATTGATGCGGATGGGTGGATTTTTTGCCAGCCGCTTCGCCGTCTCCCGGTCGATCAGCGTGGCGTTGCTGTTGATGCTGGTCTGCATTCCCATCGCCTGCAGGCCTTCGAATACCTGCCAGAAGTCAGGGTATAAGAACGGCTCGCCTCCGGTAATCAGTGGGAACAGCATCCCCTCCCGCCGGGCCTCCTCCGCCCAGGAGAGCCACTGACTGCCGGGAATCAGCCCGCCTCCCTGTCTGACCTCGGATGGGCTCTTGCGGACATAGCACATTTTGCAGGACAGATTGCACATGGGGGACAGCTCAAGTGCCAGGGACAGAGGCATCCTCTGCATCGCCGCCTTTGTCCACAGGCGGTCACGAATGGTCGCCATGAAAAAACACTCCTTCCTCTGTCAGCACCCGCTCCAGCTCGTCCACAGCCTCCGGCAGAGGCGTACAGACGTACTGATAGACGGGCACGTTTTCCAACAGGACCGCCAGGCGGTCCGTCCACACCGCGCCGGAGCGGCCGTTCCAGACGTCTGCCTGCACCTGGGACAGCAGCCCCGCCAACGCCTGTCCTGCACGCAGTCGACGAACCTCACATTTTTTCCCCTGTTGCAGCAGGACGATACAGCCCAGCTCTGTCACACGGTTGGAGTACACGGGTTCGCTGCCGTCCAGCGGATACCCGCAGGTTTTCCAGACGCCGTCCCGCTGAAAAAGCAGCGTCCTGTCGTTGCAGAGCAGTTCCGCGCCCCGCTCCCTGCACCACAGCTTCGCCTGGGTGGTCTTGCCCGTGCCGGAGGGGGCGGAGAACACAATCCCCCGGTCCCGCCAGCAAATCTGAGAGGAGTGGAGGACAAAGGCCCCCAGCCGCCCCAAAATAGCCGCCATGGGCAGAAACCGCATCAGCGTCGCCAGGTTGACCCGCTCCGGACGGCACAGGGCACCGTTGATGCAGCAGTCCACCCGGTCAAACCCGGGGGAGCAGCGGGCGCAGGACTGGTAGTCGTCCCTGCCCCGGGCAAAGGCCCACCGGCAGCCCTCCGTCTCATAGTGGTCCAGCAGGACATCCCTGCCCAGAAGGACGCCCCGGGGCTTTTCTTCGTTCCCCCAGCTCCAACGGAAGGTCACCGTTACATCTGGGGCAGCGGAAAAGGGGACCTGAAAGGGGCGAAACGCCCGGTCCACCGGCATCTCCCGGTCCACCTGAATGAGAAACACGCGCCCACCCAGAGAAAGTGTCAGCTCCATACGTCCATCCCCTTTTATCCGAAAAACGGGGCCGGCAGTTTTTGCCGGCCCCGCCTTTCCTTGTTGCGCTTCCTGATTGATCAGGATGTCACATAGTTCATGTCGCCCGATGAATAATAGCAATCGCAAGTTGACGAATCAGATTCATAAAAAACGATAGGTCCGTCTGCTGCGGCGCTCACCGCAAAAGGATCGCCAAAATACTCACACGTTTTCCCGCCGTCGTTCTGTGACGGGTCAGGTCCGAAATCGACCGTCGTAGTGCAGCCGGACGCAATGGCGGTGTTCAGCTGGAACAGCTCTACCTCCAGAGCCGGGGCAATATAAGCCTTCTTCATATGGCTCTCACCTCCTTAGTCCTCTACAGGAGCCTCATCCACAGAGGCTTCCTGCACATTGTCCTCTGTCTCGGCGGTCTCGTCCGCTTCGACAGTCTCGGTCTCCTCGGCAGCCTCAGCGTCCTCAATAGCCTCGGCCTCCTCGGTGGCCTCAGCGACCTCAGCCTCCTCGGCTACTTCGGTCTCCTCGGCAGCCTTGGTCTCCTCAACAACCTCGGTCTCCTCGGCGGCCTCAGACACCTCAGCAACCTCGGTCTCCTCGACAACGGCCTCGGTCTCCTCGGTGACCTCCGTCTCATCGACGATCTCATCTGCGTCCACGTCGCCGTCGCCGTCCTCGTCACCGCCCTGAATGATGGCGAACTGGAACGTGCCAGTGCTCTTGATGTTGGTGACGGACACCAGACCCGCCGTGCAGGTGATGGTGACAGAGACATCAACCGTACCGTCGCTGTTGGTGTTATCCACGGTCAGGTAGCTGGAAATGCTGTAGTAGCAATCCGCCGTGTTGCTGACGGTCAGCGTATGCCCGTTGATGGTGACAGTCGCGCCGGTCCCGGTGGGGTTCTTCAGGCCCAGATACAGGCTGTAGTTCATGTCCCAACCCTCCAGCGTAAAGCTGATGGTCTGGGCGTTGGTCGCGCCGGAGTAATCCATACCGGCCAGATAGACCTCTTCCTTCGGCCCGATGCTCTCATAGTCGGACGCCGAGACAATGTTCTTCTCAACGTCGGTCAGAACCACGTAGCCGTCCTCCCAGGTCAGGTTGCCGTCGTCATCATAGCCGGACGCGTCGATCACCTTGTCCCGCAGGGTAGCGATGTTCACGTTGGCCTCGCCATCGGCGCTGTAGGCGGACTGGGCGATGGAGTAGTTGTCGGATTCCTCATCCATCGGGTTCTGCACCCGGATGCCGTCCAGGTAGAATTCACTACCATAGGACGCAGAAGTGGAAGAACCGGTTGCTGCCTTTGCCAGGGTCACCTTTACTGTGTAGGTGCCATAGTCAAGGCCGTTGTCAACCGCGTCCCAGGTAAAGACCGGAATGTTGTACAGCGTTTCGCTATTACTGTTGATGTACTTGGTATTTCTATACGTCGTATAGATTGCAGTTCCACTTGCACTGGTCCCCTCATAGACCTGCACTCTCAGATAGGCCGAATCATCGGTCGTCCGGGCGAAGAAGCTGGTGCCGGTGCCGGTGAAGGTGTAGGTGAAGGAGGCGGAGCTGCCAGACGTGCTGACCTTCATGCTGCTGCCGTTGGAGTCGCCGGTGTCCGCCAGGTAGGCCGCGTCAGAGCCGTAGGGGCTGTCGCCCACGGTGCCGACCACGCCGGGCTCCTGGGCGTCGGACTCCGCCTCGCCTTCGGTGGTCCAGCTGCCGGAGGAATAGGTGATCATGGTCTCGCCGTCAGCGTCCACGAAGTTCTCCTCGTAGTACATGCTGGTGGCGGGGATCACGTACACGGTGGCCATGGCGTAGGCGGAGGCGGTGTCGGTCTCGCCGGTGGCCTCATTCTTAATCACCGTGCTGCTCACCTCGACGACGTAGGTGATGACCTCCACGTCGGTGAGCTGACTGGTGAGCTGATAGGTCAGCTGGCCGTTTTCGGCGTTCTTAATGGTGATGGTGCCGAACGTGCCCACATAGTTGCCGTCGCTGTCCTTCGTGCCGCTGTCGGTATAGCCGGTGACGTTGCCGCCGTCGTCATAGGTCAGCGAGCCGTTGATGGCCACGATCTTGTAGTTGTCAGCCCGATACAGGTCGTTGCTCTTGACGTCGATCTCCACCGACAGGCCGTAGTCGATGACGATACGGTCATCGCTGGGCACGATGCCGGGGTTGGCAAGGGTGGCGTCCAGAATGTTGTTGCAGACGAAGTTGATGGTGGAGGAGGCCTCCGAGCTGCCCTGAACGGTCAGGGTGTCAGAGGTCAGGGAATCCTCGCTTGTCGTTTTTGTAACTTCGTAGACCGCGCTGTCAGAGGTCGTCCAGACGGTGCTGTCAAAGGCGCTGCCCGGGTCGCTCTCCTCCACATACCAGGTCTCGCCGCTGTTCTCGTCAAACATGGTGGTGAACCGGGCGGTCTCCCCCGGATGGAGGGTGAACTGTCCGCTGGCGTCGGTGGAGGCGGTGCGGATGGTGTTGCCGGTGGCGGCGTTCAGCACCGTGTAGGTCTCGTTGGCGTATTCCTCACCATTGTTGTAAATGGTGAAGGTGAACTCCATGTTGTCCACGACCTCCTGCTCATTCTCGGTCAGGGCGCCTCCATGGGAGTCCGTGTCGGCCTCCTTGGTCACGGTGACGTAGTCCTTCATGGGCAGGTTGAAGGTGATCTCGCAGTTGGATGCGCCGGCGCCCCGCTCCAGGTAGTACACGGTCAGGGTGTGGGTCTCCTGGGCTGCGAAGGTGGCCAGGGTGGTGTCCAGGGTGCCGGTGGAGCTGTCGGTGTTCCACAGGTTGCCGGAGCTGCCGTCGGTGGAGCCGGTGGCATAGTCAACGGCCAGGTCGGTGGACTGGTAGGTCTGGTTGATGGTCCACTCGCCGCTGGCGAAGTCGATGTTGCCGTCAATGCGGTTGTGGATGCCGCCCATGTCCAGAACCAGGACGCCGTCGATAAACACCCACACGTCGTCGTCGCCGGAGAAGTGGAAGGTGATATCCTCGGTCACGTCGGCCCCGTTCTCATCCTTATAAGTGATCTTGCCATCCTCGGTCATGGTGAAGTCGATGGAGGCGGTCATGCCGAAGAAGTAGTCCGGGCTGGAGACGTTATAACCCTCCACATCTGTGCCGCCGCTCTTTGTCAATGTGGTCAGCGTGGAATCGGTGCTGTCGTTGAAGGGGAACCAGAATGCTGCTGTATCATCCTCTGCGCCGGAACCACTGATGCCCTGAGGATATGCAGAGTAGTACAGGTTGGTGTCGCTGGCGGCATCTCCCTCAAACCATGCGCCCATCTCCTTGGCGTTGAAGGTGTACTGACGGGTGGTGCTGTCGTACTCGAAGGGCAAGCCCACGTTGGTGTAAACGCTCTTGCCTTCGACGGAGGTGGTGGTGAACAGTCCGGCGTCAGGGTAGTTGAACACGATGTTGCCGCTGTTATCCAGGGTGCTCGCCACCAGGCCCTGATAGACCTGGTTGCCGGCTACTGCACTGGCATCTGTATCCATATTGCTCAGATAGCCTGTCCACTGGTTGTAGCTCGCCAGGCTGCGGCTGCCCGTGATAGTGGTTTCCGTGCTGGAGAGGGTCAGAGCATAGCCCTTTCTTGCGCTGATGATCACATAGGTGCCGCCGCTGGTGATGTCACTGACGGCAACCTTTGTCCAGGTGTTGTTTCCACTGATACCGGTGCTCTGCTTGTAGATGTAGAACAGGCTGCCGATGTCGCTGCTACCGTCAACATTATAGCCGCCAAAGGTATCTCCGTTAGAGCCGTAAGCGTTCAGATACTTATAGGTAGCGCTGGTTGTCAGCCCAATGGTCACGCCGGTATAGGTAGTATTGTTGTTGGTATAAGAGGCATCCGCAATGCTCAGCGTGACCTCGTCAGTCGTCCCCATGGCGTCCGCGGAATTGCCGCCGCCCCAGGTCAGGTAATAGCCGTTGCTGGAGATGGTGTAGCCGCCGTCTACAGCGGTAATCGTCCACTTTGTTGCGTTGGAAACATTGCTATTATTCAACGTGCTGGGACCGCTGCTGGAGTTGTTAACAGAGGTGTAGCCCACACTGTAACCGGTGATACTGTAGCTTCCGCCGCTGGCAGAACCACTGTTCAGGTAGATGCCGGTTGCCGTGGTGGATGCCTCGTCCTCCAGCGCTGCTACTGCCTCGTTGAAGGTAGACATATCATAGTTAAACATGGTGACCGGGAAATACTTCACCGTTGAGGTCTCGGTACTTCCATCCTCATCGACCGTCGTGGCCTCGTAGGTAGACGCCCGGAGAACGACGTCAGAGTTGTCTACCGTCGTCTCGTCCTCTACCAGAGCCAGGGTGGTCTCCGACCCGGCGGAGCTGCTGCTGTCAGTGCTGCTGTCAGCGCTGCTCTCCTGCGAGCTGCTGGAGCCGGGCCGGTTGTTGCCTCCGCTGCTTCCCCTGGAGCTTCCGGGGTAGGCATACGCCGTCGTCGCCAGGCTCATGCACATGGCAAGCGTCAGCGCAAAGGCAAGCAATCTGGATAATTTGCCTCGCATTATTGTTCCTCCTTGCAATTATTTTCGATTTATTCAATTCCGGCAAAGTCGGTATTGAACTGTTTTCCTGCGCCGTTTCCGCGCCCGTTGGGCGATCTGGAACGGCTCTGCACACATTCACATCTCATACGGTTTTCCCTCCTGAATCTCTCAATCTGCGTCCTGCAGGATGTTCTGCGCCCGCAGCTGATCCAGGAACACGGACACGTCCCGCTCTGCAACCTCCGGCGTGGTATCGTAGGCATCCAACAGGGTTTCAACAAGGTCTTTCTCCGTGGACTCCTCCTGCAGCCTGTCCCAGAGCAGCTTGCCACTCTCATTCAGGCTCATAATGCCTCGAAAATCTACAGCAGCCTCATTCACCGGAATCACAAGCGCTTCTCCTGCGATTTCACGAAGCATGAAATCCTTTCTCGCTTTCAAAAGCAGCCCCCCTTTACTCCCCTGTTTTCAGAGCCTTAACCGGTCTACTTCTATTCGCAGAGTTACATACTCTACGATACGCACTCTGCCACTGATATACATGCTTATTATACCACCAATTCCAAGGATTGCAACCTCAAAAAACAGCAAAATTCAAAAAATTTTTGGAGTATTATCAGCGACGGAACGCCGTCGGGGGAATAAATCCGCAATTCGCAGTCAGGTCAGCAGTACAGGGAACCATTTCCAAGCGCAAGGAGGCCGACTGCCATGTCAAAACGGGGCAGAAATATCTTCCAGTGAAAGAGCGGGCGGCAGGAAGTCCGCTATATACGAGGACAAGGGCCTGCGCGAAGTCCTGAGGCGCGCAAATACTCTCGTTGCGCTGAACTGTTATATGTACTTCCCAATGC
Organism: Clostridiales bacterium; assembly: GCA_021205695.1. Taxonomy (GTDB): domain Bacteria; phylum Bacillota; class Clostridia; order Oscillospirales; family Oscillospiraceae; genus Onthomonas. The sequence continues at coordinate 15,183 of JAJPXB010000048.1, forward strand.
GCTGAAAAGAGAATAATACAGATAAAGCTGTCCGCAGTGAGATTTTGACCGATTCGCAGTCAAATTTCTCAGTCCGTGGCAGCAGGAAAGCCCGAAATTCGTTGTAATTTTGGGCTTTTTTCGTGCTCTGAGATCCTTTTAGCGCAGTTTTTTCGTGGAGTGTGTTACTCTACGAAAAACACGACAGAACAGACCTCCTCCGGCGGCAGCAATTCGAAATAAATTGCTGCCGCTTTTTCAGCGCGGCTCGGTCCGGCCGCGTGGCCTGGCGCTTCGTCGGCGGATTCACCTGCATACCGGCGCTTCCCCAGCGTTCCCTTTGCAGTACGGCTTGCACAGTCGGCCATAAGCCCGCCCGTATAATTCCTGATAAAGCGCTTCCACCGCATGATGCAGCTGCTCCATATCTTTTTCGTTCGCCGCATTATTCGTGGTGATGAACAGAATATTGTAATCTACCCCGAATAGCAGGCACCCGGAGTTTGTCTGTTCGGCCCCGTTTGACAGATAGAAACGGATGCGGCGCTCCCTTACCTGCCGCTCCTGCTCCGACTTTGCTGCATCGGGGCTTTCGGCTTCTATAAACATCCCGCGTTTTGCAGACACATTCCCTCTCAGGCCGCGCAGGAATTCACTGCCGATTCCCCGATCGCGCAGTTCGGGGATAACCGCGAAATAGTCCAGCAACGCATAAGAGCCGCTCTCAGCAAGGATACAGCAGGCATAGGCCAGAAGCTTTTCACCGTTATAAAAGCCGTAGCAGTCATATCGTCCCGCCTTTCGCATCCTCTCCATGGCGAAAAGCGGCCTGCGCTCCCCACGGGGAAAATCCCCTCTGATATGATCCCTGTAAACCGTCCTCAACTCATCCGGCTCCAGCCCCTTAATGTAATTCACGCGGTCACCATTCGCCCTTTCATAAAACAGCGCTTATCCTGCCATATTCCTTCGGTATTCAGCTATAACCGCAGTTGTTTGACAGATGACTTCCCGTAAATCGTACCGGCAGGAACTCCACGGTCGCGCAGCATTTGTCTGCGATGCATACGACCCACGCCTCTCTGTATTTGGGCGGTATGGGTGTCAGCGGGAACATATGCCGTCTTATAATATTTTCCTCGACGTCGTTGATATTGTAGTCTGCCTTGGCGTTTTTGGCTGCAATTACAGGGTGCCTGTACCCGTGCAGGACATAAGTTTTCACGCTTTCATTCCTGTGATATAAAAAATAATCATGGAGCAGCGCGCCCCGGACCAGGGAATCCGTATCAAAGGAAATGGGCAGAGCGCTTGCCATTGCCAGACTGACTTCGGCGACATGAACGCTGTGGGCGTACACCGTCGTTTCCCTGTGGTGCAGGAATGTCTTTTCGGATGCGAATCGTCCCTCATGAACCAGACTCTGTATGGTCATCTGGATTTTTTGTGCATTGCGCATTTTCTGTCTCTTTTTATAATTGTCTGTCCTCATAGTTCCATGTCACTCTCCAGCCACGATGCGCTCCTGTCCGTCGGCAGGAGCCTTCAGCCGCGCGGTTTTGATATGTCGGCCATTGCCTGCTCATTTCGCGCTCTCCGCAAGCTCCTTCAGTGTGAACACGCTTCCACAGCTTTGGCAGCGAAAAACGAACCCGTAGTGGTTTACCTGTGCGTTCTGGACGAAGAACGGATCAGCCCGTGAATTGACATCCCGTCCTTCCACCCGTTCACAGGTCCTTTCTCTTGTGAGCTGCCCCGAACACCTCGGGCATTTCTTTGAATGGAACAGCAGCGCTTTCAATTCAGTAAGCGTAAAATCATACTTGAAGCCATCGGCTTTTTTCTTTTCCTGCACAGCAAATCATCCCTTTTCCTCTGTGGCTTTATGAAGGCTGTTGCACAGCGGCGCACTGCGCCAGCCTGCGCCTGCGGTTTCGTTCTCCTGCCGGTCCGTATTTCACTGCAATCTCCGGGAGAGAGGCTTCTGAATATAGTATAGCACACTTTGCGATATCGCGTAAATCATATTATGGGCTCCTGTTGCTTCGGTTCTATTGTTCACAGTATCTCAGACGGCCTTCTCCCTTTTTACCGGAACAGCCAGTCCGCAAAAATTCGGACTGGCTGTTTTCGCATACGCTATACGCTATGGGTACTCACTCTGACGGGACCTCCATCGCAGCTTCTCCGCTCTCTGTCTCAGCAGCGGTATTTCCGTCGGCAGCGTCCTCCGGCGCCTCCTCCTCGTCGGAGCGCTCTTCCTCCGGCTCCGGGTCGGGACAGGCGGGGTACTGCTCCGTGTCCCAGGTGTAGCGGTCGGACACCTGGCTGTCGGCGCGGAGGAAGTCCTCCTGGCCATCCCCGGCGGTCACGTCCACATGACGCCACACCCCGTCTACCTCCACCAGGTTCCACCAGTGGGGCGAGCCGTCCAGCGTCCCCTGGACGGCAAGGCAGGTCAGCCCCGCCTGTTCACACAGATATTGGAAGGCGAGAGCGGCCCCCTCGCTGTTCGTCCGTCCGGTCACCAGAGCGGTGTAGACGCTGGCCTGGCCGTTGTTGGCGGAATAGCTCAGGCCGTCCGTCAGACGGGAGTAGAGCAGCCAATAGCCCACCTCTCCCTGGGCCGGTTCGGTACCCACCAAGGTGGCCGCTGCGGAGGCGATGGCCTCCGCCCGTGCCTGGAGGGTCTCCTGGCTGCCGGACCAGGTGAAGGAGATCTCCACGATCTGCTGGGTGCCGGTGGACTCCTGGGGGTAGACGGAGATGGTCACGTCGGGATAACCCTGGGCATAGCCCGGGAGGGAGTAGTACGCCTCCTGCACCAGCCCCAGCAGCAGCTCCTTCTGGGCATAGTAGCTGGAGACCTGGAGCACCAGGGAGGAGTCATAGTCGGAGATAACGTCGCACAGCGCCTCCCGGATGGCGTTGGAGCCCACCACCGTCTGAATCGAGGCGATCTCCGCCGCCGTGTGCCGGTAGGTGAAGGTAAAGATGCACTCATAATAGGAGACGATACGGCTGGAGGTCCAAGTGATATCCTCCAGCGCCCAGGCCCCCAGGGGGTCCTGCTCCAGCACCTCCTGGCAGGCGTCCTCCACGTCCTGCTCCACATCTCCGGAATACTGATAGAGATGGACGACCCCCTCCGTCTCCCCCATGGTGACGAAGAACTGGACGCTGTTGACCAGGTCGGAATAGGTCTCCGCCCGGAGGGCGGAGGTGTCCTCAGTGTCGGAGGTCTGAGAGATGTGTCGGCTGGCCGAGCGGTATTCCCGCTCCAGCAGGCTGTCGCACCCGGAGAGGGTGGGAAGCAGGCAAAAGGCCAGCAGCAGGGCGGCAATGCGGCGTTTCATGGGGCCTCCTTTCCGGGCGGTGGTTCACGGTCACAGGGAGAGCTGCTCCTCCCCCCGGTTCTCCGGCTTCAGGAGAGCGCCGGTAGCGGGGAGGTTCTTGGCCCGGTAGCGGGTCCTGTTTCGGATGCTCGTCTCCTCCAGGGGGAGCACTCTGTCCAGCTGGTATTTGGGTTTCAACGTCATCACTGCCACCCCCACCGTGTTCCGGGTGGTTTTAGGCAGCAGGGCGGAGGTGTGGAAGGTGAGGCAGCGGCCCTCGGTGGAGATGACCGCCAGCTCCCGGTCCTCCCGGAGGTGGAATACCGCCTTCACCGGACTGCGGTCGCTGTAAGCGCCGGTCAGACGCCTGCGCCGGGTCAGGGTCTGGTATTTGCTCAGCTCCACCCGGGCGGCCTTGCCGTTTTCAAAGAAGAACAGCAGGCTCCCGCTGTAATCTCCGGGGAGACAGGCCCAGAGGAAACCCTCTCCCTCGTCCATCCCCAGGGCGGAGGGGAGGAAGCTGCCCAGCACGCTGGCCTTGGTGTCGGCGAAGTCGGAAAGGTGGGCCTTGTAGCACTGCTGCCGGTCGGTGAATACCATGATCTCGTCCCGGTTGTTGGCCTCCCACTGGAGGAAGGGGCCGTCCCCCTCCTTGTACTTTTGCTCCCCGGACATCCGGAGGGACTGGGGGGTGATCTTCTTGAAATATCCCTCCCTGGAGAGAAACACATGGACCGGATAGTCAGGCGTCTCCTCCTCCACCGGCTCGTCGTCCTCGGGCAGATCATAGAGGATATCCGTCCGCCGGGACACGGCGTACTTTTTCTTCACCGCCTGCAGTTCAGAGGAGATGATCCGTTTCCGCCGGGCGGGGCGGGCCACGATATCCTCCAGATCGGCGATCTCCTTTGTCAGCGCCTCGATCTCCTCTGTCCGGCGGAGGATATACTCCTTGTTGATGTTGCGCAGCTTAATTTCCGCCACGAACTCCGCCTGCACCTGGTCGATGCCGAAGCCCACCATCAGGTTGGGCACCACCTCGGCGTCGGACTCGGTCTCCCGGATGATGCGGATGGCCTTGTCGATGTCCAGCAAAATCTTTTGCAGACCCTGGAGCAGATGGAGCTTTTCCGACTTCTTCTGCATATCGAAGTAGGCCCGGCGGCGGATACACTCCATGCGCCAGGCGGTCCACTCCTCCAAAATCTCCCCCACCCCCATGACCTTTGGGGTCCCGGCGATGAGGATGTTGAAATTACAGGAGACGGAGTCCATCAGGGGGGTGGTTTTGAACAGCTTCTGCATCAGCCTGTCCGGGTCGGTCCCCCGTTTCAGGTCGATAGCCAGCTTCAAGCCGGAGAGGTCGGTCTCGTCCCGCATATCGGCGATCTCCCGCACCTTTCCGGCCTTGACCAGTTCGGCCACCTTGTCGATGATGGCCTCCACCGTGGTGGTGTAGGGGATCTCATAGACCTCGATGATGTTCTCGCTCTTGAGATAACGCCACTTGGCGCGCACCCGAAAGGAGCCCCGGCCCGTCTCGTACACCTGGCGCAGCTCGCTCTCGTTGTAGAGCAGCTCTCCCCCGGTGGGAAAGTCCGGAGCCCTGAGCAGGGAGAGCAGGTCGGCGTTGGGGTCCTTCATCCGGGCGATGGCGGCGTCGCAGACCTCCCCCAGATTGAACCCGCACAGGTTGGAGGCCATGCCCACGGCGATGCCCTGGTTGGCGGAGACCAGCACGTTGGGGAAGGTGGTGGGCAGCAG
>JAJPXB010000035.1 GCA_021205695.1 Clostridiales bacterium
ACTGAAAAAACGGGCGTCTCGCCGAATTTTCTTGACACCTGGGAAAAAGAATGGTATAGTTTTCCCTGGAATTGCGATGATGAGGCAGAGTATCACAGCTTCCTCTGGTCAGAGAGCCCCCGGTCGGTGGGAGGGGGAGAGAGCGCTGTGAGAATACCCCTCTGAGCAGCCCCCTGAACACGGTCCGTCAGTAGGGGAGAGGCCGGGTGTGCCCGTTACAGCGCAGGAGTTTGTCAGAACTCCGTGAGGCTCTTTCCGTGAGGAACGGGCGAACCAGAGGTGGTACCGCGCAATGTTGCGCCCTCTGTCCCAAATCCGGGGACAGAGGGCTTTTTGTATGCCAGTCCCCAAAAGAAAAGGAGACAAACAACGATGACACTGTACGAAGAACTGACAGCCCGGGGCCTGATCGCCCAGGTGACCGACGAGGAAAAGGTCAAGGAGATGATCAACAACGGCAAGGCCACCTTCTATATCGGCTTTGACCCCACGGCGGACTCTCTCCATGTGGGCCACTTTATGGCCCTGAGCCTGATGCGCCGGATGCAGCAGTACGGCAACCGTCCCATCGCCCTGCTGGGCGGCGGCACCGCCATGGTGGGCGACCCCTCCGGCAAGAGCGATATGCGGAAAATGATGACGCCGGAGACCATCCAGCACAACGCCGACTGCTTCAAGGCGCAGATGAGCCGCTTTATCGACTTCTCCGACGGCAGGGCGCTGATGCTGAACAATGCCGACTGGCTGCTGAAGCTGAACTATGTGGAGCTGCTCCGGGAGGTGGGCGCCTGCTTCTCGGTGAACAATATGCTCCGGGCGGAGTGCTATAAGCAGCGGATGGAGAAGGGACTGAGCTTCCTGGAGTTCAACTATATGATCATGCAGTCCTACGACTTCTACCATCTCTATCAGGAGTACGGCTGCAACTTCCAGTTCGGCGGCGACGACCAGTGGTCCAATATGCTGGGCGGCCGCGAGTTGATCCGCCGCAAGCTGGGCAAGGAGGACGCCGAGGCCATGACCATCACCCTGCTGCTCAACAGCGAGGGAAAGAAGATGGGCAAAACGGTGTCCGGCGCGGTCTGGCTGGACCCGAATAAGACCTCTCCCTATGACTTCTACCAGTACTGGCGGAATGTGGATGACGCCGACGTGATTAAGTGCCTGAAAATGCTTACCGATGTCCCCCTGGAGCAGATTTTCGAGATGGAGACCTGGGAGGGCAGCCAGCTCAACCGGGCCAAGGAGATCCTGGCCTATAATCTGACCTCCCTGGTGCATGGCGAGGCCGAGGCAGAAAAGGCTCAGTCCACCGCAAAGGCTCTGTTTGGCGGCGCAGGGGCCTCGGACGATATGCCGGAGACGGTGGTGTCCGCTGACGACCTGACCGACGGGAGCATCTCTCTTATCCGTCTGCTGACCCTGTCCGGCCTGGCCTCCTCCAATGGCGACGCGAAGCGGGCGATCACCAAGGACAGGTGCATCAGCGTGGGGGAGGAGAAGGTGTTGGACGCCGCCGCCTCCTACACTGCAGAGCAGCTCTCCGGCCAGGGCCTGGTGCTGAAGAAAGGGAAAAAGGTGTACCATCGGGTGCATCTGTAATGCGGAACGGAAAAAACGCGATGGATCGCTTGCGGCGATTCATCGCGTTTTTTGCAACTCAGAGCTCAGAAGCAGGTCTCTACCGGCTCCACGTTGTAGTTTTCACATACCAGTGTCAGGGCGTCGGACAGGTTGTGACCGTTCACCAGGATGGAGATGTCCACCTCCGAGGTGGTGATGAGCATGACCTGAATGTCCGCTTGGCTGAGCAGGGCGAACAGCCTGGCGGCCACGCCGGGGGTCTGCACCATGTTCTCATCATAGAAGGCCAGCTTGCAGTTGCCCGGAAGGATTTCCGGGGAAATGGCGGGATTCTCCTGACGCAGCTTTGCCAGCACGGAGAGGGCAACGGTCAGCGAAGCGTCGGAGATGGTGAAGCTCAGCCGGATACTGCCCCCCTGGGGCGCGGTCTGGGAGATCATATCCACGTTGACTCCGTTGTCGGAGAGGGCGGTCAGCACCGAGGCCACTGTCCGGCTGTCGCTGGGCAGGGAGGACAGGGTGATGAGAGTGACATCAGGTGCATAGGCGATTTTGGTAATTCCCTGGCTCATAAGGAACCTCCTTCTTCATTCTGGGCGGCCACCAGGGCCTGCATATCGTACAGACCGGGCTGGGGGACGGTGACGAGGAACTTTGCAGCCTTGACGGCCCCGGAGGCGAAGATCTCCCGGCTCTGGGCCTCATGGCGCAGCTCGATGACCTCGTCCCGACCGGCGAAGATCACCTCATGGACGCCCACGATGGTGCCACCCCGGACAGAGCTGATGCCGATCTCGTTCTTGGGCCGGGACTCCCGGCGGTCATGTCGGCCATAGGTGTAGTCCACCTCATAGTCCAGTCCTTCCCGGGCGGCGTCGGCCAGCATGAGAGCCGTGCCGCTGGGGGCGTCCACCTTCCGGTTGTGATGGCGCTCTACGATCTCAATGTCGTAGGAGTCGCCCAGAATGGCGGCAGCCCGCTTCACCAGGTCGAGGACCACATTGATGCCCAGGCTCATGTTAGCCGAGCGGAAGATGGGGACGACCTTGGCCGCCTCGTCGATCTGGGCCAACTGCTCCGGAGAGTAGCCGGTGGTGGCCAGCACAGCCGGGACACCTCGCTCTGTGGCGAAGGCCAGCAGGCCGTCCAGCGCCTTGGGGCTGGAGAAGTCCACAATTACGTCCGCCTCACCGGTAAAGTTGGCGGGGGCAACATAGACGGGATAGGCCCGTGGGGTCTGGTTGACGTCGAACCCGGCCACCACCTGTACCTGGCTGTCGGCGGAGCAGATGGACTCCACTACCTGCCCCATTTTGCCGTTACAGCCGGAAATAATCATCTTCAGCATAGCGGATTCCCCTTACAGCAGGCCGTATTCATGCAGTACGGACTTCAGAATGGCCAGATTGCCCTCCTCCATCTCGCACATGGGCATCCGCAGCAGGCCGGACTCCATGCCCATCAGATTCATGGCGGTCTTGACCGGGATGGGGTTGACCTCGATAAACAGGGTATCGTTCAGCTTCTGATATTTGGCCTGGAGCTTAGCGGCCTCGGTATAGTTGCCCTCCAGACAAAGCTGCACCATATCATGAACCGGCCGGGGCAGGATGTTGGCCAGCACAGAGATGACGCCCTTGCCGCCCATGGCCATGAGGGGAACCACCTGGTCGTCGTTGCCGGACCAGAGGTTCATCTCGTCTCCGCACAGGGCCACCGTCTGGGAGACCAGGGTAAAGTTCCCGCTGGCCTCCTTGATGCCGTTGATCATAGGGTGCTTGGAGAGCTCATAATAAGTAGAGGCCTTGAAGCTGGTTCCCGTCCGGGAGGGGACGTGATAGAGGATAATGGGAGTGTGTACCCGGTCGGCCACATAGGTGTAGTGCTTGATCAGGCCCTTCTGGGTGGCCTTATTGTAATAGGGGGTGACCATCAGGAGTCCGTCAGCGCCTGCGCGCTCGGCGTGGAGAGCCAGCTCCAGAGCGGCGGCGGTGTCGTTGCTGCCTGCTCCGGCGATGACCTTACAGCGCCCGGCCACCTTGTTGATGGCGTATTCCACCGTGACCATATGCTCCTGCATGGTCATGGTGGAGGACTCGCCGGTGGTGCCGCAGATGCAGATGGCGTCAGTCCCGTTGGCAATCTGGAACTCGATGAGCTGTCCCAGCTTTTCGTAGTCCACCCCGTCAGCCTTGAAGGGAGTGACGATGGCGACACAGGAACCGGTAAAGATAGGCTGCTTCATGAACAGGTCTCCTTTCTCACAGCGGAGGAAATAGGGGGGAGGTTACTTCCGGGTGATATAGCCCTCGGCGCACAGCAGCTCTGCCAGCAGCACGCCGCCGCCGGCGGCGCCCCGGAGGGTGTTGTGGCTCAGACCCACGAATTTGTAGTCATACTGGCTGTCCGGACGCAGACGGCCCAAGGAGATGGCCATGCCACCCTCCAGGTCCCGCTGGAGCTTGGTCTGGGGATAGCTGGGGTCTTCAAAGTAATGGAGGAATTGCCTGGGCGCAGAGGGCAGCTCCAGCTCCTGGGCGCGGCCCCGATAGGAGGCCCAGGTCTCCTTGATCTCCTCCACAGAGGGCTTTTTACCCTCGGGGAAGCTCATAAAGACGGCGGCCATATGCCCGTCGGTGACGGGGACGCGGAGGCATTGACTGGTGATGGCGGGGGAGACGGCGTCCACGATCTCATCGCTCACGATCTCGCCCCAGAGCTTCATGGGCTCCTGCTCGCTCTTCTCCTCCTCGCCGCCGATGTAGGGGATGACGTTGTCCACCATCTCGGGCCAGGTGGTAAAGTTTTTGCCCGCCCCGGAGATGGCCTGATAGGTGCAGACCAGGGCTTTGTTTAGGCCGTATTTCTCCCGCAGGGGGTGCAGGGCGGGGACATAGCTCTGGAGGGAGCAGTTGGACTTGACGGCGATAAAGCCACGCTGGGTGCCCAGACGTCTGCGCTGGCTGTCGATAATTTGGATGTGCTGGGGATTGATCTCCGGCACCACCATGGGCACGTCGGGGGTGTGGCGATTGGCGGAGTTGTTGGAGACGACCGGGCACTCATGTCTGGCATAGGCCTCCTCCAGTGCCTTGATTTGATCCTTCTTCATATTGACGGCACAGAAGGTGAAGTCCACCCGGTCACAGAAGGCGTCCATATCCGCCTCGGCGTCCAGAATGACCATGTCCCTGACGGACTCGGGCATGGGGGTGCTCATCAGCCAGCGCTTCCCGGCCACCTCTCCATAGGTTTTGCCGGCGCTCCGGGCGCTGGCGGCCAGCGCGGTGATCTGGAACCAGGGGTGATTCTCCAACAGGGTGACAAAGCGCTGTCCCACCATGCCGGTGCAGCCGACAACGCCAACCTTATACTTCTCCATGGGTAACTCCTCCTCAATTTGGGCACAGCATATTCTATGCGCTGCGCTTACGAACTGCTTCCCGGCACGGGAAAGCAAAAAAGAAATCAGCCGTTGAAAACGGGCTGATTCTGTACTATAATGTGCGGTGCGCAGGGCACCCACATTATGTGGAGCAGATCAGCTCAACATCGGAGGCTCCCGGCTGGGATGCTCTGATGACAGTCGGCAGACTGTTTACCTGCCGCCCAGGCAGCCCGACCTCCGCCGTCCGGCTCCTTCGGCGGACTGCCCTTTTCACACTGCCTCACGGAGCGACGGCGCCCTCCGCAGCGGTACTGATGCAGGCCGCACCTCTATTCTGCGTGTATAGGTGTATCATATCACGCTTCCTCTGCATCGTCAAGGCGCATTTCCTGCAAAACCGGTCTGTTTTACAGCAGGTTTTGCAAACTCTTTGGGGCAGCGGCCCCGGAATGAGGACAGATAAATGAAGACCAGCGATTTTTATTATGACCTTCCGCCGGAGCTGATCGCCCAGACGCCGCTGGAGCGCCGGGACGCATCACGGCTGATGACCCTGGACAGGCGGACGGGGGCGATTGGCCATCATATGTTCTATGAGCTGCCGGACTTTCTCCGGCCGGGGGACTGCCTGGTGATGAACGACTCCCGGGTGCTCCCTGCCCGGCTCATCGGCCGCCGGGAGACCGGTGGGGCCTGCGAGGTGCTGCTGCTCATCGACCGGGGTGACAAGACCTGGGAGTGCCTGGTTCGCCCGGGGAAAAAGCTGCGCACCGGCGCGAAACTCACCTTCGGGGAGGGGGAGCTGACCGCCCGAGTGACAGACGTGCGGGAGGATGGGAACCGGCTGGTTCGATTCGAGTACGACGGCATTTTCCTGGAGATCCTGGAAAAGCTGGGGCGGATGCCCTTGCCCCCCTACATCAAGGAGGAGCTTCAGGACCAGGAGCGGTATCAGACTGTCTACTCCCGGGTGACCGGCTCGGCGGCGGCGCCCACGGCGGGATTGCACTTTACACAGGAGCTGCTGGAGAAGATCCAGGCGATGGGAGTGCGCCTGGCTTACGTCACCCTCCATGTGGGCCTTGGCACCTTCCGGCCCGTCAAGACGGATGATGTGGAGCATCACGATATGCACTCGGAGTACTGTGTCATCCCGCCGGAGACGGCGCAGGTCATCAACGAGACGAAACAAAACGGCGGGCGGGTCATCTGCGTAGGTACTACCTCCTGCCGGACGGTGGAGAGCTACGCCAACGAGGACGGCACCGTCCGGGTGGACGGGGGCTGGACGAAGATTTTCATCTATCCCGGCTACCGCTTCAAGGTGCTGGACGGTCTGATCACCAACTTCCATCTGCCGGAGTCCACGCTTATCATGCTGGTTTCCGCCCTGGCCGGGCGGGAGCACGTCCTGGCGGCCTACGAGGAGGCGGTGCGGGAGCGGTATCGGTTCTTTTCCTTTGGGGATGCGATGCTGATAGCAGATGGCCTGTTTTAGACTGCAAATGACACAGATATAGATAAGAATAAAGGAATCATAGCCATGTTTCAAATCATCAAAACCGACGGAAAAGCCCGACGGGGCGTCTTTACCTGTCCCCACGGAACGGCACAGACGCCGGTCTTTATGAACGTGGGCACCCAGGGCGCCATCAAGGGAGCGTTGGACGCCGGGGACCTGGAACGCCTGGGCTGCCAGATCGAGCTGTCCAACACCTATCATCTCCATGTCCGGCCCGGGGACGATGTGGTGAAGACCATGGGAGGGCTGCACCGGTTCATGGGCTGGGACGGCCCCATCCTCACGGACAGCGGCGGTTTCCAGGTGTTCTCCCTGGCGAAGCGGAAGGATATTAAAGAGGAGGGCGTCACCTTCCACAGCCATGTGGACGGCAGGTATATCTTCATGGGGCCGGAGGAGTCCATGACCATCCAGGCCAACCTGGGCAGCGACATCGCCATGGCCTTTGACGAGTGCGTGGCCAATCCCTCCGCCTATGAGTATGTGGAGCAGTCTGTCCGGCGGACCCAGCGGTGGCTGGAGCGGTGCGTGGCAAAACGTCGGGAGCTGATGGCGGCGCCGGACTGCGTCAATCCGGGACAGATGCTGTTTGCTATCAACCAGGGCGGCACCTACCCGGACCTGCGCATCTGGCACGCGAAGCAGATCTCAGCCATGGAGGGCTACGACGGCGTGGGCATCGGCGGCCTGGCAGTAGGGGAGAGCACCCAGACCATGTACGACATCATAGACGCCGTGGAGCCATATCTTCCCCAGGACAAGCCCCGTTATCTGATGGGAGTGGGAACACCCTCCAACATCATCGAGGGCGTGGCCCGGGGCGTGGACTTCTTCGACTGCGTTATGCCCGCCCGCAACGCCCGGCACGGCAAGCTGTTTACCTGGAAGGGCACCATCAACATCAAAAATGAGAAATACAAGCTGGATGAGCGGCCCATCGAGGAGGGGTGCCAGTGCCCCACCTGCCGGAGCCACTCCCGGGCATATCTCCGCCATCTGTTCAAGGCGGAGGAGATGCTGGCCATGCGCCTGGCGGTGACCCACAACCTGTGGTTCTATAACCATCTGATGGAAGCCATCCGGGACGCTCTGGACGGGGGGACTTTTGACCGGTTCCGTGCGGAATATTCCGCGCGGCTGGAGAACCGGCTGTGAGAAAGGATTCGCCGCAGGGGAAGGAAAAAGGCGGCAGGACGCATATTGGACCGAAAGTTTGGGGATAACACCGGAAAATTTTTCAAAGCCCTTGAATCACAATGGTTTTTCCGGTATAATAACCACATTATGTCGGGGCAGTCCCGAGCACAGTGGAGGTACTGATTACTATGGATGATAGTATGGTTAGCGCAATTGTAATGCTGGTCGTCATGATCGCTATTTTCTATTTTATGCTGATCCGGCCCGAGAACAAGCGGAAGAAAGAGGCTACGGAGATGCGCAACAGCCTGGCGATCGGTGATGAGATCACCACCATCGGCGGCATCGTCGGCACGATCTGCGCTGTCAAGACGAACAGCATCGTCATCGAGACTGGGGCGGACCGGGTCCGTCTGGAGCTGATGAAGTGGTCTGTCTCCAGCAAGGGCGTCCAGATCGCAGAGGATGAAAAGACCTCTGAGAGCCAGAAGGCTGCCGAGGCCAAGAAGGTGGAAGGCAAAAAGTAAAGCACCGCAGCCACAGCGCATAAACTCGCCCTCCAGGCATATCCTTTTCCAAAAGGATGACGGGAGGGCGTTTTTATGCCACAGGAACGGACAACGGGGACGTCTCCGGGGACGGCTGTCACCGCACTTTTGGCGGGAGGAGCCATTGCCCTGGGGATTACGCTGCTTCTCATGGCGCTCGTCGCCTGGCTGATCGCCGGCGGGACACTGGGCGAGGAATGGGCCGGGCGAGCCGGAGCTATTGGGGCAGTATTGGGCTGCCTGATCGGAGGACAGTATGCCAACAGCTCGATTCGGAGTCGAGCGCTGTTAGTGGGCCTGGGCGTGGGAGGACTGTTTTTGCTCCTGTGGCTGGGAGCCGGGCTGCTCTTTCCGGAGAGCGGGACAGGGAGCGGACTGGCGTCTCTGGCGGCTGGGGCCCTGGCAGGCGGGGCGGTCAGCGGACTGCTCTCTGCTTTTCACAAAAAGCGGAGAAAATGATTGAAATGTCCGGGATGAGGTGCTATAATGAGGTCACTGGATGAGACGAGAGGCTGAATAGGCCGTTTCCAGATGCGTGAACGTACAGAGGAGGGGAAACCATGAAGCACATTAAGACCCTGAACGGCGCCACCCTGAAGAAGAGCGCTTCCTACGGCGGCTGTGGCGAGTGCCAGACTTCCTGCCAGTCTGCCTGCAAGACCTCTTGCACCGTTGCAAACCAGCAGTGCGAAAATCAGAAGTAATCTCCGGCCGTAGCGGATCTTTTGGAGACGTATGGACACATTGGAGCTTCCGATGTGTCCATTCTTCTGTCTGCCTGCGGCGGGAACGGGAGGAGAGAAAATGGTACATACCTTTGTTGCGCTGGACTGTCCCATTGCCCTGGATGTGAACAGCGGGGCGGTTCATGTGCTGGACGAGATGACCTATCAGGTGCTCAGCCGGGTGGAGCAATTGGAATCGCTGCCGGAGCGCTGCCCGGAGGAGGTGGCGTCGGCGCTGGCCTATTCCCCGGAGGAGATTAGCGAGGTCTGGTCAGAGCTGAAGGAGCTGGAAGCGCAGGGGCTGCTGTTTGCGAAGGAGGACTATATCGACCCCCGGTGGGCCTATGTCAAGGACGCTCCGGTGAAGGCTCTCTGCCTGAACGTGGCCCACGACTGCAACCTCCGGTGCAAGTATTGCTTCGCATCCACAGGAGATTTTGGCACAGGCCGGAAGATCATGCCCTTTGAGACGGCGAGACGGGCCATCGACTTTGTGATTCAGAAGTCCGGCAAGCGCCGGAATATCGAGGTGGACTTCTTCGGCGGAGAGCCGCTCATGGCCTGGGATACGGTGACGAAAACGGTGGAGTATGCCCGCTCTGTCGAGGAACGCTATAACAAGCATTTCCGGTTCACCATCACCACAAACGGAATGCTGCTGAACCAGGAGAAGATGGACTATATCAACCGGGAGATGAAGAACTGTGTCCTCTCCCTGGACGGCCGAAAGGAGGTCAATGACGACCAGCGGCCCACTGCCGGAGGCAACGGAAGCTATGACCGCATCGTGCCGAAGTACCAGCAGCTGGTGGCCGGCAGGGGGGACCAGGAGTACTATGTTCGGGGGACCTATACGAAAAAGCACCCGGACTTTGCCGCCGATGTCATGTATATGGCCCGGGAGCTGGGCTTTCGGAATGTATCGGTGGAGCCCGCTACCGGTAAGCCGGGGGATCCCTATGCCATCACTGAAGAGGAGCTGGATGCCGCCCGGGCGGAATATGACAAGCTGGCCCGGGAGCTGGTGGATCACCCGGAGATCAACTTCTTTCACTTCTTTGTAGACCTGCAGCAGGGCCCCTGCGTCATCAAACGGATGCGTGGCTGTGGCGCGGGCAGCGAATATGTGGCGGTCACGCCAGAGGGAGACATCTACCCCTGTCATCAGTTTGTAGGAAACGAGGACTTCAGGATGGGCAACGTCTATGAGGGCACCTTCGACAGGGAGCTGTCCAACACCTTTGCGGCGCTGAACATCTATACCAAGCCTGCCTGTCGGGAGTGCTGGGCCCGGTTTTATTGCTCCGGCGGCTGTGCAGCCGGTGGGTATAATGAAAACGGCGACCTGAAGCAGCCCTCCCACGTCGCCTGCGAGCTGGAGCGGAAACGGCTGGAATGTGCGATTGCCATCAAGGCGATCCGCTCAAATTCAGCAATTTGACCAAAACTTTCAAATACAGATGGTATAATTACAGAACGTAATCAGAACCGGCCCAAAAGGGGAGCGCAACCCTTTTGGGCCACATTTTGTTTTGAAGTGCCGAAAAGAGGCCCATATCTTGTTTCAACGGCACTGCCTGACAAAGAATCGCAAGTTCGCCGGTTTTGAAGTTTACATAACGATGTTTACATAAAATTTCGGCATAATAGATAAAAATGGAAGAAATCACAAAAAAGTATTGCACAAACCCACCCAGAAATGGTATAGTATGTATATTCCCTCAGAACCAGGGGTATATTCTGACCTTTTGCCGGTGGAGTTGACAGAGATGGGTAATTTTATGTTAGGCGTAATCGGCGCCGGAAATATGGGAAGCGCCATTTTAAGGGGGGCGCTTCAAGCAAATGTTATGTCACCGGCTCAGGTCTGGATGTCAAATCCGCACACAGATAAGCTCAAACCATTTGGTGATATGGGCGTGCATACGACTACATCAAATTTGGAGGCAGCCCAAAAGGGCGACATTCTCCTTCTGGCGGTAAAGCCTCAGGTGCTCCCCGGGGTGGTGAAGGAGATTGGCCCCTGCACGGCAGGGAAATGCGTGGTATCCATCGCTGCCGGTATCTCCAGGGTCTGGCTCCAGGAACAGCTGCCGGAAGCGAGGATTATCTGTGTGATGCCCAATACACCGCTGATGCTGGGGTGCGGAGCTTCCGCTATGACGGAGCAGGGAGACGTGCCGGAGGCGCAGTACCAATTCGTGCGGCAAATGTTCGAGGCTGCCGGCTTGGTGGAGACGCTCCCCGCTGAAAAAATCAACGACATTATTCCGGTTAGCGGCTCCAGTCCTGCTTTCTTTTTCCGTATGGCGGCACTGATGGTGCAGGAGGCGGAGAAACGGGGGATTGCCCCGGAGACGGCGCTTCGCCTGGCGGCTAAGACCATGGAGGGCTCTGCCCGAATGCTGCTGGAGAGCGGTCACACGGCGGCGGAGCTGGAACGTCAGGTCTGTTCCCCCGGCGGGACGACGCTGGCGGCACTGACGGCGTTTGACGAAATGGGCTTCGACCGGATGATTGGGGAGGCATTTACCCGCTGCATCTGCCGGGCGGACGAGCTGGGAAAGTAATCTTCTACCCATTCCCCACCTTTCATAGACTGTGGAGAGGTGAGCGAATGAAAAGGCAACATTCCGGCGTCCGGGTGCTGACCGTTCCCGGTTCTCCCTATCGCCTGTCCTGGCTGCTGCTGACAGCCGGTTTTCTGGCAGGAGCGGTCACAGGCCATGTTGCCGCCGGACTGGAATTAGAGCAGCTGACCCCTGTTCTGGAGAGCTGGGTGGAGCAGTCCATCCGCCAGGGGACAGAGCTGCAGCCGATATCTCTGCTGTGGCGGGCAGCGCAGCCGTTGGGATTGGCAGCGATTCTCAGCTTTAGTGCGCTGGGGATGGTGGGCCTGCCGGTTCTCATGGGAGCCAGGGGATTTTTGACGGCCTGCACCGTCTCCGCCTTTGTCCGCACCTGGGGATATCAGGGGCTGGCGGCCGGAGCAGTCTGGGTCTGTGTAGGTGACGGCATCCTGCTGGCGATGCTGCTTGCGGTGGCGGTGCCGGGGTGGACAGTATCCTGGGAGCTGGCCACCGGGCGGAGAAGAAATACAAAGCTGTCCCGACGGACGCTGGGACAGTGCGCAGGCTTCTGTCTGGCTGGACTGGCGCTGACGGTGGCCTACGGATATCTGGTCTGGTACTGGCTGACGCCGGTACTGCTGACCGGGCAGTAAACAGAAAAGATCGAGAAGGCAAGTTATGATGCAGGTTGTGGATGAGTTTAAAAACTATTTGACAACTGAAAAGAAATCTTCTGCCAACACGGTCAGTTCCTATCTCCGCGATGTCAATCAATTTGCGGATTACCTGTCTCAACGGAACGGGGAGCTCTCCACCGTGGGCCAGGATGAGGTACAGGAATATGCCCAGTGGCTGAGCGGACAGGGAAAGTCTGCCGCTACCGTGACCCGGGCATTGGCTTCATTGAAGTGCTTCTTCCACTGGATGGTGGAGCAGGGAAGGCGCGAGGACAACCCGGCGGAGGGTGTCAAGACGGCCAAGGTGGAGCGGAAGCTGCCCAAGATCCTGACCAGCAAGGAGGTAGAGCTTCTGCTGGAACAGCCGGAGTGCGTTGACATGAAGGGCTACCGGGATCACGCCATGCTGGAGCTGCTCTATGCCACCGGTATCCGGGTCAGCGAGCTGATCGGGCTGAATGTGGACGATGTATTCCTGACCGCCGGATTTATCCGCTGCGAGGGCAAGGACAAAAACCGGATCATCCCCATGTACCCCACCGCATTAAAAGCGCTGACCGACTACCTCCGGGATGTGCGGCCAAAACTGGCAGTAGAGGGGGAGGAGGCGCTGTTCGTCAATATGAACGGCACCCGGATGAGCCGTCAGGGCTTCTGGAAGCTCATCAAATATTACGGAGAAAAGGCGGGCATCCAGTCAGATATCACCCCGCACACGCTCCGGCACTCCTTCGCGGCGCATCTGCTGGAAAACGGGGCGGATATCCACGCCATCCAGGAGATGCTGGGCCATGCGGACATCTCGTCCACTCAGGTCTATGCCAAGCTGGTGAATCAGCACTTGAAGGACGTCTACACTAAGGCCCACCCGAGAGCCTGAACAGGTACATAACGTGAACCCCGCCCGAAAACAGCTGTACGGCTTCTTCGGGCGGGGTTTTTCAGCAATCTATTGGTGATGTGCTGCCGTTTGCAGGCAGATCATGCCTGGTCAAAGGCCGGATTGGTGAGGTAGATGTTCTTCTGGTTCATTCGCTCCTTCGCCAGAGCGATGGCCTCGCCGAAGCGCTGGAAGTGGACGACCTCCCGCTCCCGCAGGAAGCGGATGACATCGTTCACGTCCGGGTCATCAGAGAGGCGGAGAATATTGTCATAGGTGACGCGGGCTTTTTGCTCTGCTGCAACGCTATAGGAACAACATTTCAGTTGATTGCTTCGTAACCGCATGACTTGCGGCAGAATCAGAAGTTCCAATGGATTTCGATTGGGGCGGTTTTTTCTCCGGGAGCGCGTTTGCCCACCAGGATATAGTCGATCAGCACTTCCACCGCCTCCCGGGACAGATGCTCCGGATTGGTGTACTGATCGATCAGCTCATGGCGGTTGTCTCCGGCTGCAATCCGTTTCTCGGTTTCAGCGATCTGCTGCCGGGTGTCCTGCATTCTGCGCTCCAGTCGTTCTCGATCTGCTGCAAAGCCTTTTGACATTTCGAGAAAATCTCCTTCGTTGATTAGCCCTCTTACCTTATCCAGATACAAATTACGGTTGGCTTTGCTGTACTCGGCTGTCTTTTTTTCATAGGCAGATAAATCGTTGAGTAACTGCTTTTTCTGCTCCTGTAAATCGTTGCAAAACGCGACTTGCTGCAATAATTGGTTTTTGTCCAGGTATTCCGCAGACAGACGGTTGAGCGCAGCAATCACGATTTGCTCCAGCTGATCGACCGAAATAAACGAGCCGATGCAGGCGTCCTTCGAAATGTGATGGGTGGGACACTGTAGGTAGTGCTTTCCCCTGTTTTTAGAGGAGTGCAAAGTATATCCGCAGCAGGCACATCGGGCTTTCCCGGAGAACAGTCCGATGGCTCCGGTAGAGAAGGGACGTGCTCTCTGGGCCCGCAGGGCCTGCACCCTGTCCCACAACGTCTGATCGATGATCGGCTCGTGGGTACCCTTTACAACATACCAGTCTGACCTGGGACGGGGCCGGTTCTGTTTGGTCTTGTAGGACACGCTCCCATATCTGCCCTGAACCATGTTGCCGATATACATCTCGTTTTCCAGCATGGCAGCGATGGTGTAATACTTCCAAAGGGTACTGTTTTTCGACTTGGGAGACTTATAACGGAGCCCCTGGAGACGCTTGTATTCCGTCGGATTGGGAATTCCGCGGTCATTCAAAATGCGGGCAATGGCAGTCTTGCCATATCCATATGAGTAAAGTGAAAATACTTCACGCACGTTGACGGCGGCCTCCTCGTCAATAATCAGGTGTCCCTTTTGCTCTGGGTCTTTTTTATATCCGTACAACGCAAACGAACCTATGTGATATCCTTCCTGTCTGCGGCTCGTGAGCACGCTGCGGATGTTGTCGGACATATCCTCCAGATACCATTCATTGACAAGCCCGTTGATCTGGCGGGACTTCTTATTCCCCCTGTTTGCCGTGTCCGCGTTGTCAACGATGCTGACAAAACGGATATTCCAGAGAGGAAACAGACCGTGGATGTACTTCTCCACAAGTTCCAATTCCCGCGTGAAACGGGATTGGGTCTTGCAGAGGACGATGTCAAACCGATGCGCTTCAGCGTCCGCTAACAGGCGGTTAAATTCCGGGCGTCTGCGATCTGCTCCGGCATAATCATCATCGCTGTAAAGGTCGAATACCTCCCACCCCTTTTCTGCGGCGTATTGCAGCAGCATGGCCTTTTGATTCTGGATGCTGTTGCTGTCATCGCCTTCATGCTGCTTATTCCTGTCCTCTTCTGACAGGCGGCAGTATATCGCTACCCTTTGGCGCATTGCCGATCAACTGCGCCCTTCGCATATCTATATCCCTCTGAAATGTTAATCAATTCTGCCCACTTTTTCGTATACCGCTCCGAAAAATTGCCCTTCTCATCCTTAAATACGCTTTTGCATAACGGAATGCATATATCTCCACGCGTTACTTCCTGCATCATAAATCACCTCCCGCTTATGCTATGCGCACAGCCTTGTCCCTATGCAGAATATGACGTCTTGAGCAAAATGATCTATCCTGTATGGTGCGGTTTCGCTGCCACCGCCAGGAACCGGTTGACCCGTCTCATCTGCATATGGTAGAATTTAGATAATCAGATACACGGGAAACAGAGACTGCGCCGATGTGGGTCACTGCACATGGCTGTCACAGAGCAGGGAGGGACGTATCGATGGAATTTACATCGCTGGAGCTTGCGGTTTCTGCCGTATTCGGTGAGAGCAAGCGCGCTATGAGCCGACAGGCGGTATATGGCGGAGACATCAACCGGGCCTACCGGCTGACTCTCTCTGATGGGTCGGCAGTTTTCATGAAATGCAACGCCGCTGCAAACATTGACTTCTTCCGGAAAGAGGTGGACGGGCTGAACGCATTGTGGGCTGCCCGCACGATTGGCGTGCCGGAGCCCCTCGCTTTAGGTGTAGACCGGCGGCAGGGCTTCTCGTTCCTGCTGATGGAATATCTGGATACAGCGCCGAAGAGAAAGGATTATTGGGAGACCTTTGGACACGAACTTGCCCGACTTCACAGAGCTGCAACGGCGGAGCTGGTATCGGAGAACAGGGCGCTTCCCTTTGGGTTCCGGACGGACAACTATATCGGCGCCTCCAGGCAAATCAACACGCCAAAAACAGGATGGATTGATTTTTACCGTGACTGCCGTCTGTACCCGCAAATCAGGATGGCCGGGCAGAAGCTGGACTCCGCTACCAGGAGAAAATGCGAGTCCCTGCTGCAGCGGCTGGATACGCTCCTGTCCGAACCGGAATTCCCGTCTCTGCTCCATGGGGATCTGTGGAGCGGGAACGCCGTCGGAGGCCCGGACGGAAAAGCGTGGATCTATGACCCTGCGGCCTATGTGGGCCACTTCGAGGCGGAGCTCGCTATGACGGAGCTGTTCGGCGGATTTCCTGCCACGTTTTACGGGGCGTATCACGAGGCAAACCCCATTGACCCGGGATACAGAGAGCGGCGGGATCTGTATAACCTCTACCATATGCTGAACCACCTGAACCTGTTTGGCGGCTCCTATCTGAGCGCAGTGAGAGGAATTTTGAACCGGTACGCATGAGCAGAGGCACAGCAGAATACGCAGTACAAACGGCGTCCGGCTGACCGTCGGATGCCGTTTCTGTTCGGATGGAAAGTTTGATCCATTTGTGGTATAATCAACTATCATAATAAAACAGGAATCGCAGGGGCAAAGAGGGACCGATATGCAAAGAGCGAGTGACAAAGAGACACATTCCCGCAATGAGCGGATGCTGAACGAGCCGGTAGAAAAAGTGATACCGTCGCTGGCGGGGCCGACGATTTTGTCGATGCTGATCACGTCTATCTACAATATGGCGGATACCTTTTTTGTCAGTCAGCTGGGTACGTCCGCTTCCGGGGCCGTAGGTATCGTCTATTCGGCGATGTCGTTGATACAGGCGTTTGCCTTTATGATCGGAATGGGCGCCGGAAATCAGATCTCCCAGCTGCTTGGCAGGGGCCAGGAGGAAGAGGCGAGAAAGTACGCGTCGGTGGCCTGGTTTACCGGCTTCGGACTGGGCTGCGTGGTTGCGGTCCTCGGCATGACGCAGATGGAATCCATCGTCATGCTGCTGGGCTCCACGGAGACGATCGCGCCATACGCAGTGGATTATGCCCGCTATATTTTCCTGGCGGCGCCGTTTATGATGTGCTCGTTTATCATGAACAACCTGCTCCGCTTTCAGGGACTGGCCGTCTATTCCATGGTGGGCATTACAGTCGGCGGCATTCTGAATATGATTCTCGATCCGATCCTCATTTTTGGCGTCGGGATGGATACCATGGGCGCCGGCGTCGCCACCGGCTTTTCCCAGTTCGTCAGCTTTTGTATCCTCCTGTTTATGTGCAATACCCATAAGGACGCGATTCGGATCACGCCCCGCAACTACCGCCCAACGGTACAGATGTATGGGCGTATCCTGTACACGGGCGCGCCCTCCCTGGCCCGGCAGGGCATCGCCAGCATCTCCTCCGTGCTGCTCAATTCGATTGCAGGCGGCTATGGCGACGCGGCGGTGGCGGCCATGTCTATCGTTTCCCGCTTTACCATGTTTATCAACTCCGTCGTCATTGGCTTCGGGCAGGGCTTCCAGCCAGTCTGCGCGTTCAATTTTGGCGCGAAGAAATATGACCGTGTAAAACAGGCCTTCTGGTTTTGCGTGAAGGTCGCGACGGTCACGCTGCTCGTCCTGTGTGTGATTTCCATGGCGTTCTCCGGGCACATTATCGAGCTGTTCCGAAAGGACGATGCCCAGGTGATCGAGATCGGTACCTTCGCCCTGCGGGCCCAGCTGATCACCATGCCGCTCTGGGGCTACTACATTATGTGCAATATGTTTTCCCAATCCATCGGGTACGGCTTCCGGGCCTCCATTATCTCCTGCGCGCGGCAGGGGCTGTTTCTGATCCCCATGCTGCTCATCCTCCCATACGCCTTCGGGCTGCTGGGGCTGCAGCTCGCCCAACCGGTCTCCGACGTGCTCGCATTCTTCCTGGCTTTTGTGCTGACGAGCAGGATTTTAAAGGAGCTCGGGGAGAAGCGGTAGTATGTCAATGGGGGAGAGACGCTTCACAACCGGGCGTTGAGCCGTCTTACTGCAATGGGAGTTCACGAATCCGACGCTTTCTGCACCAGAAAAATCTGAAAAACAGGTTGCAAAAGAGACGCAATATGAGTATTATAAAGATGGATTTTTGGCGTACCTGTCGGAAAAACTGGAAAGGGGTAACAGAATGAGACGGATTAAACGGTTTATCTCCCTGCTGCTGGCCTTCTGCCTCGTACTCTCCGCCATACCCACAGCGGCGTTTGCAGCAGATGAGACAGCCACAGTGACAGTGAATGTGACCTATAAGCAGACCGAGGCCCGCTCCATGCTGGAGATGATCAACGATTTCCGCACCGGGGACGACGCCTGGGCGTGGGATTCCAGCGATACGGAACAGGTATATTATACCGGCCTGTCGGAGCTGACCTATGACTATGACCTGGAGGCCGCTGCGATGCAGCGCGCGGCGGAAATTGCCCTGTCCTACTCCCATACCAGGCCTGATGGGACGAGCTGCTTCACCGCCTATAGCTGGAGCAACTGCGGGGAGAACATCGCTGCGGGCACGTCGCTGGACACGGCAGAGGAGGCCTTCGCCCTGTGGCAGGAGACAGACAAGAGCTACAGCGGTCAGGGCCACCGCCGGAATATGCTCAGCGCCTCCTTTACTGCGGTGGCTGTGGCCTGCGTTTACTATAACGGCTGCTATTATTGGGTGCAGGAGTTCCGGCGCCCCGCCTCCTCTCAGGCGGCCACTACCGTCAATGACAACGCCACCGACGTGGACGTGGAAATCGCCCTTTCCGATGCCACGGTGTCTGTGACCCCTTCTGCCGCCTCCCTATCCCTGACGGTGGGAGAGACGACGAGCCTGCCCGCTCTGACTATCAAGCTCCAGATGTCAGGAGCCTGGCCCTCCAGAAGCGGCCCTGTCTCCGCAGATGCGGAGTGGACGGTGGGAGACGAGTCCTGCGTCACCCTGTCTGACGACGGTACTGTCACGGCTGAGGCCACGGGCAACACCACCCTGACCGCTACCGTCCTGGGCGAAGCAGTCACGGTGTCCGTCATCGTGACCGAGGCTGTCTGTGAGCACACCTACGACAGCGGCGTGGTGACCGCCGAGCCCACCTGCACCGCAGAGGGCGTCAAGACCTACACCTGTACGCAGTGCGGGGCCACCTATACAGAGGCGGTGGCGGCGCTGGGCCATGTTTACACCGCCACGGACAACGGAGACGGCACCCATACGCAGGCCTGCTCCCGGTGCAGCAGCAAGGTGACGGCCACCCACAGCTATAGCGTCCAACAGTACAACTGGGCAGGCGACTACAGCTCCTGCACGGCGGACTTTGCCTGCGACGAGTGTGATGCTGCCGAGACGGTGGAATGTGCCGTGACCGGCGATGTGACGACTGCGCCCACCTGCACCACATCCGGAAGGGCAACCTACACCGCCTCTGCCTCTCTGGGCGGGACTACCGCTTCTCAGAAGAAGGCCGTGACTCTCGCCGCTACCGGCCACACCTATGTCTACGCTGACAACGGCGACGGCACACACACGGTGAGCTGCGCCCAGGGGGACCTGACGGCGAGCAACGAGAGCTGCACTTATGAGGGCGGCGTATGCGTCTGCTGCGGGGCGGCGGAACCGGAGAGCTCTACCGTCGTGGCCAGCGGCGTCTGCGGAGATGATTTGACCTGGGTGCTGGATGAGGACGGGACACTGACGATTTCCGGGACGGGAGACATGACTCTCTTCGAAGAGAACAGCGCCCCCTGGTACGCCTGGCGGGAGCAAATTGTTGCCGTGGTGCTGGAGAGCGGCGTCAAAAGCGTAGGGAATTATGCATTCTATGGCTGTACAGCGCTGAAAACCGTCTCTCTCCCGAATAGCGTGACCTGTCTCTGCTATAGCGCGTTCTACGGCTGCACCGGCCTGACCAAAGTGGTCATCCCGGACAGCGTCACCGATATCGGCGACAGTGCGTTTTTCGGCTGTACCAATCTGGCTGACGTGACCATCGGCAGCAGCGTGACGGAGATAAGGGCATATGTCTTTGCCTATACTGCCCTGTCCAATGTGATTATCCCGGAGGGCGTAACCGATATCAGCGAGTATGCGTTCCACTGCGCCGCGCTGACCAGCGTGACCATCCCGGAGAGCGTGATTAGTATCGGCACCGGTGCATTTTCCTACTGCGTCGGCCTGACTGATGTATACTACGCTGGCTCCAAGGCCGACTGGGCTGCCATCAGCATTGGCTCCTACAATACGTATCTGGAAAACGCCACCATCCACTACACAGAAACCACGATTACCGAGCTCACCGCCCCCACCATCACCTCCCTCTACAACGCCACCAACGGCGTGTCCGTGGGCTGGGACG
>JAJPXB010000063.1 GCA_021205695.1 Clostridiales bacterium
ACCGACACCACCTACACCAGTACCGGCGTGACCTCCGGCAACACCTACGTCTTCACCGTGAAAGCGGTGTATAATTCCAGCGTCAGCGCGTACAACACCACGGGCAAGACCATCAAGCGGCTCTCCGAGCCCACCATCACCCTGGAGAACCTGGTGGGCGGCCTGACCGCCAGCTGGACCTCCGTCACCGGCGCAGAGGGCTACAAGCTGTACCGCCGCTCGGAGGCGGGAAGCTATGTGCTCATCGCAACCCTGGACTCCGACACGCTGACCTACACCGACAAGGCGGCAGGGGCAGGCGTCGTCTACTACTACCGGGTGCAGGCGTACAGCGGGAGCTATACCAGCTCCTGGACGTCCCAGTTCAACCGGCGCATCGGCCACACCACCCTGACTCTGTCGAAGGGTGATTCCGGCGTGGTGCTGACCTGGACAAAGAGCGGCGGCTGCACGGGCTACTACATCTACCGGATGAACGAGGACGGCAGCTACACCCGCGTCAAGACCATCACCAGCGCAGACACCCTGACCTGGACGGATACGGACGTGGAGACGGGCAACTCCTACACCTACTACATCCGGGGCTATAACGGGAGCAGCCTGGGGTCGTACACCCCCAAGAGCATCGACTACTAAAGCCGGAGCAAAGACCAGATAAAACGGGAGCGCCCGACGCGAGTTCGCGCCGGGCGCTCCTGATGCTTTATCGTTTTTGACGCTGTCACAGCAGCGGCGCGAACAGCCGCAGGCACATCTGTCCGAACCGCAGGGCGGCGCTGCGGCCGTTGGTGTACCGTTCGGTGACGTCCCGGCTCTGGGCCATCATGGCTTCGAAGTCCGCCCTTGTCTCCTCCACCGCCGGACAGTGGGAATAGAGGCAGCCGTTTTCAAAATGGTGATACAGGCTCCGGTAGTCCAGATTGATGGTGCCGCAGGCGGCCAGCACATCGTCCGTGACGCACATCTTGCAGTGGCAAAAGCCCGGAGTGTATTCGTAGATGCGCACGCCGTTCCGGGTGAGGGAATTGTAATAGGAGCGGGTGACGCTGTAGATCAGCTTCTTGTCAGGGATACCGGGGGTGATGATGCGCACGTCCACCCCCCGCTTGGCGGCCAGGCCCAGGGCGTGGATCATCTCGTCGGTGATGATGAGATAGGGGGTCACGAACCAGACATACCTTTTGGCGCCCTCCACCATGCTGATATAGACATTTTCCCCCACATTTTCGTTGTCCATGGGGCTGTCGGCGTAGGGGAGGACGAAGCCCTCCGCCGTCGGGTCCGGGGGCAGCTCCGGCAGATAGGGCAGGAAATCCGCATCCGGGACGCTGCCCCGCTGCCGGAGGACGTTCCACATCTCCAGGAAGGAGACGGTCATGGAACGGACTGCCGCCCCCTCCAGCCGGATGCCGGTGTCTTTCCAGTAGCCGTAGGGGTGGGTCAGATTGAAATACTCGTCGGCGATGTTGTAGCCTCCGGTGTAGCCGATCTTGCCGTCGATGACGGTTATTTTCCGGTGGTCCCGGTTGTTCAGGAAAAAGTTGGCCACAGAGGCAAATTGATTGAACACCCGGCAGCGGATGCCCTGACGCTCCATCCGGCGGGCGAAGTCGGTGTCGATAAAGCCGATGCTCCCCATATCGTCGTAGAGCAGGCGCACCTCCACACCGGCCTTCACCCGCTCGACCAGGACCTGCTCCAGGCGGTGAAAGGCCTGGGCGTCCTCGATGGCGTGGTACTCCAGAAGAATGAACCGCTCCGCCCCGGCCAGGTCTGTCAGCTGAGCCTCAAACCCGTCGGAGGCCTCGGGAAAATATTGCACCCTGGTATCCCGATATACCGGATAGCCTGCATACTGCTTCAGATAGTGGGCCAGATTGCCGCACCGCACATCCTGCGCGTCCAGGGCCTCCCGGGCGGCGGAATCCTGGGGTAGCAGGGGCAGAAGCTCCCGGTCGATCTCCTCGTATCGTTTTCGCATGGCGCGGGTGGCGCCGCTGTTGCCAATGAGCAGGAACAGGGTCACGCCCACCACCGGGAAGGCCATAATGAGGATGATCCAGGGCATTTTCATGGCGGAGGTGGTGTTCTGGTTGTAGATGAGCAGCACCAGCAGCGCCGCGATCGCCCGGGTCGCCAGGGAGATCCACTCGACATAATCGTTGAGCCGCTTTATCATGAGGATGAAAAGCACGACCTCCAGCACCAGAGCCAGCACCACGGCGCACATCCGCTTGATGCCGTTTCGGTGGTAGGTACGGTTTTCTACCGTCTCGTTATTCTGCATATCAGGCGCCCTCTCTGTCTGCGGAAAAAGATTCCAAAGATAACAATTTCGATGCTATCATAGCAGAAAGACTGCGGGGTGTCAATCGGCGGCCTGCCCGATCAGAGGGTCTACCTTTCGCCGCAGCTCCCGGCGGGTGGCGACGACGCTGTAGATCACCGCAGCGAGCTCCGAGACCCACATGGCGTACCAGGTGTAACTGATGCCCAGAAAGCTGGTCAGCAGCCACACCAGGGGCACCAGGAGGACCAGCTGCCGCAGGGCGCCGCCCAGCATATTGATGACCCCATTGCCCAGGCCGGAGGCGAAGTAGCCACAGATGATGGTCAGAGTAGCGCAAACAAAGGTGAGGGAGATGATGCGCAGGGCGGGGACGCCCATGGCCAGCATTTCATCGCTGGCGGAGAAGAGCAGAAGCAGCTGCCTGGGGAAGATCAGGAAGATGGCGGTGCCCACCAGGGCGAAGATGACCCCGGTGGGGATGACAATCCTCCAGGCCTGTCGGATGCGGTCGCCGTTTCCGGCCCCGTAGTTGTAGCCCACCACGGGGATAGCCGCCTGCCCCAGACCGTTCATGGGCATCATCAGGAAGTTCTGCAGCTTGTAGTACACTCCGAAGAAGGCCACCGCCGTGGAGGAGACGCCGATGAGCACGGCGTTCACCGCGAAGGTCATGATGCTGCCGATGGCCTGCATGACGATGGTGGGCATACCCACCCGGTAGATGGCGGCCACGTCCTGCCAGCTCCAGCGGAAGCCCCGAAAGCGGACGTGGACGGTGGGATTTTTCCAGCGGTTGAACACCAGGGCGGACACAGCCCCCAGGCACTGGCCGATAACGGTGGCGATGGCAGCCCCCCGGATGCCCATGGCGGGGCAGCCCAGCAATCCGAAGATCATGATGGGGTCAAGGATGATGTTGACCACCGCCCCAATGATGAGGGAGCACATACTCAGCACCGTATCTCCTACCGACTGGAGCAGTCGCTGCCCGTAGGTCTGGAGAAAGGTGCCGTAGCAGAACACCACACAAATCTCCATGTACTGGACGCACAGATCCTGAAGGGTTTCGTCGTCGGTCATGAGAGCGGCGATGGGACGGGAGAAGAACAGCCCCACCAGAGAGAATATCGCCGCCGTAGCCAGGGTCAGCACCAGGCCGGTGGTGGCGGCATGGCAGGCATCCTCCGCTCTGCCTGCCCCTACCCGCTGGGAGAGGAGGGCGTTCAGGCCCACGCTGGTGCCCACCGCCACGGCGATCATCAGGAACTGAACGGCGTAGACCAGAGAGGTGGCGGTCAGGGCGTCCTCGCTGAGCCGGGCCACAAAGATGCTGTCCACGATGTTGTACAGGGACTGTACCAGCAGGGAGAGCATCAGAGGAACCGCCATGGTAAAGAGCAGCCGCCCCATGGGCATGACGGCCATTTTGTTCTGTTTCATCGTTACTGCTACCTTCTTCTTATGATTCGGGCGGGGAGAACCGGCCTCCCCGCCTGTTTGCCTACTTGTGATACCGGGTCCCGGCGCTGATTTGGAAGGCCCGATAGATCTGCTCCAGCAGCATCACCCGGGCCAGATGGTGGGGAAAGGTCATCTCGGACATGGAGAGACGGAAGACCCCCCGCTCCTTGACGGAAGGGTGCAGCCCGAAGGAACCGCCGATGACGAAGGTCACGCTGCTGCCCCCCTGAACCGCCCACCGCTCCAGAGAGCGAGCCAGCTCCGGGCTGGAGAGCTGTCTCCCCTCCACACACAGGGGGACAAGGGCCGCTCCTCTGGGGATGCGCTCCAAAATCAGGCGTGCCTCCTGAGCCAGCGCCTGGTCGATCTGCCCCTGAGTGGGCCGATCGGGGAGACGGGTCTCCGGCAGCTCCACCAGGCTGAGACGGCACAGGCCGCTCAGCCGCTTGCGGTACTCCTCCACCGCAGCCAGATAGAAGGGCTCCTTCAGCTTGCCCACACAGATCAGGGTGACAGAGATCATGACGGGACTCCTCTCAGTGGTTCCTATACCTCAAACGGCCCGTCCAGTTCGTCCCGGGGGGCGACGAACAGCCGGGTGTTCCGGCAGCCCGCCCGCTCCAGCATGGCGGACACCACAGAGCGGGCCCTTTCCGGCGTGTTGTTTTCCCGGCTCAGGTGAGCCAGAATGAGAGTGCCTGTACCGGAGCGGGCCAGCCGGACGGCCAGCTCGCCTCCCATCTCGTTGGAGAGATGTCCGTGGTCGCCCAGGATACGGGCCTGGAGGGCAGGGGGGTATGGGCCGGAGCGGAGCCACTCTACGTCGTGGTTGGCCTCCACCAGCGCCAGATCGACTCCATCCAGAGCCTCCAGCACCTCCGGGGACAGCCAGCCCAGGTCGGTGACCACCGCCGCCCGGCGTCCGCCTCCGGAGAGGCGATAGCCCACGCTCCCCGGGGAGTCGTGGGGGGTGGCAAAGGGGCAGACGGTCAGCGCACCGATGGCGATCTCCTCCCCCGGCTCCAGTATGTACAGCCCCTCCGGCGAGAGGCTGGGGACTCGCCGGAGCAGCATCTGCCCCGCTGCCCGGGTGGCATAGACGGGGACGGAACGGCCTTTCAGCAGGATGCTCAGGCCGGAGATGTGATCGGAGTGAGTGTGTGTCACCAGGATGCCATCCAGATCCTCCGGCGACCGCCCCGCCTGGGCCAGACGGGTGGTGATCTTCCGGCAGGAGATGCCCGCGTCTACAAGGAGACAGGTATTCCCCTGAATACAGAGGGTACTGTTTCCAGAGGAACCGCTGGCCAGTGTATACAGCTGCAAGTCGCGCCGCCCCTTTCTCTCTGTGTGGTGCCATAATGCCGCAACAACGCCGCAGAGGCGGCCGGAGTCCCAGCTGCCACTGCGGTGTTGTTCGGTTGATGCAGTTAGACGGGTCAGGGGCCGCTCAGCCCACCCGGTTCTCCCGGCGGGCGTTCTCATCGGGATAGTCCACCAGGCGGATGTCAGCGCCCAGGCCTTGGAGCTTTTCCACGATGTTCTCATAGCCCCGCTCGATATAGTGGATACGGCTGATCTCGGTGGTGCCCACGGCGGCCAGGCCGGCCACGACCATGGCGGCTCCCGCCCGGAGGTCGCAGGCCTGAAGATGTGCCCCGGTGAGCCGGGGAACGCCCTCGATGACGGCAACCTTGCCGTCCACCTGGATGTGGGCGCCCATCCGGCGGAACTCGGTGACATAGCGATACCGGTTCTCCCAGATGCCCTCGTTGATGATGCTGGTGCCCTCTGCGATGCAGAGACAGGCGGAGATCTGGGGCTGCATATCCGTGGGGAAGCCGGGATAGGGCATGGTCTTGATATTGACCCGTTTCAGCGCTCCGGTGCGCGTGATGCGGACGGCATCTCCCATCTCCTCCACCTGGGCGCCCATCTCCACCAGCTTGGCGGTGATGCAGTCCAGGTGCTTGGGGATGACGTTCTGAATGACCACGTCCCCGCCGGCGGCGGTGACGGCGGCCATGTAAGTCCCCGCCTCGATCTGATCGGGTATAATGGAATAGTACCCGCCGTGGAGACGACGTACCCCCCGGATGCGGATTACGTCCGTCCCTGCGCCCATGATGTCCGCTCCCATGGAATTGAGGAAGTTGGCCAGATCGACGATGTGAGGCTCCTTGGCGGCATTTTCAATGACGGTGAGCTGCCCCTCCGACCGGACGGCGGCCAGCATGGTGTTCATGGTAGCGCCCACCGAGGCCTGATCCATATAGATGGTGGCTCCATGGAGGCCCTCCTCCGGGGCGGTGGCGTGGACATAGCCGCCGATGACGTCCACCTTCGCCCCCAGCGCCTGGAAGCTGCGGATGTGGAAGTCGATGGGGCGGGTGCCCAGATCGCACCCGCCGGGCATGGAGACGACCGCCTGACCAAAACGACCCAGCAGCGCGCCGATGAGATAGTAGGAGGCCCGCATCTGGCGGGACAGCTCGTCCGGCACGACACTGCTGGCAATATGGCGGCAGTCGATTTGAACCATATGTTTGTTGACCAGACGGACATCCGCTCCCAGCTCCTTCAAAATGCGGAGGATCAGGGTGACGTCGCTGATCTGAGGGATATTATCGATCTCACACACGCCCTCCACCAGGAGAGCGGCAGGGATAATCGCCACAGCGGCGTTCTTTGCGCCGCTGATCTCAACAGAACCGTAAAGGGGCTTATTGCCATTGATCACATATTTTTGCAAAGGTGACACCTTCTTTGCCAAGGATAAAGATCCCACAGGGGGACATAATCAGTAAACCGGGAGGGCCGTCAACCGCAGTAAAAAAGCGGGAATCCCGTCGCCGGAAAGAAGCTTTCTATGACTTTTTGGGAACACGCATAGTATAACACCGGTTTACAATAAAATCAAAGGCAAAATCGGAAAATTCTGGAGGGCGCTTCGGATGGGGACGGAAAAATCAGAATGATTTCGGCGGAAAAACCGGAGAAAGGTTACGAAATTGTAAAAATTACAACAAATTGTGAAAAATTCGTCAAAAGTGAGAAAATTTTCAGCCAAGCATCAGGAAGCCCCGACCGGGCCAAACTGCGTCGAACAAATGTGCCATTTTTAAAGAGAAAACGAACAGATGTTTCATTCCGGACTTTTTGAGCGGACAGGGCGGAGCGTAGAAAAGCCGTCCGGGAGACGAATCAGCCCCGGACGGCGGTATATTTTGCGGAGAGAGCGTTTACTCCTGCTCCCAGTTGTGCCAGACGTTCTGGACGTCGTCGTCCTCCTCCAGCAGCTCGATCATCCGCTCCATATTGCGGATATCCTTTTCACTGGTGAGCTTTACATAATTCTGAGGAACCATCTCCACCTGGGCGCTGTCGAAGGCGTAGCCTGCGGCCTCCAGAGCCTCGGTGACGTCGGAGAGGTTTTCCGTGCCGGTGTAGACCACGAAAACGCCGTTGTCCACCTCCATGTCGTCCGCTCCGGCCTCCAGGGCGTCCATCATGACCGTCTCCTCGTCCAGCTCCTCGTCGTCGTTGTTGAGCACGATGACGCCCTTGCGGTCGAAGCTCCAGGAGACGCAGCCGGTGGCGCCCAGGTTGCCGTTGTATTTGTCGAAAATGTGCCGGACATTGGGGGCGGTGCGGTTCCGGTTGTCGGTGAGGGCCTCTACGATGACGGCCACGCCGGAGGGTCCATAGCCCTCATAGACCACATCCTCATAGTTGTCGGTGTTGCCGGCGGACAGGGCGCGGTCGATGGTGCGCTTGATGTTGTCCTTGGGCATATTCACCGCCTTGGCCTTGGCGATGACGGCGGCCAGCTTGGAGTTGCTCTTGGGGTCTCCGGAGCCGCCCATCTTGACGGCCACGATCATCTCACGGGCGATTTTGGTAAACGCCTGGGAGCGCTTGGCGTCCGCCGCACCCTTGGTCTTCTGAATATTATTCCACTTGGAATGTCCGGACATATACGATCTTCCTTCCTGAACAGTAAATGCTGATGTATCTGCATAATCAACGATATGATAACACCTTTCCGGTCAGTTGACAAGGGCCAGGAACGAGATTTTTCGGCGTAGCCCCCTGGAGGAAACTTCCCCCTCAGATTTATTGACGAGGGGAAGAAATTAGAGTATAGTATTGGAAAAAGGACAAAAACATCCCGGAACCGACAGGCGGGGGGAAGGATACTCCTATGAAAAAGAAAAGACATATCGGGCTGTGGGTGCTTTTCGTGCTGATCGTGGCGGCTGTGCTGGTGGTGGTCGTGGCGGGCAAATCGCTCCCGGTTTCCTATGGTGTAAAGGACACGCTGACCATCAGCGAGGAGGACGAGGGCTACGACGCCTATCTGGAGGCCCAGGCCCTCTGCTCTGAGCTGCGGGCCAACTGCGAGACCTACTGGGGCGGGAATTGGCCGGACTGGTACGGCGGCATGGATGTGGTGGAAAACGAAGGAGAATACCTGGTCAACGCCTACCTGACCGAGGACACGGAGGAACACCGAAGCGAAATCAACGAGGCCGCCGGACAGCAGATCCGGGCCTTCACCGGGACCAGCGTCTCCTGGAATTCCCTGGTGAGCACCCTGGACGCCATTGACGCCATCCCGCTCCTGTCCACAGAGGGGATGGGAATCAATATCGCAACCCACACGGTGCGGGTGTACCTGAGCCACGAGGATCTGCTGACCATGGCGCTCATCAACCTGGTGGATATGGAGGGCAACGCCCGGATCGTCATCATCCCCGCCAAGCCCACCATCTCCTCCGCCGTGCTGGAGGAGGACGGAACGGTGACGGTGAACCTCTCCGGCGTGGACTATGCCGCCGGGGTAATCGTGGAGATATCCCCCGATTCCGCTTTTGAGGAGTATGTAGTGTCCCTGTCCTTTGAGGGCAATGAGGCCACGGTCGTCCTCTCCGACTTTGGGGACTATCCCTCCGACGACGAGGATTACGCCGACGGCAGCGGCGACTGGTACGTCCGGGCCAAAACCTGGATAGAGGTGGACGGCGTGACCTACGAGGGCGAGTGGAGTACTGCCAAGACGGTGAGCGACTGAGCGGGGCGCGAACTTTTTCGCAAATCTGGATAAAAAACGGAAAAACAATTGCACGGACGCCGTTCTTGTGCTAAACTTGACACATCCCCTGGAGAATACCGGGGGATGTGATACTGTCAAGCACTGTTTTTCCGGCCTGTGCGGGGTCGGGAAAGAGATAACTGAGTGCTTGTGGAGGGGATCATCGTGTACAAAATCGTTCGGAAGGAACTGCTGAACCCCACCATCTGCCTGCTGGAGGTGGAGGCGCCCTTTGTTGCGCGGAAGGCGCAGCCGGGGCAGTTCATCATTTTGCGGATCGACGAGAAGGGGGAGCGGCTCCCCCTGACCATCGGCGGGTTCGACCGGGAGCGGGGAACCATCACCATCATCTTCCAGCTGGTGGGCCTGACCACCCGGGCGCTGGCAAAGATGGAGGAAGGGGACGCTCTGCTGGACTTCGTCGGGCCTCTGGGCCAGCCCACCGAGATGGAGGGGCTGAAGTCCGCCTGCGTCATCGGCGGCGGTCTGGGCACCGCCATCGCCTATCCCGTGGCCAAGGGCCTGCACGACGCCGGCGTGGAGACCGACGTGATTGTGGGCTTCCGGAACAAGGATCTGGTCATTCTGGAGCAGGAATTTGCCGATGCCTGCGACCACTTCTACCTCATGACCGACGACGGCTCCTACGGGGAAAAAGGCTTTACCACTGCCAAGGAGAAGGAGCTGCTGGAGGGCGGCAAGCACTATGACGTCATCATTGCCATCGGCCCTGTGCCCATGATGAAATTCGTGGTCAGGACGGCGGAGCCCTTTGGCACCCCCTGTCGGGTGTCCCTGAACCCCATCATGATCGACGGTACTGGGATGTGTGGCGGCTGTCGGGTCTCTGTGGGCGGACAGATGAAGTTTGCCTGCGTGGACGGCCCGGAGTTCGACGGCTATCAGGTGGACTTTGACGAGCTGATGAACCGGAACGCCACCTATCGCACCCAGGAGAGCGAGAAGGAGCGGGACCATATGTGCCGGTTCGACAAGCTGGGCCAGGAACTGATTCGGTAAGGAGGCGCGACGACATGGCAACAAAGAATATGACTCCGGTCAAGACTCCCATGCCAAACCAGGACCCGGCAGTGAGAGCCCACAATTTTAAAGAGGTAGCGCTGGGCTACACTGAGGAGATGGCCCGTCAGGAGGCCGCCCGGTGCCTGGGCTGCAAGAATCATCCCTGTGTATCCGGCTGTCCGGTGAATGTCCGTATCCCGGAGTTCGTCGCCAAGGTGGCTGAGGGGGACTATGAGGGGGCCTATCAGGTCATCACCTCCACCAACGCCCTGCCCGCCATCTCCGGCCGGGTGTGTCCCCAGGAGAGCCAGTGCGAGAGCAAGTGCGTCCGGGGCATTAAGGGTGAGCCGGTGGGCATCGGCCGCCTGGAGCGGTTCGTAGCCGACTGGCACCGCACCCACAGCAGCGAGCATCTGACCAAGCCTGCGTCCAACGGTCACAAGGTGGCGGTGGTGGGCTCCGGCCCCTCCAGCCTGACCTGCGCCAGCGACCTGGCCAAGCAGGGCTATCAGGTGACCATCTTCGAGGCCTTCCACACCGCCGGCGGCGTGCTGGTCTACGGCATCCCCGAGTTCCGACTCCCCAAGGCCATCGTCCAGGGCGAGGTGGACAAGCTCAGGGAACTGGGCGTGGAGATCATGACCGACATGGTCATCGGCAAGGTGCTCTCCATCGACGAGCTGATGGAGGAGATGGGCTTTGAGGCCGTCTTTATCGGCACCGGCGCAGGACTGCCCCGGTTCATGAACATCCCCGGCGAGGGGCTGGCGGGGGTCTGCTCCGCCAACGAGTACCTGACCCGGATCAACCTGATGAAGGCCTATCTGGACGACTACGACACCCCTGTGCTCAAGAGCCGGGCCGTGGCCGTGGTGGGCGGCGGCAACGTGGCCATGGACGCCTGCCGTTGCGCGCAGCGCCTGGGAGCAGAGAAAGTGTACATCGTCTATCGCCGCTCCATGGAGGAGATGCCCGCCCGGAACGAGGAGATCGAGCACGCCCAGGAGGAGGGCATCGACTTCCGCCTGCTGTGCAACCCCGTGGAGGTGCTGGGAGACGACAAGGGCCATGTCTGCGGTCTGAAGTGTATCCGCATGGAGCTGGGTGAGCCGGACGCCTCCGGCCGCCGCCGCCCGGTAGAGGTTCCGGGCAGCGAGTTCGTCCTGGACGTGGACACGGTCATTATGGCCCTGGGCACCAGCCCCAACCCCCTGATCCGCTCTACCACGCCCGGACTGGAGACCAACCGTCGTGGCTGCCTGGTGGTCGGTGAAGACACCGTCTCCACTACGAGAGAGGGCGTCTTTGCCGGCGGCGACGCCGTCACGGGAGCCGCTACCGTCATTCTGGCCATGGGCGCAGGCAAAAAAGCCGCTGTCGCCATCGACAGCTATCTGAACCCCGCCGAGTGATTCAAAACCAAAGCATAAAGTAGCGTAGCGTTGAAGACGCCCCCGGAGGAATGGAGCCGTTCCCTCGGGGGCGTTCGCCTGTTCGATTGTTTAAATAAGGCGGGCGGGGGTGAAAGGCCTACTCCAGCGCCTCCACCTCGGCCAGAGAGGGCAGGCTGGGAATGGCGCCGCTGCGGCTGACGGCGATGGAGGCCGCCCGGTTGGAGAAGTCCAGCACACGCTCCAAGGTGGGGATGGACATGGGAGTGCTCAAGTCGATGGCGGCGAGCTGAGAGAGGAACGCGCCGAAAAAGGCGTCCCCTGCGCCGTTGGTGTCCTTCACCTGACAGGGATGGCCGGGGACGTGCCCGGTCTTGCCCCGATAGCGGTAAAAGACGCCGTTTTTGCCCAGGGTGATGAGCACCAGGATAATGCCGTAGGAGGCCAGCTGTGCAGCGCCCTTCTCCCAGTCGCCGGTGCCAGTGATAATGCGCAGCTCCCCCTCGCTGATTTTGAGGATGTCGCACAGGGGCAGCGCCTGCTTGATGCGGTAGACCCCATCGGCCATGCTGGGCCAGAGCTGCTCCCGGTAGTTTGGGTCAAAGGAGACGAGGGCCCCCATCCTCCGGGCGGTAGCAGCGGCCACCAGAAGGGCGGACTGGGCCGGCTCACGGGTCAGGGATACCGAGCCGAAGTGCATGATCCGGGGATGGGAGGCCGCAAGACCAGCCACGCTCTCCTCCTGGGTAAGGCAGGAGTCCGCCCCGGGGGAGCGGTAGAAGGTAAAGGAGCGCTCCCGGGTGCCTTCGGCCAGGGAAACCACCGTCAGTGTGGTGCTCTCTCTGGGATCGATATAGAGACAAGAGGTGTCCACGCCGTTGCTCTCCAGGGTGGAGCGGAGCAGCTCGCCAAAGCGATCTTCGCCTACCTTGCCCACAAAGGAGACGTCCGCGCCCAGGCGGGCGGCGGCGACGGCCAGATTGGCGGGGGCGCCGCCAGGATAGGCGGCGTATTCCGGAATCCCATCCGGCGTGGTCCCGGTCTGCGTCAGGTCAATAAGGATCTCTCCAATGGAGGTAATAACGGACATGGGTCTCTCTCCCCTCGCTGCGGGTGTCAGAGCGCAGCTGATATTCGGAAACGTTTTCGCAATAGTAGAAACATTATATCAGCGATTCAAACAAATTGCAACCGATTTCAAATAAAATTTTCGTCAGGAATACGCATATCAGGCAGCTTTTCTGCGCAACCTGAAATTGCACAGAATATTTGACGAGAAAACTGTTGACAGGAGCGGATTGCTGTGGTACTATAGGTTAGCAATAGCTAACAGCGAGATGAAACGATGCGCCCGAAGGGGCGATTTTCAAAACGCATGAGTTAGCAAATGCTAATTTCTGGAATGAGAGGGAGAGGAGGACTTGTCATGCAGGAGACGGAGCTGGAGCATCTGCTGGCGGAGCACTGCGCCCCGACTCTGGCGGGAGTGAAAGCGGCCAGTCTGACGGGCTGTCCCGCCCAACGGCGCAGAGAGACGGTGCGCACGGTGGAGGCATACGATCGGGCGCTGCGAAGGCAGGGTATCCGTCTCAGGCTGATCCCCACCAGCCGGGCCTGCGACCTGCTGTTGGTCTATCGGCCCAGGCTGCTGGAGCACATTCTCTCCCGACCGGAGGCCCAGGCGCTGCTGTCCCGGCGGGATTACCCGATGGACTGCGGCGTGGACGGGCAGCTGGACTGCCTGTGTCGTCGTCTGGCGGAACAGGAGGAGTTCCCCCATGAGGTAGGGCTGTTCCTGGGCTATCCGCCGGAGGACGTGGTGGGCTTTGTGGAGCATCAGGGGAAAGGGTGCAAGCGGCAGGGGCTGTGGAAGGTGTACTCTGATGTGGAGCGGGCAGAGAATCTGTTCTCCCTCTATGACCGGTGCCGCAGAGTGGTGCGGGGCCAGGTGGCGCAGGGCGTCTCAGTGCTGGAGCTGTTCGGCGGCGCAGGCCAGGGGCGACACCACCCGGGGACCGTCCTGAGCTGATGGAGCAAAAAGTTTTGTAATACCGGCCCCAGCATCAGAAGGGGCCAGGATAGGAGGAAATCAAAATGAGTAAAACAGCAGTGATCTATTGGAGCCAGACGGGCAATACCGAGCAGATGGCCAACGCGATCGTGGAGGGCATTACCGCCGCCGGAGGGGAGGCCGAGCTGTTCAGCGTGGCCGACATCACCCCGGAGGACGCCCTGGCCTATTCCAGCCTGGCCCTGGGCTGCCCTGCCATGGGTGCAGAGGAACTGGAGGAGACGGAGTTCGCCCCCTTCTTTGAGGCCATCCAGGGCGCCCTGGGCGGCAAGCGTGTGGCCCTGTTCGGCTCTTACGGCTGGGGCGACGGGGAATGGATGCGCAATTGGCAGGCGGAGGTGGAGAGCGCCGGAGCCGAGCTGGTGGGCGGCGCGGGCCTGATCGCCAACAACGAGCCGGACGACGATGCGCTGGAGGCCTGCAAGGCCCTGGGAGCGTCGCTGGCATCGTGAGCCCGGAAATATAGATAACAGGAAACCCAACTGCATGGGTTTCCTGTTTCTGCAAGCGGAAGACGAGGCTCGAACTCGCTACCGGAACCCGGAAAAGCTGCGCTTTCCCGGGCTCCGGCCCCTCCCTGATTGCAAAAATTGGGCTGACCGCCCAATTTTGGTAGAGGCAGCGCGTTCGACTGTTTCATACGAAAAAAAAGGAAACCCAACTGCCATGGGTTTCCTGTTTCTGCAAGCGGAAGACGAGGCTCGAACTCGCTACCTCCACCTTGGCAAGGTGGCGCTCTACCAGATGAGCTACTCCCGCAGGACGAGGGTTATTATATCCGCCGCAGGGAAAATTGTCAAGAGAAATTTGCGGAGATTCGGAGCAGTCCTGTCCTGCTGCCCGTCCGCCGTCCCCTTTGCGGTCGGGGACGGGATTACGGCTTGCCCGGCTCCAGCGCCCAGGCGTCCTTTACCTGGTCGTGGAGCCAGCTGGGGGGCTGTCGGTGCCGGATGCCGGAGAGGATACCCATGGCGGCATAGGCGGTGATGAGGGAGGAGCCGCCGTAGCTGACAAAGGGGAGGGTCAGGCCCACCACCGGCAGCACAAACAGGCACATCCCCACGTTGAGCACCACCTGGCACAGCAGCATCCCCGCGTAGCCCACGGCGATCAGCCCGTAAAAGGGGGTGCTGGCGTGGAGGGCGATGTGGATGCAGCGGAGGATGATGGCGGCGAGCAGAAGCAGCAGGATCGCCGCCCCCACCAGGCCCAGCTCCTCGCAGCAGGAGGAGAAGATAAAATCGGTGTGCCGGGCGGGGAGGGCGCTCTGATAGCTGGCCTGGGTCAGATTGCCCTGGAGATAACCCATGCCCGTGAGCTTGCCCGAGCGGATGGCCAGCAGGGAACGGGTCTGCTGAAATCCCCGGTAGGTGGGGTCCAGGTCGTGGTCCAGACAGACCAGGATGCGCATTTTCCAATAGTTGTCGTCCGGCAGATAGAGCCACAGGGCGGAGCCTGCCAGCACCGTCACTGCCGCCCCCAGCAGGATCCAGTGCCATTTCAGCCCGGCCGCCCAGACCATGACCAGGAAGATGAACACATACACCAGGGCGGAGCCTGCGTCGTCGGAGACGAGATAGATGAGGCAGACAAAGAACCCCACATGGACGCAGAGGGAGAACACCGAGAGCGGGTGACTCAGCCCCCTGCGGCGCTGCAGGTAGACGATCTGCTTTGCCAGCAGCATGGTGAAGGTCAGCTTCACCAGCTCTGCCGGTTGGACGGAGAACAGGGGGAAGGCGATCCAACTCCGGTTGCCCCCTACCTCATGGCCCACGTTGGGGATAGCGAGGATGGCGATAAAGGCGGCGCTGAACAGAAAGACCCAATACCACCGGCTCATCAGCGCGTCGATGTCCAGCTGGGAGAGGAGAAAATAGAGCACGATCCCGATGCCCATGGCGATAGCCTGCTTGGCGGGGTAGGAGTGGAGGTCGGCGTCATAGCGGGTGGCGGAGTAGATGAGGGCGATGCCGAACAGGTTCACCGCCACGCAGAGGGCCAGCAGCACATGGTCGGCCTGGGTGACGGCGTCGAGAATAAAGTCCTTTACGGCAGACATGGGCAGCCTCCTCTCCCGACCGGTTGGGGCCTGTTGGGCCCTATTATATCACAGCCGGGGAGGGAGTGACAAGGGAAACCGGGAGGAAAACCTCCAACGCCGGGAACGCAGACCGGAAACCCCCTGCCGGACAGAAGATCCGGCAGGGGGTTCGATGATCACAGACTACAGGGCGGGGAGAGCTTACAGGAAGGTATACCCCATGAGGTATTCGTCCACGTCCCGGGCGCAGCCCCGGCCTTCGGCCACGCCCCAGACCACCAGGGACTGGCCCCGGTGCATATCTCCGGCCACAAAGACCTTGTCCACGCTGGTCTTGTACTTTCCATCCTCCGTTCTGACGTTGGTACGGGGGGTCAGCTCCACGCCGAAGGCGTCGGTGACGTATTTCTGGCTGCCCAGGAAGCCTGCGGCGATGAGCAGCAGCTGGCAGGGGAGGGTCTCCTCGCTGCCCTCCACGGGGACCATCATCCGGCGTCCGGTCTTTTCGTCCGTTTTGGATTCCAGGTGGACGATGGTGACGGCGCACAGGTTGCCGTTCTCGTCGGCGTGGAACTCCTTGACGGTGGTCTGGTACACCCGGGGGTCGCTGCCGAAGACGGCGATGGCCTCCTCGTGGCCGTAGTCCGTCTTTTTCACCAGGGGCCACTGGGGCCAGGGGTTGGAGGGCTGCCGGGTCAGGGGCGGCTCCGGCATCATCTCCAGGGCGGTGATGCTCTTGCAGCCGTGGCGCATGCAGGTGCCGATGCAGTCGTTGCCGGTGTCGCCGCCGCCCACCACGATCACGTCCTTATCCTTTGCAGAGATGAATTTCCCATCGGTCAGGCCGGAGTCCAGCAGGCTCTTGGTGTTGGCCCGGAGGAAGTCCACTGCGAAGTGGATGCCGTTGGCCTCCCGGCCGGGGTTGTTCAGGTCGCGGGGGTTGGAGGCCCCGCAGCAGAGGACGACGGCATCATATTCGTCCATCAGCTCCTGGGCGGACTTGTCCACGCCGATGTTGCAGTTGGTGACAAAGTGGACGCCCTCGTCCGCCATCAGCTCCACCCGGCGCTGGACGATCCGCTTTTCCAGCTTCATGTTGGGGATGCCGTACATGAGCAGGCCGCCGATGCGGTCGAACCGCTCGTAGACCGTGACCCAGTGGCCCCGGTGGTTCAGCTGGTCCGCCACCGCCAGGCCGGAGGGGCCGGAGCCCACCACCGCCACCCGGCGGCCGGAGCGCACCTTGGGGATCTGGGGCTGGATGAGCCCGTTGGCGTAGCCGTACTCGATGAGGGCCAGCTCGTTCTCCTTCACCGTCACCGGGGAGTCGTGGAAGCCGCAGGTGCAGCCCGCCTCACACAGAGCGGGGCAGACCCGTCCGGTGAATTCCGGGAAATTGGAGGTCTTGCGCAGCCGGGACAGGGCGTGCTCCCAGTTGCCCCGGTAGATCATGTCGTTCCACTCGGGGATGAGGTTGTGCAGGGGACAGCCGGTGTACATCCCGCCCAGCTGGACGCCGGACTGGCAGAAGGGGACGCCGCAGTCCATGCACCTGGCGCCCTGCTCCTGCCGCTCCTCCCGGGGGAGCATGGGATGGAACTCGTTGAAGTTTTTGATGCGCTCCAGCGGCTCCACAGCGGGGTTGCCCGTGCGGGCATATTCCATAAAGCCTGTCAGTTTACCCATGATAGACGCCTCCTTTACTGGTTGACCGTCGCATAGAATGCGTCGATCTCCGCCTGCTCCCGGGTCATGCCCTTCTCCTCCCGCTGGGCGATGGCCTGGAGCATCCGGTTGTAGTCCTGAGGCATGATCTTCTTGAAGTTGGGCAGGTAGGCGTCGAAGTCGAAGAGGATGCGCTTGCCCAGCTCAGAGCCGGTCGCCTGGACGTGCTTCTGGATGAGGGTTTTCAGCTCCATGATGTCGTGCTTTTCCGTGACCGTCTCCATGGAGACCATGGACTTGTTCACCCGCATATAGAGATCCCGTTTCATGTCCAGCACATAGGCGATGCCGCCGGACATGCCTGCCGCGAAGTTCTTGCCCGTGGGGCCCAGCACCACCGCCCGGCCGCCGGTCATGTACTCGCAGCCGTGGTCGCCCACGCCCTCGACTACCGCCGTGGCGCCGGAGTTGCGGACGCAGAACCGCTCACCGGCCACGCCGGAGATATACGCCTCGCCGCCGGTGGCGCCGTAGAGGGCCACGTTGCCGATGATGATGTTCTCCTCCGCCTTGAATTTGCTGCCCTTGGGCGGGTAGACGATGATCTTGCCGCCGGAGAGGCCCTTGCCCAGATAGTCGTTGGAGTCGCCCTCCAGCTCCAGGGTCAGG
This sequence comes from Clostridiales bacterium, assembly GCA_021205695.1. Lineage (GTDB taxonomy): Bacteria > Bacillota > Clostridia > Oscillospirales > Oscillospiraceae > Onthomonas. The sequence continues at coordinate 17,710 of JAJPXB010000063.1, forward strand.
CCCTTGGGGATGAAGGCTCCGAAGGACTGTCCGCCGCCGCCGCTGCACTTGACCACATAGGTGTCGTCCGGCAGGGTGTTGCGGTACAGGCGAGTGATCTCCGAGCCGAAGATGGTGCCCAGGGCCCGATCGGTGGAGGTGACGTCGATCTCGATGCGCTGGGGCTTGCCCTTGGCCAGATTCTTGCCCATCCGCTTGAGCAGCACCGACTCATCCAGGGTCTTCTCCAGCTGGAAGTCGTACACGTCCTCAGGAACAAAGTGCTGGGGCCGGGGGTCGTCGATCCAGGGGTTGTTCAGGATGCGGGAGAGGTCGACGGTGGCGGCCCGGTCAGTGACCATATGCTCCCGGACCTTCAGCAGGTCGGAGCGGCCCACCATCTCCTCTACGGTTCGGATACCCAGCTTTGCCATGATCTCCCGCAGCTCCTGGGCGATGTAGCGCATATAGTTTTCCACATACTCCGGCTTGCCGATGAACCGCTTGCGCAGCTCCGGATTCTGGGTGGCGATGCCCATGGGACAGGTGTCCAGGTTGCACACCCGCATCATGACGCAGCCCATGGCCACCATGGGGCCAGTGCCGAAGCCGAACTCCTCGGCGCCCAGCAGGCAGGCGATGGCCACGTCCCGGCCGGTCATCAGCTTGGAGTCCGCCTCGATGACGATGCGGGAACGGAGGTCGTTCTGGATGAGGGTCTGGTGCGTCTCCGCCACGCCCAGCTCCCAGGGGAGACCGGCGTTGTGAATGGAGCTCTTGGGGGCCGCGCCGGAGCCGCCGTCATAGCCGGAAATCAGCACCACCTGGGCGCCGCCCTTGGCCACGCCCGCGGCAATGGTGCCCACCCCCGCCTCGGAGACCCCCGGCACGGTCCTCCGGGCGGCCCGGGGGCCGTTTGTCTGGGGGGAGCTCAGCGGGGCCAGATCGACGATGGACTCGTCGTCGGGGGGGGGCGGGGGAGAGATCAGAGGTACGCCGGGGGTGGAGTACCGGGTCTTGGCCACCCAGGGATAGACCTTCTTGCCGGGGAGGTGTCCGCCCTCGCCGGGCTTGGCGCCCTGGGCCATCTTGATCTGGATCTCGTTGGCGCTCATCAGGTACTCGCTGGTGACGCCGAACCGGGCGGAGGCCACCTGCTTGATCTGGGAGTTGCGCTCCGTGCCGTACCGGTAGGAGGGCTCGCCGCCCTCGCCGGTGTTGGACTTGCCGCCCAGGCGGTTCATGGCGATGGCCATGCATTCGTGGGCCTCGGCGGAGAGACAGCCGTAGCTCATGGCGGCGGTCTTGAACCGCTTGACGATGGACTCCACCGGCTCCACCTCGTCGATGGGGATGCCCCCGTCCTCGGCGTACCGGAAGGTCATCAGACCCCGGAGGGTGTGGGGCTTGTTCTCGTCGTCCACGGCGGCGGAGTA
>JAJPXB010000034.1:0-31526 GCA_021205695.1 Clostridiales bacterium
AACTCAATCGCCTTTTTCTATCCTCTGGTCTCACATCTATTGTAATGCTACAGCCTGCCGCCGGAATTTCCGCTCCAGGCACTTGACATTGCTCAAAGAAATGCTATAATATCGTTAATTGAACATCGTCCATGAAACCGTTGAAGTGGAGATAACGGCAGGATACGCGTTTACAGAGAGCCGGGGTGCTGAAAAGCCGGCAGCAGACGGCCTGTCAAATGGACCACGGAGGGCACGGCGAACCGCCCGGGAGGGCGCAGTATCCCGTGACGTGAAGGCATACGTCAATTGCCGGAAATGTGATTGCATTTCGCAAAGTGCGCAGATTTTCTGCGAAACAAGGTGGCACCGCGGTACATCCGTCCTTGACTGAGCAACAGTCATGGACGGTTTTCATTTTTCCCGGGGTACAGCCCCCACCTCTTTTCTCAGGAGATGATGTCATGGAAAAACGCTACTATCCCTCTCTGGAGGAGGCCCGGCAATACGAGGCGGACTATCGCACCGTCCCCGTCACCCGCACCATCCTCTCCGACCGATGCACCACCATAGAGACGCTGCGCATTTTGAAATCCGTCAGTCGTCATTGCTTTCTGCTGGAGAGCCTGGAGGACTCCGGCCGCTGGGGGCGGTACACCTTCCTGGGCTATCAGCCCCGGCTGGAGTTTACCTGCCAGGACGGGGTGGTTCGGGTGCGCAACGGCTTTGAGATGACGGTGGAGACCCGGAATCCGGGGGAGATCATCCGTCAGATCGTCCGGGACAACCGGAGCCCGAAGATACCCGGCCTGCCCCCCTTTACCGGCGGCCTGATGGGGTACTTCTCCTACGATTACATCAAGTACGCCGAGCCCACCCTGAACCTGGAGGCCAGCGACCAGGAGTCCTTCAAGGATGTAGACCTGATGCTGTTTGATCGGCTCATCGCCTTTGACAATCTGAAGCAGACAGTGACGGTCATCTGCAACGCCAAAACAGACGCTCTGGAGGAGAACTACCGCAGCGCCTGTCTGGAGCTGGACGCCATGGTGGAGCTGCTCCTCCACGGCACCCCCGCCCCTAATCAACCCCTCCACCTGAAGAGCGAGTTTACCGCCCTGTTTGACCGGGAGCGGTACTGCCAGATGGTGGAGACAGCCCGGCATTACATCTACGAGGGGGACATCTTCCAGGTGGTGCTGTCCAACCGGCTCCAGGCCCAGATGGAGGGCAGTCTTCTGGACGCCTATCGGCTGCTGCGCACCAGCAACCCCTCCCCCTACATGTTCTACATCTCCAGCGACGATGTGGAGATCGTGGGGGCCTCTCCGGAGACACTGGTAAAGCTCCGGGACGGGACGCTGCACACCTTTCCATTGGCAGGCACCCGGCCCCGGGGCAAGACCGAGGCGGAGGATCAGGCCCTGGAGCGGGAGCTGCTGTCCGACCCCAAAGAGCTGGCGGAGCACAATATGCTGGTGGATCTGGGCCGGAACGATATCGGCCGCCTGTCCAAGTTCGGCACGGTGGAGGTAGAGAAGTATCTCTCCGTGGAGCGGTACTCCCACGTCATGCACATCGGCTCCACCGTACGGGGGGAGATCCGGGACGACCGGGACGCCGTGGACGCCGTGGGCTGTGTGCTCCCCGCCGGAACCCTCTCCGGAGCGCCCAAGCTCCGGGCCTGTGAGATCATCCACGAGCTGGAGGGCAACAAGCGGGGCATCTACGGCGGAGCCATCGGCTACATCGACTTCACCGGCAATCTGGACACCTGCATCTCTATCCGGCTGGCCTTCCAGAAAAACGGCACCGTATACGTCCGCTCCGGCGCGGGTATCGTGGCCGATTCCGTCCCGGAGAAGGAGTACCAGGAGTGCATCAACAAGGCCGCCGCCGTGATGGACGCCATCCGCGCCTCGGAGGGAGGGATCGACCAATGATCCTGCTGATCGACAACTATGACAGCTTTTCCTACAATCTCTATCAGCTGGTGGGCTCTGTCGACCCGGACATCCGGGTGGTGCGCAACGACGAGCTGACGGCGGCCCAGGCCGCCGCCCTCCAACCCCGTGCGGTCATCCTCTCCCCCGGCCCCGGAAGGCCGGAGAACGCCGGCATCTGCACGGACGTGGTGCGGGAGCTTGCAGGTAGCGTCCCCATTCTGGGGGTCTGCCTGGGCCACCAGGCCATCTGCACCGCCTATGGGGGCACGGTGAGCTACGCCGCCCGCCTGATGCACGGAAAGCAGTCCCAGGCCGTCCTCGACCTCACCTCTCCCCTGTTTCGGGGCTGTCGTGAGACAGAGCCTGTGGCCCGATACCACTCCCTCTCCGCCGTGGAGGGCAGCCTGCCCGACTGCCTGCGCGTCACCGCCCGGGCGGAGGACGGGGAGATCATGGCGGTGCAGCACACCGCATTCCCGGTCTTTGGCCTGCAATTCCACCCGGAGTCCATTCTGACTCCCTGTGGGAAAACCATATTGCAAAATTTCATTCAAATCGCAAACGGAGGTAAGTAAAATGATCAAAGAGGCTATTGTGAAAATCGTCAACAAGGAGGATCTGACCTACGACGAGGCGTATCAGGTCATGGGCGAAATCATGCGGGGCGAGACCACCCCCACCCAGACCTCCGCCTTCCTGGCGGCTCTCTCTACCAAGAGCGCCAAGGCAGAGACCGCCGATGAGATCTCCGGCTGCGCCGCCGCCATGAGCGAGCTGGCCGTCCCGGTGGATAGCGGTGGGCTGCACACCATGGAGATCGTGGGCACCGGCGGCGACAACGCCCACAGCTTCAACATCTCCACCACCTCTATGTTCGTCATGGCCGCCGGAGGTGTGAAGGTGGCCAAGCACGGCAACCGGGCTGCCTCCTCCAGCTGCGGCACCGCCGACTGCCTGGAGGCCCTGGGGGTCAACATCCAGGAGGGGCCGGAGACCTGCGCGCGTCTGCTCCAGGAGATCGGCATCTGCTTTATGTTCGCCCAGCGGTTCCACCCCGCCATGAAATATGTGGGCGCCATCCGCAAGGAGCTGGGCTTCCGCACCGTATTCAACATTCTGGGGCCCATCTCCAACCCTGCCAAGCCCTACTATGAGCTGCTGGGCGTCTATGACGAGTATCTGGTGGAGCCGCTGGCCCGGGTGCTCACCAGCCTGGGCGTGCAGCGGGGCATGGTGGTCCACGGCCAGGATAAGCTGGATGAGCTGTCCATCAGCGCTCCCACCACCGTCTGCGAGTTCCACGACGGAGAGTATTGGAGCTATGTCCTCCAGCCCGAGGACTTCGGCCTGACCCGCGCCACCAAAAAGGACATCGAGGGCGGCACCCCGGAGGAGAACGCCCAGATCGTCACCGACATCCTCACCGGCAAGCTCACCGGCCCCAAGCGGGATGTGGTGCTGCTCAACGCCGGCGCAGCGCTCTACATCGCAGAGAAAGCGGCCTCCATCGCTGAGGGCGTGAAGCTGGCGGGCCAGCTCATCGATTCCGGCGCGGCCTATGAAAAGCTCCAGGCCCTGATCCGGGAGTCCAACCGATGAGCAATATCCTGGACGCTCTGGCCGCCCACGCCCGGGAGCGGGTGCTGCATGACAGCGAGGAGAACTCTCTGGACGTGCTCCGGGAGCTGTGTCTTCAGGGGGGCCCTGCCAACGGCGCCGCCTTTGACGCCGCCCTGCGCAAGCCGGGGCTCAGCGTCATCTGCGAGCTGAAAAAGGCCTCCCCTTCCAAGGGACTCATCTCCCCGGATTTTCCCTATCTGGAGATCGCCCTGGACTATGAGGCGGCAGGGGCGGACTGCATCTCCTGCCTCACCGAGCCAAAATGGTTCCTGGGCTCCGACCAGATCTTCCGGGAGGTGCGGCAGGCGGTCTTTCTCCCCATGCTGCGCAAGGACTTTGTGGTGGACGCTTACCAGCTCTACCAGGCGAAGCTGCTGGGGGCCAACTGCGTGCTGCTCATCTGCGCCCTTCTGGACACCTCCACTCTGGCCCGGTATCTGGACATCTGCCACCAGCTGGGGCTGGCGGCGCTGGTAGAGGCCCACGACGAAAATGAGATCCGCTCCGCCGTTCAGGCCGGGGCCACCCTCATCGGAGTGAACAACCGAAATTTGAAGGACTTTTCCGTTGACCTGACCAACGCCGCCCGGCTCCGGGACTGCATCCCCCCGGAGACGGTGTATGTGGCGGAGTCCGGGGTGTGGACGCCGGAGGATGCCGCCGGTCTTCGCTCCGCCGGGGCGGACGCCGTGCTCATCGGGGAGTCCCTGATGCGCTCCAATGACCGCGGCGCCTTCCTGGCCCGTCTGCGGGAGGTGGCCCAGTGAGCAAGATCAAGATCTGCGGTCTCCGTCGGGAGGTGGACGCGGATTACGTGAGTGAGGCCATGCCGGACTATGCCGGGTTCATCCTTTGGCCCCATAGCCGCCGGTATATCACCCCGGCGCAGGCCCTGACCCTGCGCCGGAGACTGAATCCCGCCATCCCCACCGTTGGGGTATTCGTCGATCAGCCGCTGGAGGATATTCTGGCCTGCGTCCACAGCGGGGCCATTGATATCGTCCAGCTCCACGGCCACGAGACGCCGGAGATGGTGGGCCTGGTGGCCCGGGAGACGGGCAAGCCGGTCTGGAAGGCCTTCAAGGTGCGCTCAGAGGACGATCTCCGCCGGGCGGTGGACAGCCCCGCCGACCTCATTCTGCTGGACAACGGCTACGGCACCGGGCAGAGCTTCGACTGGAGCCTCCTGTCCCGGCCCCTGGAGCGGCCCTGGCTGCTGGCGGGAGGTCTGACCCCGGAGAACATCCCACAGGCTCTCCGGCAGCTCTCCCCCTGGGGAGTAGACCTGTCCTCCGGCGTAGAGACAGAGGGCTGGAAGGACCGGGAGAAAATCTTGGCGGCGGTTCGCGCCGCACGCCGTCCCCATGACGGGGAAAGTGATTAAGAAAGAAGGTATCTCATGTCCAACGGACGTTTTGGCATCCACGGCGGGCAGTACATCCCGGAGACGCTGATGAACGCTGTCATAGAGCTGGAGGAGGCCTATAACCACTACAAGGACGACCCGGAATTCAACCGGGAGCTCACCGAGCTGCTCAACGAGTACGCCGGCCGCCCCTCCCGGCTGTACTACGCAAAGAAGATGACCGAGGATCTGGGCGGGGCCAAGATCTACCTGAAACGGGAGGATCTGAACCACACCGGCGCGCACAAGATCAACAACGTTCTGGGCCAGGTGCTGTTGGCAAAGAAGATGGGCAAGACCCGGGTCATCGCTGAGACCGGCGCAGGCCAGCACGGGGTGGCCACCGCCACCGCCGCCGCACTGATGGGGATGGAGTGCGTGGTCTACATGGGTCGGGAGGACACCATCCGGCAGGCGCTGAACGTCTACCGGATGCGCCTGCTGGGAGCCACCGTTCACGCCGTGGACAGCGGCACCGGCACCTTAAAGGATGCCGTCTCCGAGACCTTCCGGGAGTGGACGAACCGCATCGACGACACCCACTATGTGCTTGGCTCCGTCATGGGGCCCCACCCCTTCCCCACCATCGTCCGGGACTTCCAGGCAGTTATCTCCAGGGAGATCAAGGAGCAGCTCATGGAGAAGGAGGGGCGGCTCCCCGACGCGGTGCTGGCCTGCGTGGGCGGCGGCTCCAACGCCATTGGCGCATTCTACCACTTTATCGACGACCCCTCCGTCCGGCTCATCGGCTGTGAGGCGGCGGGCCGGGGCATCGACGGCTGGGAGACGGCGGCCACCATCTCCACTGGGCGGCTGGGCATCTTCCACGGCATGAAGAGCTACTTCTGTCAGGATGAGTACGGCCAGATCGCCCCGGTATACTCCATCTCCGCCGGGCTGGACTATCCCGGCATCGGCCCGGAACACGCCTGGCTCCACGACACTGGCCGGGCGGAGTACGTCCCCATCACCGACGAGGAGGCGGTCTGCGCCTTTGAATATCTGAGCCGCACCGAAGGCATCATCCCCGCCATCGAGTCCGCCCATGCCGTGGCCCACGCCATCAAGCTGGCCCCCACCATGGGGAAGGATCAGATCATCGTCATCAACATCTCCGGACGGGGCGACAAGGACTGCGCCGCCATCGCCCGCTACAGAGGGGAGGATCTCCATGACTAAGATCAGCGACGCCTTCCAAAACGGCAAGGCCTTTATCCCCTTCATCACCTGCGGCGATCCTGATCTGGAAACCACCGTGCAGATCGTCCGCGCCATGGCAGAGAACGGGGCCGACCTGATCGAGCTGGGCATTCCCTTCTCTGACCCCACCGCCGAGGGGCCGGTCATCCAGGCCGCCAGCGGCCGCGCCCTGGCCGCCGGAACCACCACCGACAAGATCTTTGACATGGTTCGGGTGCTGCGCCGGGAGCTGACCCTCCCTATGGTGTTCATGACCTACGCCAACGTGGTGTTCTCCTACGGCACCGAGCGTTTTCTCACCAACGCCCAGGAGGTGGGCGTCCAGGGGCTGATCCTGCCGGACGTGCCCTTTGAGGAGAAGGACGAGTTCGCTCCTGCCTGTCGCGCCCACGGCCTGGAGCTGATCTCCCTCATCGCTCCCACCAGCCATCAGCGCATCAACGCCATCGCCCGGGAGGCGGAAGGCTTCGTCTACTGTGTCTCCTCCCTGGGCGTAACCGGCGTCCGAAAGGAGATCACCACCGACATCGCCGGGATGGTGGAGCTGGTCCGGCAGGCGAAGGACATCCCCTGCGCCATCGGCTTTGGCATCTCCACCCCGGAGCAGGCCCGAAAGATGGCCGCCAGCGCAGACGGCGTTATCGTCGGCTCCGCCATCGTGCGTATCATCGCCCAGTACGGCCGGGAGGCCGTCCCCCACGTGGCGGAATACGTTCGGGAGATGAAGGCGGCCATCGCCGATCTGTGAGCTGTCTCTCCGAACAGGGAGACGGCGACAGCCACGGGGATCGCCTCAATGGCAGCTGAACCAAGACAGGCAGGAGACCAGGAAACCCCGGCCTCCTGCCTGTTCAGCGTGTCAAAAAGTCCTTTTGACACGCTGAGTACGATTTTTGAACTTTAGAAAAGTTCTAAAAATCGTTTTTTATTGCACGCGAAGGGGGCTTTTTGCCCCCTCCTCCGCACCCCCGCTACTCTGTTGCAGGAGTCTCAAGCGCTTTTTTGACAGTCTAAGGCAGGAGACCAGGGAACCCCCGGCCTCCTGCCTGTTGTCTGTTTTAGCGTTTAGCGGCGCTCGCTCCGTCCAGCACGCTTATTCTGTCCGCAGCGCCGTCACCGGGTCCTTCTTCGCTGCCTGTCCGGAGGGAATCAGGCCGCCGATCAGGGTCAGTACCATACTCAGGGCGACCAAGATTGCGGCGTTCGAGAATGTCAGGACGGCGTTGATGTCGGTAGACCCCGCCACCGAGTGAACCACCGCATTGATGGGAATCAGCAGCAGTTCCGACAGGCCTACGCCCAGCAATCCGGCGCACAGGCCGATAATCAGCGTCTCTGCATTGAAGATTTGGGAGATGTTCCCCTTGGAGGCGCCGATGGCCCGGAGAATGCCGATCTCTCTGGTGCGCTCCAGTACAGAGATGTAGGTGATGACGCCGATCATAATGGAGGAGACGATCAGCGAGATGGAAACAAAGGCGATCAGCACATAGGAGATCACATCCATGATGGTGGTGACGGACGACATCAGCGTGCCCACCGTATCTGTGTAGGTGATCACATCGTCCTCATTGCCCTCCGCCTTCTTCAGCTCGTTGTAGTCGTCCAGGATTGCCAGGACCGCATCCTTGCTGTCGAAATCCTTGGGGTAGAGGTCGATCTCTGTGGGGCTGTTGAAATCCACATAGCCCAGGCTCTCCAGGTTGCTGGCATAGGTAGTGCTGCCGGAGGCGCTCATGGAGCTTATGATCTCCATCAGGTCGTCGCTGTCCATGTTGAACTCAAAGGCGTCTGCAAAGGTGTCCTCGTCGATCTCCAGGGCGTCCGCCATGCTGTCCTCCAGCTCATCCATCATCTCGTTCATGGCGGTCTCCATGCTTTCGGAGATCTGATCCACCACCTCAGACATGACGGACTCCATCGTGCTGGAGAGGGCAGAGGTGATCTGGCTCTCCAGACCGGACATCTGGCTCTCGATAGCAGAGGTGATCTGCTCCTGTATCGCGCTCATCTGGCTGGCCATTGCCGCGGTCATCTGCGTCTCAAGAGACGCCATCTGGCTCTCCATGGCGGACATGACCGCCTCTGTAAGCGCCTCGGTATAGGCGGACATGACCGACTGGGTGTAGCTTTGAATGATGGTGGTCATCTGCTCCTCCAGCCCGGACATATCCAGCATGCTCATGAGTCCGGCGGACATAGCCGCCGTGACCTCGTCCGATGCCAGGTACTCCGAGAAGCCCTCACTGACGCTGGAGACGGTGGTCAGACCGTTTTCCTCGGCGTAGTTCTCATACCCGTTGGCCAGGGCGGAGGCGATTTCGTCCATCTGCTCGTCGCTGATGGTGATATCGCCGCTCGCGGTGATATGGGTGTCCGCCCATTCGTCAAAAATCTTCTGCGCGCGGCCGGTGGCCAGATAGTCCGACGTAGAGACGGAGGCAGACCCGCTGCTCTCATCATCGCCTTCACCGGAGCCGATCTGCTCCGCCACATAGCTCTCATAGTCGGACACGATATCGCTGAGCATCTCGTCCAGGCCGTCGCTGGAGACGGACACCTCGCCGTTTTCTTTCATGATCTCGACCAGCAGATTGGAGAGGGTGCTTCTGGCCTCGCCGCTGCTCAGGTATTCGGAGAAGTCCTCTGTCAGATCGGAGTAGTCCGACAGGCCATTGGATGCGGCGTAGTCTGCATAGCCGTCCAGGATGCTGGAGGCCAGGGCCGCAACGGACTCGGCAGAGACGTTGATAGACACGCTGCTCATCAGGCTGCTCATATCGATCTCCCCCAACTCGGAGAGGTCAACGCTGGACAGGTCGATGCTGCTCAGGTCCAGGTCAAAATCCAGATCCAGCCCGGAGAGGTCGATGTCGCTCATGTCGATGCTGGACAGATCCATCCCCGACAGGTCGAGATTCAGATCCATATCGCCGAAATCCACCGCGTCGGACAGGTCCAGAGAGCTCGTGTCCAGGTCGAAGGCGTCGGACAGATCCAGGGAATCTGACAGGGAGTCGGTCAGGCTGCTGAGGTCAAAGGCGTCCTGGAGGGCGTCCGTGTCGATGGTAAACAGGGATTCCAGGTCAAAGGTGCTGTCGCTGTCCTCCTCGAACGGCTCTCCGGTCAGCACGTTGGTGTCCGGGTCGGCCATCTGCGCCTGGACGATCTCGCTATCCTCCGCCAGCGCAGAGACGTGCTCCACCAGGGAGGGGAGATAGTTGATACCGGAGGACAGGGCCGCGCTGACGGCGTCCTCCGCAGGCTGTACGATGCCCACGATGGTCAGGTCTTCTCCGTTGGCCACCAGATCCAACATGTAGTCATCGTCGTCCGTCTTGTCCACCCACAGCTCATACTCGCTGTCATACTGGTAGTAATCTGCGGCGCTGACCAGCTTGAAGGTCAGGCCCAGCACCTCGTCATAGGAGAAGGTGTCGTAGCTGTCGGGGGCCTCGGCGTCCCCGCCGTTGACGAACTGATCCAAAAGATCCTCCAGAATAGAGTAGTCCTCCAGGCCCAGGGTGTACATCACGATATCGCTGATGCTGCCGTTGGAGGAGAGCACCAGGACGCACTCATCATAGTTTTCCGGCCAGCGACCCGCCACGACATCGTACTGGTCGATATACAGGCTCTCGTTCTCCGGCATTTGGTAGAACACGTTCACGCCGGTCATGGAGGCCATCATGGAGCTGGACATAATGGTGGAGCCCACCCTCATCAGGGAGGTGATGGTCGTTTCCGGGTGGACCTGTCGATATTCGTCGTCGTCCAACAGGTAAATCTGCGGGTCCACGCCATAAATGTACTCGATGGCCTTGACATAGTCCCAGATGTCGCTCTCCCCGCTCTCCAGGTATTCCCGCAGGGGCGTCAGGTTGTTGCTCCCCATGATAGAGACCAGGCTGGAGACCAGTTCGGTGACGGTGATCTCACCTGTGTCATTTTCCGCCGTAATGCTGGAGGCGAGCCCGGTGCCGGTCTCCAGCATGGATGATAGATCCAGGGCGCTGGTCTGCACCTGGACGGGATATTCCGACAGCGTCTGCTCCTCAATGGACTGAATATAGTCGTTGACGCCGGTGGAAATGGCCAGAATCAAAGCAATGCCGATAATGCCGATAGAGCCGGCAAAGGCGGTCAGCAGCGTCCGGGCCTTTTTCGTGCCCAGGTTGTTAAAGGACAGGGCGAGAGAGGTGAAGAACGACATGGAGGACTTCCCCATGTTTTTGTGGACGGGGGGAATCATCGCCGCATCACTCACGACGTAGGGAGCGGTGTCGCTCTGAATCTTTCCGTCACGGAGGCGGACAATTCGGGTAGCGTATTTTTCCGCCAGCTCCGGGTTGTGCGTCACCATGACCACCAGCCGATCCTTCGCCACCTCTTTCAGCAGCTCCATGACCTGGATGCTGGTATCCGTATCCAGTGCGCCGGTGGGCTCGTCGGCCAGCAGGATGTCGGGGTTGTTGATGAGCGCCCGGGCCAGGGCCACCCGCTGCATCTGTCCACCGGACATCTGGTTGGGCTTTTTGTGCAGCTGGTCTCCCAGGCCCACCTTTTTCAGCGCATCCACCGCCCGCTTCCTGCGCTCCGACTTGGAGACGCCAGAGATGGTCAGGGCGAGCTCTACGTTGGCCAGGATGGTCTGATGGGGGATCAGGTTATAGCTCTGGAACACAAATCCGATGGTGTGGTTTCGATAGGAGTCCCAGTCCCGGTCGGTGTACTTTTTTGTGGAGATCCCGTTGATGATCAGGTCGCCGCTGTCATATCGATCCAGGCCGCCGATAATGTTCAGCATTGTGGTCTTGCCCGACCCGCTGGGGCCGAGGATGGCCACAAATTCGTTGTCCCGCAGATTCAGGCTGACGTCGTTCAGGGCAGTCTGCACCAGATCCCCTGTCCGGTACGTCTTGTTGATACCCTTCAATTGGAGCATGGTTGATTCTCCTTTTATTTCAGTTTCGTTGTATTGTAGCACGCCAGGATAAACTTTGGAACAAGTAATGATGAACAAAATGTAAACAGGCTCCCCCCATTTTTCGGGATTTGTTTATCTCCGCGTGTCGTTTCCGTGCTATAATGATATGAATCAGACGGCGCCCTGTCAGCGAGAGCGGGGCGTGGGCAGGGTGGTGTATCGGTATGTTTCACATTCTTGTGGTGGAGGACAATGCGGATATGCGGGAGCTGTTCTGCACTGTGCTGGACGAGAGCGGCTATCAGTCCGTTCCCGCCGCCGACGGGGCGGAGGCTCTGGATGTGATGGAGCGGCAGTATATCGACTTGATCGTGGCGGACATCATGATGCCCCATATGGACGGCTATGAGCTGACCCGCTCACTCCGGGAGGCGGGGTATACTCTCCCCATTCTGATGGTGACCGCAAAGGATCAGTTCGAGGACATGCAGCGGGGTTTCCGGGCAGGCACGGACGACTATATGGTAAAGCCCATCAACGTTCGGGAGCTGGTACTGCGGGTGGAGGCCCTTTTGCGCCGGGCCAGGATCTCCAACGAGAAAAAAATCGTCGTGGGCGGCACCGTTCTGGACTACGACGCCCTGTCTGTGACCGTCAACGGGAAGACGACCACCCTCCCCCAAAAGGAGTTCTATCTGCTCTACAAGCTGTTGTCCTATCCCAACAAGATATTTACCCGGCAGCAGCTAATGGACGAGATCTGGGGGATGTTCTCCGAGTCGGACGAGCGCACCATCAACACCCACATCAACCGGCTGCGGGAGCGGTTTTCCGACTGCAAGGACTTTGAGATCGTGACCGTCCGGGGGCTGGGCTATAAGGCGGTGAAGCATTCAGATGAATAAGAAACCATGCGCCAAGCAGCTGTGGTTCTGCCTGACCGGCTGCGTATTTGGGACCATTTTGGTGGGCGTGCTGCTCATGCTGCTGCTCTGGTATCTCCTGTACCGCTTTCAGGTGGTATCAATCGACCCTATTGATCTCCGTCTCCCTTTCCTGGTCATCGTACCGGTCAGCATCCTGATCGGCACATCCATCACGCTGCTGGTAGGGCGGCTTATCATCCGCCCGATCAAGAGCATCACCCATGCCTTCGACCGTCTCTCCAAGGGAGATTTTTCCGTGCGGGTGCCCACCGACAGCAGGATAAACGAGATGCAGGAGACTTCAGAGCGCTTCAACGCCATGGCCTTTGACCTGTCCCACATCGAGACGCTGCGCAACGATTTCGTGGTGAATGTCTCCCACGAGTTCAAAACCCCTATCGCCGCCATCGAGGGCTACGCCACCCTGCTACAGGACAAAAACCTCTCCACCGAGCGACAGGATTACTATCTGGACAAGATTATCGCCAACTCCCGCAGGCTCAGCGACCTGTCCAGCAATGTGCTGGCCCTGTCCAAGCTGGAAAACCAGGAGACTGTCCTCCACCGGACGGAGTACCGGCTGGACGAGCAGCTCCGTCGGGCGGTGCTGCTTCTGGAGCGCAAATGGACGGCAAAGGAGCTGGAATTTGACATCCGGCTGCCGAATCTGCGTTTTTATGGGAACGAGCCCCTTTTAGACCAGGTGTGGCTCAACATCCTGGATAATGCCATCAAGCACTCGCCGGAGGGCGGCGTGATCCGGGTGGGTCTGCAATCCGATGACCGCTCGGTGACGGTGTCCATCGCCGACGACGGCGACGGCATGACAGAGGAGGTGCAGAAGCACATCTTTGAGAAGTTCTATCAGGGCGACCGCTCCCACTCCGACGAGGGAAACGGTCTGGGGCTCGCCCTGGTCAAGCGTATCGTGGAGCTGTGCCACGGCTCCGTACAGGTGGAGAGCGCTCCCGGGGAGGGGGCCTGTTTCCGGGTGACCCTTCCTGTAGAGGAGGAGCTGTGAGCGGGTAAAGATCGGACATTCCCCTGTTGCAATTCTTCTCCGGATATGCTAAAATAGAATCATTCCTATTAAGGAGCAGAGCAGACACGTCATCCGGTCAACGAGGAGGAGTAACTGTGATCAAAAGACGCCACTCCCGGCAGCGGGATCTGATCTACGACTATGTCAGCACCACCAAGCTCCACCCCACTGCGGAGATGATCTATCAGGATCTGAAGGAAGTCTCTCCCGGCCTGAGCCGGGGCACGGTCTACCGCAACCTGAACCAGATGGTAGAGGAGGGCAAAATCAGCCGTCTCCCCTTCCAGGTGGAGCGGTACGACGGGAACACCCGTCCCCACCCCCATCTGATCTGTGCGGACTGCGGCCAGGTCTCCGATCTGCGCCTGGACTACGACGACGGGCTGGACCGCCGCATCTCCCGGGAACTGGGGTGCCAGATCCAGTGGCACGAGAGCTACTTCTACGGCAGATGCGCCGCCTGTGCCGCATCTGCAGCGGCGGAGGGATAGCCCCATCGCCTACAACACATGAAAAACCTCCCCTGTGACGGAACACAGCCGCCGCAGGGGAGGTTTCTGTTTTGCGATCGCTTTACAGCAGGCTCTCCCGCCGCTCCAGCACGTCTCCGCAGGCGTCCAGGGCGGCGCTGCCGCCGATGACGCAAATGCCGGCGTTCTCCGCCGCCGCTGTCAGGGACGCGCCCAACGCCTCCAGCTGGGCGGGGGTGGTGTGCAGGATCTCCGTGTAACGCTGCTGCCGCCGCTCCCAGGTATCGCCGGAGAGACGGTGCGCTGCCGCCTGGAAGCCCTCCGTCCTGGCTGACAGGGGCGGCTGGTCGCCTCCCACTGTGCTGACGATATACTTTGTCAGGTCGTCGCCCGATCGGGCGGTCTGGATGAGGGCCTGCCCCGCCCCGTTGAAGCGGTTCAGGGACTGCCGGGGGCTGGGGTCGCGGTAGGACCAGAAGCGGACGCTGCCGTCGGAGTCCGCCCGGAGGCCCACCCCGTAGGCCCCGCCCTGAACACGGACGGTGTTCCACAGGTAGTCGTAGGTCAGCAGGTTCGCCCCCACCAGGTCGGAGCCGGTACAGCGCCCTGCTCCGGGAAGGGAGCCTGCCTTGGCGGCAAAGCTCACCTCGGCGGGGATCAGGAAGCCCTCTCTCGCCAGGGGCCGACAGGGGCAGGCCGCAGGCTCGCCCACCGGCAGGTCGGGCAGTCCCGCCGCGAGCGTCCTGACCCAATCCGTGTCCAGCTCTCCCGTCACGCTGACGGTGAGCCGCTGCCGGGAGAACACCCGGCCAAACAGTCCGGCCAGGGTGTCCCCCAGACCGTCCTGTGCCCGCTCCGTCTGCTGGAGGAAGCGGAGATAGTCAATGCCGCTGACGGCCTCCACAGCCGTTTTCTGTGCAGAGAGATATGCCCCCGCCCGCTGGGCGGCGAAGGAGTGGCCGGAGGCCTGGATGCCCTGCTCCAGCTGGAGGCGGAGTTGGGTCACGAGGATACCCAGCTTAGCGCTGTCGTCAAACCGGACGGCCGTGAGCATTTCCAGGAGCAGTCTGGCAGCATCCGCCCGGCGGCCTGTCAGAAGAGACGCGCTGACCACCAGCCAGGGAGTGCAGCGCTCCCGCTCCCCCTCCGGGGCCAGGGGCAGCACGGTCGCGCTGAACCGTCCCAGGCAATCGTCGATGGCGCTGCGCAGGTCGATGGCAGAATAATGGGCCGTGTCCAGCCTGCCCAGAAGGGAGGTCAGGAGGGACACCCGGCTCAGTTCCTCCAGGGTCAGGTCCGCCAGGGAGAAATACAGATCCAGATAGAGGATGCCACCTGTCTCCAGGGGCTGGTGGAGTACCGTCACGCCGTCAACGGAAGTCACCTCCTGGGGCGTCCGGTGGAGCCTGGGCGAGATGTCCGCAAGGGACAGAGTAGGGATGGCGGCCAGGGCCTGGGGGCTGTCCGGCGTCCCCTGGCGCTCCCGGAGCCGACAGAACCGGTCAATGACCGTCTGTGTCTCCTCCTCCGTCCAGCCTGCTTTGACCGCCGCCAGGCGCTCCCGCTCCCGTCGTGCCTTCTCCTCGCCCAGCGTGGCGCTGGGCAGCAGGCAGACCGCAGCCTGATGAGGGCACTCCAAAAGGCCGGAGCGAATAAAGTCCTCGAAATAGCCCTGGGCCAGTTTTTCCCGGAGGGAGGCGTACAGCGCCCCGCACTGAAGGTTCTGGGCGGGGTCGCCGCCGTAGAGCCAGCTCTCAGCACAGTCCAGGGCCAGTGCCAGCCCCTTGGGGAAGCCGCCCATGTCCCGCTCCCGGGCCTTGAACTCCATCCGGTTCAGGATGGAGGCCACCCTGCTCCGGTCCAGGCCGCCGTCGGCCTGTTCCCGGAGGACGCGTTCCACCGTCTGCCAGACCTGGGCCTGCCTTCTCTCGTCCGTGTGCCGCACCACCAGCAGGACATACCGCTGCTGGATGCCGTCCCAGGACTGGAACTCCACGTCCTCCGCCAGGCCCTGCTCCAGCAGGGCCTTTTTCAGGGGCGCCTCATTGGAGCCGCACAGGGCGTCGGTCAGGGCCTCGCAGGCGGTGATCTTCTCCCGCTCGTCAAAGCGGCCGAATACCCAGCCCCGGGCCAGGATGGCCTTGTTTTCCCCGTCGTCCTCCGGCCCCACCTGATACCGGACCGTCCTGTCCGCCGGGGAGACGGGGGACTGCATGGGGATGTCCGCATCCACCTCCAGCCGGTCATAGGCGGAGAGAAAGCTGTCCAGCTTGGCCAGGACGGCGTCCAGTTCTATGCTGCCGTCCAGGAAGATCCGGGCATTGGAGGGATGATAGAACCGCCGGTGACTGGCCCGGTAGCTTTCGTAGGTCAGGGTGGGGATGGCGTCCGGATACCCACCGGACTCATACCCATAGCAGTTATCCGGAAACAGGAGGGCATTCATCTCCCGCATGAGCACCGTGTCCGGGTCGGCGTAGGCCCCCTTCATCTCGTTGTAGACCACGCCGTTTACCGTCAGCTCCCCCTGGGGTTCCTCCAGCTCGTAGTGCCACCCCTCCTGACGGAAGGCGTGGTCGTCGGTGACGCTCAGGGGATGGAGCACGGCGTCTATATAGACGTCGATAAGGTTGAGAAAATCCCGATCGTTTCGGGAGCAGACAGGATAGCAGGTCTTATCCGGGAAGGTAAATGCGTTCAGGAAGGTCTGGAGGGAGCTTTTCAGCAGCTCCACAAAGGGCTCCTTCACCGGGTATTTGTCCGAGCCGCAGAGAACGGAGTGCTCCAGGATGTGAAACACGCCGGTGTCATCCTGGGGGATGGTCTTGAAGGTGATGGCAAAGGTTTTGTTCTCGTCCTCCCGGTCCAGCCAGACCAGGTCGGCTCCGTTTTTCTCATAGGTCATCCGGTACAGCGTAGCCTTCAGCTCCGGGAGAGGCTGGGCATATTCCACGACAAAGCCGTGGAGACGGTCGTTTTGCTTCATGATGTCATTCCTTTCCGTTGGAAGCGTTTCGTTCCCTGTTATTGTACCGCTATTTTGCAAAAGATGCAAGAAAGCCTGACGTGCCTTTCCGGTTCGCCCGCTGCTTTCTGAAAAATTCTGAAAAAGAGTTCCACAGACAAATCCGCTGTGCTATAATGGGGGACGTAACTCGACGAAAACAGACCTGCTTCGGGCGTTGCCCGGAGCGGAGAGGATGTGTTGCATATGAAAACGGTAAAACGGATCTCCACAGTTCTGCTGCTGGTGCAGCTGGTCTGCGAGGCTCTGGCGGGATTCCTTATCTGGCGGCTGGATATGCTGCCGGAGCGGTATTTTATCCTGGTCGCCATTGTGCTTCTGCTGCTCCTGCTGCTCACCGGGCTGCTGGCGCTCAAGCCCGCGGAAAATCGCCCCGCCCAGGGCAAGCACGCCGAAGAGACGGTCAATCTGGCCCTGCCCCGGCGTATTCTGGCCTGGCTGCTTTCCCTGCTCATCTCTGCCGGCTCTGTCTACCTCTCCCTGGCAATCGCCCAGGTGTCCGGTACCATCAGCACTGTCACCGGCACCACCATTTATACCTACACCATCGGCGTCTATGTCATGGACGACGACCCGGCGGAGGCCCTGGCCGACGCCAGCGACTACACCTTCGCCTACTCCACCAGCTATGATGGGGAGAACATCCTCCAGGCCCTGGAGTCCATCCAGTCCGAGCTGGGGCAGGAGATCGCCACGGCGGAGTATAGCTCGGTGGTGGGCGCCGTGGAGGCTCTCTACTCTGGGGAGAACGGGGCGCTGGTGCTCAGTCAGGCCTATGTTGACATTCTGAAGGATGACGAGACCTATGAAAATTTCAGCAAGGATACCCGGCTGCTCTACGAAGTGACCATCACTCAGGAGGTGGAGGACACCGGCGATGAGGGTTACAGCGCCATCGAGGCCACCGAAAGCGTGGATTCCGTCACAGAGGACCCCTTCATCCTCTATATCAGCGGATCGGATACCCGGAGCACGACCCTGACCACCAGCCGCAGCGACGTGAATATTCTGGCTGTGGTCAACCCCAACACCAAGCAGGTGCTGCTGGTCAACACTCCCCGGGACTATTACGTCTCCAACCCAGCCGGAAACGGGGCCAAGGACAAGCTGACCCACTGCGGCATCTACGGCATCGACTGCTCTGTGGAGGCGTTGGCTGACCTCTACGGCGTGACGGTGAACTACTATGGGCAGATCAACTTCACCGGCTTTGAGACGCTGATCGACGCCATCGGCGGCATCACCGTCTATTCCGATACCTCCTTCACCACCTCCGGCTCCGGGGTGAGCATCGACATCGTGGAGGGCTACAACACCCTGGACGGGGTGGGCGCTCTGGCCTTCGCCCGGGAGCGCCACGCCCTGGCAGGGGGCGACAATGACCGGGGCAAGAACCAGATGAAGGTCATCTCCGCCGTCATCGACAAGGTGACCGGCAGCGCCAGCACGGTCATCGCCAACTACTCCTCTATTTTGGACAGCCTGGAGGGCACGTTCATCACCGACCTGACCGGAAACGACATCTCCGCCCTGGTAAAAATGCAGCTGGACGATATGGCGGAATGGGATGTGGTCTCCTACGCCGTCACCGGCACCGGCGGTCGGGCCGAGACTTACTCCATGCCCGGTCGCAGTCTCTACGTCACTTATCCGGACGAGGACTCGGTGGCCTACGCCAGCCAGCTCATCAACCAGGTGCTCAGCGGTGAGATCGTCACGGTGGACGAAGCGTGAGCATGAAAATCCCCATAGGGAATCTGTGATGCGCCAAATGCCAGAGCCAGGCAGTGTGCCTGGCTCTGGCATTTGCAATAAACACCGACTGTGCGCGCCGATCATCAGGCGCGGCATGGTCGGTCGTCCGTCACCTGCCGCTCCCCGACAGGAGCGTCTCCAGCAGTGCCTCGCAGCCCTCCACGATGTCTGTATACGTCTGCGCAAATTCCCCCGTATACCAGGGGTCCGCGATGTCTCTGGGATGGGCGGAAAAGTCCAGCAGCCGCCGCACCTTATGCGCCGGGTCGCCGCCGAAGCAGCGGAGCATATACCGGAGGTTGAGCTGCTCCATGCCCAGAGTCCAGTCGTACCGGTCATAATCCGCCCGGGTGATCTGCCTCGCCCGCTTGCCAGAGCAGTCGATGCCATGGCGGGCCAGTTCCCTTCGGGCGGGGGGATAGACAGGATTGCCGATCTCCTCGCTGGAGTGGGCCGCAGACTCGATCAGGAATTGCCCCTCCAGGCCCCGCTTTGCCACCATGTCCTTCATGATAAACTCCGCCATGGGCGACCGGCAGATGTTCCCCCAGCAGACGAACAGCACCCGATATGTCTCCTGACGCCTCATATCTCTCATCTCTCCTCTCATCTGAAACCGCAAAGAGCTGCGCCAGATCCCTGACTGGCGCAGCTCTTGACGGTAATGGATGGCTCAGCTGTTTTCCAGCTCCACGATCAACTTCAGGTTGGCCAGCTCATAGCTGTTGAGATAGCTGCTGACATTGGCGTCGAAGGTGGCGGCGTCAATGGTGCCGCTGTACCAGGTGCAGCTGTCAAAGTAGGCCTGGACGGTGGAATCGGTGAATTTTCTCCCGTGACGGGCATAAATCTCATTCCGGGCCAGCCGGAGCTGTGACTTGGACAGGCCGCTCAGCTCGCTGGCGGTGTAGTACTTGCTATCACTGCACGGCAGGATGTACCCGGTGACAGTGCCGGAGCCGGAATCGCTGCCGCTGTCGCCGCTGCTGGCGGAGGCAGACAGGTAGCCGGAATAGACATAGCCGGTGACGCTTCCGGTGGTGATTTTGCTCCAGCCGTTGGACGTGGTGCCCAGCCGGGTCACCTTCTGGCCCTTGGTCAGGGTGGTCACCACCTTGCCGGTGGATGCGCTGGGATAGTCCCGGACGTAGACGCCGGTGGTGGCATAGACCGTGTCATTGGTTTCGGCAATGCTCACATTATCAGAGGAGCTGGTGCCGTCAGAGCTGCTGTCGCTGCTGCCACTGGCGGAGGTGGACAGATAGCTGGTATAGACATAGCCGGTGAGTCCATTCACCGTGATCTGCGTCCAGTTGCCGGAGGTCTTGCCGGTAAGCGTGACCGCCTGGCCGCTGCCCAGAGTGGCGATGACCGTGCCATTTGGCTCGCTGCGCATATTGACGCCTGTGGTGGTATAGGCTGTAGTAGTGCTGTCATCCCCGGTAGAGACTGCGGAGGCAGACAGGTAGCTACTGACCACATAGCCCACCGTGCCGTTGATGGTGACGCGGCTCCAGCCGGTGGCGGTGGTGCCAGTTCGGGTCACCGCCTGTCCGGCGGCCAGGACGTTGATGACATTGCTGTTCTGAGTGCTGGGATAGTCCCGGACATTGACGGCGGCGGTGGCGTATACCGTCTCGTTCACCTCAGTGATGGCAGGCAGCTCGGCAGAAACTGTGGTGTCTGTCTCGTCGTCGGCATCATCGGTGGTGGCGTCGCCGTCCTCATCCGTCTCATCTGTGACGTCGCTGGTGTTCTCCGTCTCGTCCGTGGCGTCTCCGGTCTCGTCGCCGGTGCTCCCCGTCTCGTCCGTGGCGTCGTCGGTGTTCTCCGTCTCGTCCGTGACATCACCGGTCTCATCGCCGGTGTTCTCCGTCTCATCTGTGGCGTCGTCGGTGTTCTCCGTCTCATCCTCATCCGGAATGATATAGTCGGCGTCCGTTTCATCCCCGGTCGTGTCATCCCCGGTGTTCTCCTCGGTGTCGGTCAGGCTGTCGCTGCTCTGGTCAGAGTTGTCCTCTCCGGAGATCATGGAGCCCAGGAACAGCACCATGGCGATAATCAACAGGGCCAGCAGAGCGCAGACGGCGGCAATCACCGGCGTGGACGTTCTGGCCTTCTCCCGGGTGTGCTTGCGCTCGCTCCAGTTAAACTGTCCCTCCTGGTTCTCCTGCTCCGGCTTGTCCTTTTCCTGGGCGGCCCTGGCAGCTTCGGCGTTGTGCTTGGCCTCATAGACCTTCTGCGCAGAGGCGGCGGCGACAACGGTGGTGTCGATGCCGGCAGCCTTAGCCTGGCTCTCGTCAGCGTCGGCTGCCTTTTTCTGCTGCTTTCCGGCAGCGCTGGCGGCGGCTGCACTCTTTCGTGGTCTTCTGGAGGCGCTTCTTCTGGCGGCAGACGATTTGGCCGCAGCTTTTTTCCCGCTCTCGGCAGCAGGCTCTGTCTTTTTTGCCGCAGTATCCCGCATGGCGTTGACCACGAAGGGGGATTCATCGTCAAAGGGCTCGTCATCCTCGGCGGGCTTGTCGTCGGGATCGGCCTTCTCAGAATCCACCGTGCTGGAGACAACAGAGGAGACCACAGCCTGAATATCCGCCATGGAAACGTCGGGCTGCTGCTCAGATGGAGACTCATGCAGGGGCGCAGATTCATTGGCGGGGATTTCTGTCTTGGGGGCTTCTTCCTTTGAAGCCTCTGTTACGGGCGCTTCCTTTTTGGGCATCTCTGCCTTGGTCTCGCTCAGGGTAACGCCGTTCTCCTCGGGAGCGGGGGCGCTGTCAGGGATAGGCACTACGTCGGTCAGGGGGCTGCCGCAAATGGAGCAGACAGGAACGATGTCGGAGTGTTCCACTCCGCACACAGGGCATTTTTTCATGGCGATTTCTCCATTTCCGAAAAGAAAGGTTGAATGAGGTCGAAAAATGATTCATGTTAATCTTAAATGGGATTGGCGGTTTTGTCAATCCTAACACGGCAACTTTCATAAAATAGTAAGATTCTGTCAGCAGCTTCCGGAACAGATCAGCAGGGGCGCACCGTCGCGTGTCGGGAGGGCAAAAAATCCCCCCGGCTTTCGCCAGGGGGACAGATCGGCTCAGTGGCAGCGGTGACTGCACGCACTGCACGCTCCGGTGCAGCCGGAGGGCGTTTTTACGCTCTTCTTGCCCGACGGACGGTGGGAGGAGCAGGCGGAGCAGTAGGCGCAGCCGCCCTTTTTCATCTCCTTCACCGTCGCCCGAAAGGCGAGGACGAACAGGACAATCAGGATGATCACCACAAGTACCGTTCCCATTTTCATGCTCCTTTCTCTGCCGTCACAGTCAGGCGGCAGGCCAAATTACGCAGCGTTGGACAGCTCCCATGAGGAGGCAGATCACAGATTGGCGGCAGCCCGTCTGGAGAGGTGCTCGCTCTCCGGCTTGTAGCCCGGACGGGCCAGGAGGTAGATGCCCAGCACTACCAGGGCGACGGCAACCACCGTCCAGAAGCCGAAGGCGCAGACTCCGGTGAGCAGACCGGCCAGCTGGTAAATCACCAGCGCCACGCACCAGGCCAGCAGGCACTGGTAGCCCACGGCGGCAAGGGTCCATTTGGTGGTGCCAAACTCCCGTCTCATGGCGCCGATGGCGGCAAAGCAGGGGGCGCACAGCAGGTTGAAGGCCAGGAAGGAGTAGGCAGCGGCGGCAGTATAGGTCTGGCGCAGGATGGCCCAGGTCTCATAGCCGGACTCGGAGACCTCCTCCAGACCGGCGTACAGCACACCGAAGGTGCCCACCACGTTCTCCTTGGCGATCAGGCCGGTGACCACGGCAGCGGTGGCCTTCCAGTCGCCGAAGCCCAGGGGGACAAAGATAAAGGAGAGCGCTCCGCCCACAACGGCCAGCAGAGAGTTGTCCATATCCTCCACCATGCCGAAGCCGTTTTCAAAGCCGAAGCTGGAGAGGAACCACACCAGGGCGCTGGCCAGCAGGATAATGGTGCCCGCCTTCTTGATGAAGCTCTTGGCACGATCCCACATATGGATCAGCACGCCCTTGGGGCGGGGCATATGATAGGCGGGCAGCTCCATGACAAAGGGAGCGGGGTCTCCGGCAAAGGCCTTCGTCTTCTTCATCACGATTCCGGTAAACAGGACGGCGGCGATGCCCAGGAAATAGCAGGAGGGGCCGACCCACCAGGCGTCGTCAAACAGTGCACCGGCAATCAGGGCGATGATGGGCAGCTTGGCCCCGCAGGGCATGAAGGTGGTGGTCATGATGCTCATCTTGCGGTCGGATTCGTTCTCTATGGTTCGGGTAGCCATGACGCCGGGGATGCCGCAGCCGGTGCCGATGAGCAGGGGGATGAAGCTCTTGCCGGAGAGACCGAAGCGGCGGAAGATACGGTCCATGATGAAGGCGATGCGGGCCATATAGCCGCAATCCTCCAGGATTGCCATGAAGAAGAACAGCACCAGCATCTGCGGCACGAAGCCCAGGACGGCGCCCACGCCCGCCCAGATGCCGTCCAGGATCAGCGCCTGGAGCACCTCATTGCAGTCGATGGTCTCCAGACCGGTCTGGAGCAGGGTGTAGATGCCGGGGATGTAAACAGGGCTGTAGTCCGCAGGGTCGGGCTCCTCCACCTCGGCGGCGGCCAGGAAGTCCTCCACAGTGACGGAGATGGTGTCCGTGATTTCCATCTCCTCCAGATCCCAGATATCCACGCTGACGGTCAGGCCGCCGTCTGCCTCGATCTCCGCGGCCAGGGCCTCCAGAGCCTCCACATCGTCGCTCTCTGCGTCGAAGGCGTAGCCTGCGGCCACCGCCTGGTCAATGTAGCCATCGGAGTGGAGCATATCGGCGGCGTCCGCATCGTAATAGTCCGCGCCGTTGATAATCTGATCCGCCTCGTTAAATTCGTCGGCGGCGTCGTCATAGGCGGAGCGACCGATGCCGAACAGGAACCAGCCGTCCTCTCCCAAAAGCTGATCGTTGGCCCAGTCCGTCCACCAGGAGCCCACTGTGGAGACGGATACCCAGTAGATAAAGCAGATGACCAGCGCGAAGATGGGCAGCGCCAGCACCCGGTTGGTGACCACCCGGTCGATCTTGTCGGACATGGTCAGTCCGGACTCCTTCTTGCGGACGGTCTTGCTTACAATGCGACCGATGGCATCGTACCGCTGGCCGGTGATGATGCTCTCGGCATCGTCGTCCAGATTCTCCTCCACCCGGGCGATGACGGACTCCAGCTCATCCGGGAAATTCTCCCCATAGCCCAGATCGGCCAGCACCTTCTCGTCTCGTTCAAACACCTTGACGGCGTACCAGCGCAGGGCGGCGGGGTTGGATACCTTTCCCTCGATGGCGGCGGAGATCTCCGTCAGCGCGCTCTCGATCTCCTTGATAAAGCCCTTGGGGGTCGGAGCGGCCTGATGGCTGTTCGCCAGCTCTACTGCCTTCTTCGCCATCTCGTCCAGGCCCTCGCCGGTGACGGCGGCGGTCTCCACGATGGGGCATCCCAACTCCCTGGACAGCTTCTCCACGTTGATCTCGTCGCCCCGCTTCTTGACCACATCCATCATGTTCAGGGCGATGAGCACCGGCAGGCCCAGCTCCAAAATCTGGGTAGTGAGGTACAGGTTGCGCTCGATGTTGGAGCCATCCACCAGATTAATGATAACATCCGGCTTCTCATTGAGCAAGTAGTTTCTGGAGACGACTTCCTCCAGGGTGTAGGGGCTCAGGGAGTAGATGCCGGGCAGGTCGGTGACAATCACGTCCTTATAGCCTCTGAGCTTGCCCTCCTTCTTCTCCACGGTGACCCCGGGCCAGTTGCCCACATACTGGGAGGCTCCGGTCAGGGCGTTGAACATGGTGGTCTTGCCACAGTTCGGGTTGCCCGCCAGAGCGATTTTGATCTGTGCCATGATGCTTACTTCCTCTCTTTGATACGATAGATTTCCCTGGAAAGGAAAATCCGCTCACTTGACCTCGATGCAGTCCGCGTCGCCCTTACGGACGGACAGCTCATAGCCCCGGACGGTGATCTCCACCGGGTCGCCCAGGGGCGCCACCTTGCGGACGGTCAAATCCGTCCCCTTTGTAATGCCCATGTCCATGATCCGGCGGCGCACCGGGCCCTCTCCGTGGAGGCGGACCACCCTGGCGGTCTGCCCCGGCTGTACATCTCTCAGTGTCTTCATTTTATTCTCCCCTTCTCTGTTATACCATCACTCGATTTGCCATGCTCTTGCTCAGGGCGATCCGGGTGTCCTTCACGTTGACGATCAGGTTCCCGGAGACCTCGCTGATCACCGTCACGCTTCCGCCCTCTACAAAGCCGAGGTTTGCCAGGAAACGACGGGTCTCGTCCTTCCCGGTAATGCGCTTGACGGTATTCTCCTGCCCGGTGGGGGCCATAGTCAAAGGCATCATGTATCCCTCCATATGTCATTTGTTCGTTTTTTCTCACAAAGTTAAGCTAGGCTAACCCTTGATGCAATGTTAGTTTACTCCAACTAACTTCGGTTGTCAATAGCTAATTTCAGTCTTGATTGTTTTCACGATATGTGGTATCCTTAAAAGCAGAAATTCCGTCAGGTTGACGGAACAGACCACCCCAGGCATGGAGGGCCAAGCCGATGAAAATTCATGAATCAGCCGAAAACTATCTGGAAGCCATTTTGATGATACAGCTGGAGAAGGGCTCCGCCCGCTCCATCGACGTGGCGCACAAGCTGGAGTTCTCCAAGCCCAGCGTCAGCCGGGCAGTGAGCCTACTCCGGGAGAATGGCTACATCACCATGGGAAAGGACGGTCTGCTGGAGCTGACCGCCTCCGGCCGGGAGATCGCAGAGACGATCTACGAGCGCCATGTGCTGCTCAGCAGGTGGCTGATCTCCCTGGGGGTTCCCGCCGACGTGGCCGCAGAGGACGCCTGCCGGATGGAGCACGACGTCAGCCCCATCACCTTTGAGAAGTTAAAGGCATACATCACCGCCCATCTCCCGCCGGAGGCCTCCGTCTCCCCACAGGAGGGAAGCTGATATGAGCAACGTGAGCATTTACCGGGAAGCGGCCGCCCGTACAGTCATCCAGGGGCTGGAGCGCCGGGGCATGAGCGGGGAATATTGCGCCACCACAGCTGACGCTCTGGAGGCAGGCAGGCGGTTTCTTCTCCCCGGTACATCTGTGGCCTGGGGCGGCTCCACCACGCTGGAGGAGATCGGCCTGCTGGACGCCATCCGCTCCTCCGGCTGCACCGCTCTGGATCGCCACGCCCCCACCGACCCGGAGGAGATTCAGGAGGTCTATCGTCGGACCCTGTTCTGCGACACCTATTTTCTCTCCGCCAACGCCGTCACCCTGGACGGTATGCTGGTGAACATCGACGGCAACGGCAACCGGATCGCCGCCCTGGCCTTCGGCCCAAAACAGGTGGTGGTGATCGCCGGGATGAACAAGGTCTGTGCCGACCTGGACGCCGCCATGAAGCGGGCCAGAAATGTGGCCGCCCCTACCAACGCTATCCGCTTCGGCCTCTCCACCCCTTGCACCAGCCGGGGCCGGTGCGCCGACTGCCAGGACCCGGACAGCATCTGCTGCCAGTTCCTCATCACCCGCCGCAGCCGCACCCCCGGACGCATCCACGTCATCCTGGTGGGTGAGGATCTGGGGTACTGAATCCGGATTTTTCGTCAAAAAACAGGCAGAAACGTGATCAAACGTTCCTGCCTGTTTTGTATATTGTGGCCTGCTACGACGCAATCGCCTCGAAGCTCCACAAATTGTTAATCTGGTCGGAGAAATCGCTGAAGCTCCAGCTCCTGGCGCTGTTGGTGGGGCTGTTGGGGTCGCGGATGGAGAGGGTCCCGTCCGCCTCGTTGTAGGCATAGATGACGATGTAGTGGCCGTTGTCCGTAAAGACGCCCTCCCCCACGGAGCAGATGACCGGATGACCCTCCTCCAGTGCCTGGATAACCTGATTTTCATCCAGGGTCAGCTCGGTGGCCTTCAGGCCGAACTGCCCGCACGCCTCGCTCATCAGCGTCCAGGAGGAGCCATAGCCGCTGACGTAATAGCCGTTCTCCTGGGCATAGCTGGCGATGGACGCCGGGTCGTTGTCGTTCCAGCCGGTGAGGTAGAGGGAAACCATAGAGAGCGCCGTCGGCCCACAGCCGGAGGTACCGATGACCCCGTCTCCGTAGCTCTCATAGCCCCACCGCTCGTCCCACTGGATAAGGGAGGGAAAGCTGGTGGAGCTGCCCTCTGCGGAGAGGTCGATGGCCGTCTCCGTGTTCCCTGCCAGATAGTCCAGATAGTTCACCGCAAAGGGCATGGCCTCGGGGTAGCGCACCACAAAGGAGAGGATATTTTCCGGATAGACGGACAGATTTTTCAGCACTGTGGCTGTCTCCGGGTAATCGTCCAGCAGCGCATAGAGCTGACCGCCGTAGCCCGTATCATCAGCGTACTGAGCCACCTCTGGGTCGTCTTTGGGGTCGCTCTCCTCCTCAGCCTCTGTGACGTCCGTCAGCGTCTCATCCTCTGTGCCGCTCGCCTCCCCATCATCAGCGTCGGACGCGCCGCCGGTCTCCACCGCCGATGAGATGAGGTGAACCACATGGACAGCCTCTGTGACCGTCATAACCAGGGCCAACAGGGCGGCGATGCCGAAAAAAATCAGCTCCACCCTGGCCCAGGGGGTTTTACGCCGCTGGCGGCGGCGATGGCGGCGAACCGGGGGCGTATAGGGCGTCTCCTCGGTCTGCTCCGGTCCCGGCTCCTGCACCTGCTCCCAGGTGTTGCTCTCTGTCTGCGACTGCTCCTGTACCTGATCCACGGCGTTCCCTCCCGTTCTCTCTGTTCGCCACATTATACCATTTCACGACAGGAGGGGCAAGGAAAATCACCTGAATAAATCCAAATCCGTGCGATTTACAGACGGGGTCCGGCGTCAGTCCTCCCCCTCCTCTACGGCCCTTCGGTACAGGTCGTTTTTGGAAAGCCCCGTCTCTCCGGCCACCTGGCGGGCGGCGTCCTTCAGCCGCATTCCTCCGGCCTGGAGCTCCAGCACCCGTTCCACTCCCTCCTCCAGGGGCGGCGTCTCTGTCTCCCGTGGCGGACAGCCCTCCACCACCAGAACGAACTCTCCCCGGGGCGGATTCTCCCGATACCAGTCCGCCGCCTGGGCCAGAGTGGTCCTGCGGACCTCCTCGTGGAGCTTGGTCAGTTCCCTGCACAGGGCCACCCGCCGCTCCGGGCCGAAGGCGTCCCTGAGGTCGTCCAGGGTGGCGCAGAGCTTATGGGGCGCCTCGTAGAAGATCATTGTCCGCTCCTCCCGGAGAAGGGACTCCAGGTGCCGCCGACGGTTCTTTTTGTTCATGGCGAGAAAGCCCTCGAAGGTGAACCGCCCCGTGGGCAGCCCGGAGACTGCCAGGGCGGTGACCAGGGCGCAGGGGCCGGGGATGGCCACCACCGGGATCCCCGCCCCGGCGCACAGGGCCACCAGCTCCTCCCCCGGGTCACTGATGGCGGGCGTCCCGGCGTCGGTGACCAGGGCACAGCTCTCTCCCGCCAGCAGCCGTTCCAGGATGGCGGGGCCGCTGGTCTCCGTGTTGTGGCGGTAGTAGCTCACCAGGGGTTTTTTGATTCCCAGATGGTTCAGCAGCTTCAGGGAAACGCGGGTGTCCTCGGCGGCGATGAAGTCCGCCGACTGGAGCGTCTCCACGCTCCGTTGAGAGAAGTCCCCCAGGTTCCCGATGGGGGTGGGGACCAGGTACAGCGTTCCGGACATGAGATTCACCTCACGATCAGAGTAGGCAGGAGCTCCAGCCCGGGACGGCCCTGGGCGACGGACTCCAGCAAGATCAAATTGGCGGGCCGGTCCGGAGCGGACTGCACCGGCTGGAGCCGTTTCGGCTCCAGCCCGCAGTCGGTCAGGTCGGCAAACAGCGCCGCCATACCCTGGGGCCGGGTACAGAGGGCAAACCGTCCCCCATTGCGCAGCAGCCGCCGGGCGGCCCGACACCAGGGGCGCAGCCCCTCCGCTCCCCCCGTCCGGGCGATGCCCCGGGGCCCGGGGGAAGCGTCTCCCCTGCCGGGGGAAAAATAGGGGGGATTGGCGATCACCAGGTCATAGCGCCCGGCGGGCAGCTCCGGCGGCGGGTCTTCCACCCTGCCGGTGAACGCGCTGCCGGTCAGTCGGTTGGCGGACAGGTTCTCCCGAGTTCGCCGGACACAGTCCTCCTGGCAGTCCAGTCCGTCCAGGGTCAGCCGCTCCTCCCTGCGGGCCAGACAGAGGGCCAGCACTCCCGCTCCGCAGCCCAGATCGCAGACCCGATCGCCCCGGCGCAGGGTGGCGAAGTCCCCCAGCAGGAGAGAGTCCCGGCCCACGCGGGGCAGCCCCTCGCCCTGCCGGAGCGTATAGGGGCCGATCTGCTCTGTGGTATCCATGCCTTCGCCCTCCCTGCCATCATTTTCCTGTTTATTATGCCACAGATGGGGAACGGTGGCAAGTCTCTCACAGCCTCCGGATGCCCGCCCAGGCCAGCATCAGCAGGTCCCTGGGAATGAATTTGCACACCAGGCGATGGAGTGTACAGACCGGGCCGGGGGTGGAAACGCTGAATCCCAGCCGTGCGTCGGTCAGCGCCCAGGACACCACGTTGCGGGCTTTCGAGGCGAAGGGAAAATGTTTGACGGCGGAGGGATTTCCCGTCTCCCGGGCCACAGGGATAAACTCCGTATCTCTGACCCAGTAGGGGCAGACCGCTGTCACCACGATGCCCCGGGTGCGCACCTCGAAGTGGAGGGAGCGGCTGTAGCTCAATAGGAAGGACTTGCTGGCGGAGTAAACCCCCAGCCCGCCCAGAGGCATAAAGGCCGCAGTGGAGCAGATCTCCAGCACATGGCTCCCATGGGTGAGATAGGGCATGGAGATCTGGGTCATATCCATTGCCGCCTTGCAGTTTAACAGCACCATCTGATCCAGGGCCGTCCGGCCGATCTCCTCACAGGTGCCCATCTTGCCGAAACCAGCGGCGTTGACCAGCCACCGGACCTCCGGTCGCTCTGCCCGAAGCCGCTTGGCATAGGCGTCCAGGTCGTCCTCCCGGGTCAGATCCAGAGGCAGAGGCCGCAGGCGGGCGGCGCTCTCCACCTGAGCACACAGCGTCTCCAACCGCTCCGCCCGCCGGGCGATAAGCCAGATCTCCTCCAACCCCTCCTCTGCGGCCAGTCGCCGGACGAACTCCGCCCCCAGGCCGCTGGAGGCCCCGGTGACCACTGCGATCTTCATGGCTGTCTCCCCTTTCCGTTCTTCCGATCTCCTCAACGGGGCGGAAGGTGTTTTGTTTTTCATTATACCACCCCGGTAGAGCAAAGCAAACGCTTCGCCGGGAAAATCCTGCCCCATTCCCCGACAACGGCAAGGCCCCTCCGGCCAGAGCAACCGGAAGGGCCTTCAGACTGTCAAGAAGGCGTTTGAAACTTCCGCAATAGAGTAGCGGGGATAGGTCGGAGGAGGCAATAACCCTCTTTGTGTGCAATAAAAAACGGGATTAGATTTTTTAATGTTTAAAAATCATTAGTCTGTCAAACAGCCACACATCCCGGCCAGGCCCAAACGGGCCTTTTCCCATAAAAGGGCGTCAAAATGGGGAAAATGAAGGAAGAAAAGAAGTCTCCCCACAGCCTGCCTTGCGCAGCTGCGCTGCGGCAAGGTTCAGATATTCCTGCCAGATGCGGTGTTGAAATGCTACAGGCAGTATAGCTTGGATCTCAGGCCCCGGGCGCGGACGCGATTTCCCCTTGCTTTTTCCCCCAATTTGCTTATAATGGATGAAAGCATGAGAGACTGGCCCCGGCTGTCGGGCTCAAAAGAGGAGTTTGGAAATGTCACAGCGCAAGCGTATCGTCATTACGGGAATGGGAGCCGTCACCCCTATTGGCGTGGGCGTATCTACCTATTGGCGCAATCTGATTGCCGGAAAGTGCGGTATCGGCCCGTTGACCCGACTGGACACGACGAACCTGCCGGTACAGATCGGCGGGGAGGTCCTGGATTTTGACCCGGAGCAGTTCATCCCCAAAATGCAGATCAATAAGATGGCCCGGTTCACCCAGCTGGCCTATGCCGCCGCCGGGGAGGCTCTGACGGACAGCGCAGTGGAGATTGACCCCTATCGCACCGGCTTGACTATGGGCACCGCCATGAACGGCGTTGCGGAGATCAGCGAGACCCAGGATGCGTATACCCGGACAGGGAAAAAAGTCTCCCCCCGGTTTGTCCCCAAGGTGCTGGGGAATATGGCCGCCTGCCAGATCGCCATCGCCCATAACATCCAGGGCCCTAGCTTCACGCTGAATACCGCCTGCTCCTCCGGTCTGGACGCCATCACTCTGGCGGTGATGCTGCTCCGGAATGGCAATGCAGACGTAATGCTGGCGGTGGGCGGCGAGTCCATCGCCTGTCCACCGGTGATCTCCTCTCTGGCCACCAGCAACGCCCTGAGTCGGAACAATGGCGACCCGCTCCATGCCTGTCGGCCCTTTGACCGAAAGCGGGACGGCTTTGTCATGGGAGAGGGCGGCGGCGCCCTGGTGCTGGAGACAGAGGAGCACGCCCTGGCCCGGGGCGTCCACATCTACGGGGAGATACTGGGCTGCGGCAACAACAACGACGCCTATCACATCACCGCCCCCCGGCCTCACGGAGAGGGCGGGGCGAGGTGTATGCGCCTGGCTCTGGAGGACGCAGGGCTGGCCCCGGAGCAGATCGGCTATATCAACGCGCACGGCACCTCTACCCCAGTCGGGGACGCCATAGAGTGCGACGCCATCCGGACCGTGTTCGGGAACTATGCGGCCCGCCTCCCCGTCTCCTCCACCAAAGGGGCCACCGGCCACCTGATGGGTGCAGGCGGGATCACCGAGGTCATCGCCTGCGTCCTGGGCATCCGGGACGGGGTCTTGCCCCCCACCCTGAACGTCACCGACCCGGACCCGGCCTGCGGACTGGACTGCGTCCCTCTGGTCGCCCGACGGAAAAGCTATGACATCGCCATGTCCAACGCCCTGGGCTTCGGCGGTCAGAACGCCAGCGTCATTGTGGGCCGGTACTGAGGGCCAAACAGCTCTGACAAGACAACAGGACAGCGCTCTCATGAGAGGCTGTCCTGTTGTCTTGTCTATTCGGTTGGGAGGAATTGCGTTTACAGCCGGGCCTCCAGCGCCGCCTTCATGTCCTC
>JAJPXB010000034.1:31626-68021 GCA_021205695.1 Clostridiales bacterium
TAGCCGGGCTTGCCGAGCAATGCGAACATATTCTTTTTATAAGCTTCCACGCCCGGCTGATTGAACGGATTGACCCCCAGCACATAGCCGGAGATGCCGCAGGACAGCTCGAAGAAGTAGATCAGCGCACCGGTGTTGTAGGCATCGATGGTATCCACGTTGACCAGAATGTTGGGCACGCCGCCGTCCACATGGGCCAGGCGGGTGCCCCGCATGGCCTGCTCGCAGACAAATTTCAGCTCCTTCCCCGCCAGGAAGTTCAGCCCGTCCACGTTTTCCTTGTCCTCTCCGATGACCACGGAGCCGTGGGGACGATCATAGCGGACGATCGTCTCGAACATGATGCGCTCGCCCTGCTGAATGTACTGGCCCATGGAGTGGAGGTCAGCGGTAAATTCCACGCTGGCGGGATAGATGCCCTTGCCGTCCTTGCCCTCACTCTCGCCGTAGAGCTGCTTCCACCACTCGCCGAAGAACCGGAAGCTGGGCTCATAAGCGCCGAGAATCTCCACCTTCTTGCCCTGGTCATAGAGGACGTTCCGGGCGGCCACATACTGCCAGACGGGATTTTCCATGCTCTTGTCCGCTCCAAAGGTGTTCATGGCGTCGGCAGCGCCCTGCATCAGGGCCTCGATGTCGATGCCCGCCACGGCGATGGGCAGCAGGCCCACAGCGGTGAGGACGGAATAGCGGCCGCCCACGTCGTCGGGCACCACAAACTCCTCGTAGCCCTCAGCGTCGGCCAAACCCTTGAGCGCGCCCCGGGCCTTGTCGGTGGTGGCATAGATCCGCTTTGCGGCCTCCTCCTTGCCGTACTTGTCCTCCAGCGCGGCCTTGAAGATACGGAAGGCCACAGCGGGTTCGGTGGTGGTGCCGGACTTGGAGATAATATTGATGGAGAAGTCCCGATTGCCGATCAGCTCCAGTGTCTCCAGCACGGCGTCGGTGGACAGGGTGTTTCCGGCAAAGAAGATATCCGGGGTGTCCTTCTTCTTCAGGTTGTAGTTGGGGCTCTGGATCAGCTCCACCACGGCTCTGGCTCCCAGATAGGAGCCGCCGATTCCGATGACCACCAGCACCTGGGAGTCGGACTGGATCTTCTTAGCAGCCTTCTGGATGCGGGCAAATTCCTCCTTATCATAGTCCACTGGGAGACGGACCCAGCCGAGGAAATCGTTGCCTGCGCCCTTCCGGGAGTCCAGCACCTGATGGGCGGCGGCCACCCGGGGGGCGATAGCCTCCAGTTCAGCCTTGGTGACGGCAGAGGAGACGTCAACTTGAATCATGGAAAAAACCTCCTGTATCATAAAAATGTATCTATGTGCGTTTCCGGGATGACAGGTTCAGTTTACCACATATTTCCGCAAATTACAACCGAAGAGTAAGCTTTCAGCGCTATTTCTCTGCACCCACCTCTTTTGGCGTCCTCTCCGCCTTCCGCCGCCGTTGTATCTGCTTCACTCCCTCGCAGACAGGCAGGGGCAGCAGAGACAGGGCCAGCACCGCCGCCCACTCGGCGGGAGAGAGGGGGACCACAGAGAACACCGACTGGAGAGGCGGCAGCAGCAGGACGGAGAGCTGGAGCAGCAGCCCAATGAGAAACGCCCGGTTCATGGCGGGGTTGGACAGCGCGCCGATCTCCAGGAGCGAGGCCCGGTCACTGCGGACATCGAAGGCGTGAAACAGCTGACACAGAGTCAGGGTGGCGAAGGCCATGGTGTTCGCCGCCTGATAGGCCTCTCCCGGGTCAGAGAGGATATACTCCCCCAGGAAATAGGCTGCCAGGGTCAGCAGGCCCACCATCAGTCCCTGCCAGATGAGCTGAAAGGCGAAGGAGCCGGTAAAAAGCGGCTCCTTTCCGGAGCGGGGCGGCTGATCCATCACCCCCGCCTCTACCGGTTCCACCCCCAGTGCCAGGGCGGGGAGCGAATCTGTGACCAGGTTGAGCCACAGTAGCTGCACGGGGACCAGAGGCGTCTGGTGGAAGTTCAGTACCGTGGCGATGAAAATAGTGAAAATTTCCCCGATATTGCAGGACAGCAGATAGTGGATGGCCTTTCGGATATTGGCATAGATGCCCCTCCCCTGCTCCACGGCAGAGACGATGGTGGAGAAGTTGTCGTCGGTGAGCACCATATCCGCCGCCCCCTTGGCCACGTCTGTCCCGGTGATGCCCATGGCGCAGCCGATGTCCGCCGCCTTCAGTGCGGGGGCATCGTTGACCCCGTCCCCGGTCATGGCCACGATCTCCCCCCGCTTCTGAAGCGCCTGGACGATGCGCAGCTTATGCTCCGGAGTGACCCGGGCGTAGACGGCGCAGCGGCCCACCTGCTCCTCCAGCATTTCCTGGGGCATAAAGTCCAGCTCAGCGCCGGTGAGGGCGATGGAGCCCTCCCGATAGATGTCCAGCTCCCTGGCCACGGCCACGGCGGTAAGCCTGTGGTCGCCGGTGATCATCACCGGGCGGATGCCCGCATGGCGGCAGACGGCCACCGCCTCCCGCACCTCCGGGCGGGGCGGGTCCATCATCCCGATCAGGCCCACAAAAATCAGCTCCCGCTCCACCGTCTCCGGGGTGAGCTGACCGGGGATGCGATCCAGCTCCCGGTAGGCCACCCCGATGACCCGGAGGGCCTGGCTCGCCATCAGCCGGTTGGCAGTCTCCGCCGTCACCCTGGCCCCCTCGTCCAGGGGCCGGACGCCTCGGTCTAAGTAGGAGGTGCAGCGGCGCAGCAACAGGTCGGGCGCCCCCTTGACCATCACCCGGTAGCCCCCGGCGGGGCTGGGGTGGACGGTGGACATGAGCTTTCGATCCGCGTCAAAGGGCAGCTCCGCCCGCCGTGGAAACTCCTCCTCCAGCTCCCGCTTTCGGATGCCCCTGCTCTGGGCGGCGGCGACGATGGCGTTCTCCGTGGGGTCGCCGGAGAAGGTCCCGTCCGGCCGGGGAACGGTGTCGCTGCACAGCGCGCCGATGGAGAGCGCCAGCTGTTCTCCCCTGCCGCTGGCCGTCCAGATCTGGGTGACGGTCATCTGGTTCTTCGTCAGCGTCCCCGTCTTGTCCGAGCAGACGACGCTGGCGCAGCCCAGGGTCTCCACGGCGGGGAGCTTTTTCACAATGGCGTGCTGCCCCGCCATCCG
Source organism: Clostridiales bacterium (assembly GCA_021205695.1). Taxonomy (GTDB): domain Bacteria; phylum Bacillota; class Clostridia; order Oscillospirales; family Oscillospiraceae; genus Onthomonas. The sequence continues at coordinate 34,765 of JAJPXB010000034.1, forward strand.
CTGAACCCCCAGGGCCAGGACGATGGTGACGATGGCGGGCAGCCCCTCCGGAATGGCAGCCACCGCCAAAGAGACGGCGATGAGGAACATGGATAGCAGCTCCTTCCCCTGGAGCAGTCCCACCCCGAACATGACGGCGCAGGTGGCCACACAGAGGAAGGACAGGGTCCTGGAGATCTCCCCCATCTTCCGCTGGAGGGGCGTCTCTCCCTGATCCTGGTTCTGAAGCAGAGCGGCAATGCGTCCCACCTCGGTGCGCATCCCCGTCTCCACCACCAGGGCGGTGCCACGGCCCCCGGTGACAACTGTGGAGCCGATGAGCAGGTTGACCCGGTCGCCCAGGGGGGTGTCCCCGGCCAGGACGGCATCCGCCCGCTTCTCCACCGGCACCGATTCTCCGGTGATGGCAGACTCGTCCGCCCGAAGGCCCGCCGCCTCCACCAGACGGACGTCCGCCGGGACCAGGTCGCCCGCCTCCAGACGGATGAGGTCGCCCGGTACCAGCAGGGCGGCGTCCATCCGGCAGAGCCTGCCGCTCCGGAGGACGCTGGCCTGGGGAGCGGCCATTTCCCGAAGCGCCTCCAGCGCTTTTTCCGCGTTGCTCTCCTGGACGATGGAGATCGCCCCATTTACCAGGACGATGACCAGGATGATGAGGGCATCCAGCAGATCCTCCCCGCCGCTGGCCAGCCAGGAGAGGACAGCGGCCGCCAGCAGGACGAGGATCATGGGGTCTTTCAGCTGCTCCCACAGACGAAGGAGCAGGGAGCGTTTCCCGCTCTGCTCCAGACGATTTGGGCCGTATTCCTCCAGCCTGGCCCGGGCCTCGCCGGAAGAAAGCCCCCGGACGGGGTCGGTCTTTAGCTGCGCCGCGACCTCCTTTGGGGACATGGTGTGCCATTGCTGCATATTGCATCCTCCTCTGTATCCGCCCCCGGCACGACGGGGACGGCTGATCTGTACCCCACCATTATAGAAGAGGACGGGTGGGAAAAAGAGGGAATCAGGGAGCACGGCGGAGGAGAAGTGCCGCTCCGTTCCCGCTGCCGGGAAGGTGGACGGCCATTCTCCTGAAAAGTTGTCTTTTGTAACCAATTTTGCCGCCGCATTGACAAATTTCCACATTTCCGTATAATGAAATAAGTGGGATTTCCGCTCTCTGCTGCGGGCGGAAATGCGCCGGAGAGGGGGCACAGATATGCAGCATATCATTATCTGCGACGACGACCGGCAGATCTGTGCCGCGCTGGCTACCATGATCGATCAGGTTTATGAAATCCCCCATCGAATCAGGCAGGTCCACTCCTGGGACGCGCTCCGGGACGAGCTGCTGGCCATCTCCCCCGGGGAAGCAGACATTGTTTTCATGGATATCCAGCTGGGGGCGGACAATGGTATCCTCATCTCACGGCAGCTCCGGGAGCTCTACCCCCACATCCGTTTTATCTATATCACCGGCTATATCCAGTTTTCCGAGGCTATCTTCCACGGCTGCCCCACCGCCTTCCTGGTCAAGCCCATCAAGCCCGCCTCTCTTCTGTATGCCCTGGAGAAGGCTACCCTCGAGTTGGACAGCATGGACGACGCCGTGCTCTCTCTGAAGGACAGGAGCGGAGCGCTGCACTCGATTCCACTGCGGCAGATTCATTATATCGAGTCCATGGGCCGTCTGGCGCTCCTCCACACCGACGGTGGCCCGGTAGAGTGCTACCGGCGGCTAGGAGAGCTGGAGGAACAGCTGGCGGGCAGCTTTGTCCGCTGCCACCAGAGCTTTCTGGTCAATCTGGCCCTTGTAAAGCAGATCCAGGAGCTGCAGCTTCTTCTGTCGACCGGCGAGAGCGTTCCCATCAGCCGCATCCGTCTGAAGACGACAAAGGAGCGTCTGATGCAGTATGCCGGAGAGGATATTTGAGCCGTATTTCCGTAAGGTGAGTCGCCTTACGGAAATACGGTCTTTTTCTCACCTCATACCGCCTTGAAAGCTGTCAAGTGCCAATTTTTACAAAAAAACTACCGATTATGACAAATCGGTTGCAGCGGTTCCGCCCGCCTTTTACAATTGGATCATGTGAAAATTTTTTCCGGCCGAAGGCAGCCGCCCCGGCCATCCATTTGAAAGAGTGTGATCTGAATGCAACCCATCCGTCTCCTGTCTGTGACTCCTGTCAGCCATTATCGGCTGGTCATCCTCTGCGATGACGAAACGCTTCGTCTCTGGTCATTCCCCTTCCCGGGAAGGTCTCAGAAGACTCATCCTCTCCGGGATAGTACACTGTTCCGGCAGGTGGAAATCACCCCGGACGGCCTGTGGGTCACCTGGCCCAATGGCGAGTATCGCTGTGCATCGGAGCTCTGTCGCACCGGCAAGCTGCTGCCCCTGTCCATGCGCGATCTGTCAGCGCTGTGTGCCCGGAACATCCTGTCCACCAGCGAGGTGGCAGAGCTGCTGGGCTGTACCCGACAAAACGTGGACAGTCTGGCCGCCCGGGGCAAGCTGCACCCTGTCAAATCCTACAGGCGGAACCGTCTTTTCCTTCGGGGAGACGCGATCCGCCGGCGCTGGTGGAGCAACGACGCGCTCCCATCCACCGGGGCCGGAGCTAAAGAGCAGTCGGCATCCACGCCCTGCCCGGAACAGTATCCGGAACACACCTGAACGTCAGATACAGCAAAATGTCCCCGCCGCAAATTTGCGGCGGGGACACTGATTCAGAAGGTAAAACTTGCGATGTAATGCTTAATTCTTCTTGCCTTCGCCCCAGCCGGGTGCGAAGATGGTGTTGTCCACGGCGAAGATGATGATCATAGCCACGCCGCCGGTCACAACGGTGGTGACGATACTCTGGATAGTGTTGCGCAGGGCCTCGTTCTCGATCAGGGCGATGGTGATCGGGTTCCAGACGCAGGTGAACAGATTCATCACCAGGAACACAGCGATGGTGGCCAGAATGTGCAGGCCGATCTGGGGTGCCAGAGGACCATGGCTCTTAAAGGTCACGTTGCGCTGGAGGGGGAAGTTGACGCACTCGCCCAGGAAGATGGTGCTCAGGTTGGCCAGCGTGTAGGCCAGGCCACCACTGGCCAGGGAGTTGCCAATGATAGCCAGGTTGAAGTCCACGCCAAACACGCTCACCGGGATGTTGGGCCACAGCCACTCGGCGTCGCCCACGATGCCCCGGAAGAAGGAGGGCAGGAACATCAACAGCAGCATCTTGATAAAGGTGACCACGTAGCTGAAAATGACGAACAGTCCGCCCTTCCGAAGCCACTCGGCGCCCTTGGGATGCTTCTCTGCAAATCCGTTCCAGATCTTCATCCACCAGTTTTTGATACCTTCCATACATTATCTCCTTTCTTCATCAGAGGTAGGATATTTCCCACCGGCACAGCGCAAGTGCACTACGCCGTGCCGGTTAGCAGGGACAAAGGAAATCAGGTCATGGAGTTGGCCTTTTTGATGATCTTCTGCTGACGAACAAATCCGGCAATGATCTTGCCCAGGCCCTTGAAGAAGGCGATGGCGTGACCGTTGCAGATGGTCAGGATGCCCTCGCACATCTCCTGAGAGCACATACCGCCCGCCATCTTGCCGATGGCCCGGAAGGGCATATTGTAGATAAAGGTGATATTCAGATCGGGGGTGCCCTTTTCGATGCTCTTGTTGAGCAGGTAGGTGAGAAGCTTGTAGACCAGCCGGGCCTTCAGGCTCTTGGCATAGTAGAGCTGGCAGATGGCGTCGTTCATCTCCAGGGTGCCGCTCCAGTGGCCGTCGGGGATGGGATGGCCCAGCAGCTCGGTGAACTCGGCATCGGAGACGTTCTTGATATCCGCCACGGCATAGCTGGGGAGCTTGGACATATCATAGGGCAGCTCCGCGCCGGTACCCTTGACGGTCACGGTGCCGGAGAGCTTAATATCCTCCACATTGGCGCCAATGAGGATGTCGTACTCGCCACCCTCGACCTCGAACTTATTGGTCTTGACGTTGAAGTACCGGAACGCCTTGTCGTCCAGGGGGATGGTGACGATCTTGCTCTCGCCGGCCTTGAGGAACACCTTTTGGAAGCCCTTCAGCTCCTTTGTCGGGCGATAGACGCCGTTGACCTTGGCACTGACATAGAGCTGCGCCACCTCTGCGCCGTCCACCTTGCCGGTGTTGGTCAGGGTGAAGGTGGCCTCCTTGTCGGAGACGGTCAGATCGCTGTAGGCGAAGGTGGTATAGCTCAGGCCGTAGCCGAAGGGGAACAGAACGGGAACCTTGGCAGTCTCAAAGTAACGATAGCCGATATACAGGCCCTCCCGGTACTCCACAGTCCGCTCCTTGGCGGGGAAATAGGGGGCAGAGGGTACATCGTCATAGCTGTAGGGATAAGTCTCGGACAGCTTGCCGGAGGGGTTCACGTCGCCCAGGATGGCCTTGAGCATGGCGGAGGCGCCGGCCTGGCCGCAGAGATAGCCGTGGATCAGAGCCTTGCACTTGTCCAGCCAGGGCATCTCAACAGCGGAACCGGCAGACATGACCACGATGACATTCTCGTTGACGGCGCTGACGGCGTTGAGTAGCTCCACCTGGCTCTGGGGCAGACGCATATGGGAGCGGTCCAGGCCCTCGGACTCGGAGATTTCGTCCAGGCCCAGGTACAGGAGGACGTAGTCCACCTTCTTGGCCAGCTCCACCGCCTTGGCCTGCATCTCGGCGTCCGCAGGGCCGACCCGGGGATAGCCCTTCTCAAAGCCGATGACGTTCAGATTGAAGTTTCCGATAACGCCCTTCTCTCCCACGGTGGAGTCCAGCTTGGTGGGGTTGACCACAGAGGAGCCTGCGCCCTGATAGCGGGGGATCTCGGCGAAGTCGCCAATGATGGCCACCTTGGAGCCCTTGGCCAGAGGCAGGATGTTATCTTCGTTTTTCAGCAGGACGATGGACTGCTCGCTGGCCTTCTGGGCCATGGCGTGATGAGCCTCCACGTCGAACTTGCTGCCCTTGGCGGCGTCGCAGGCGGCCCGGGTGGGGAGAACCACATCCAGCAGCTCGTCCACACGGCGGTCCACCATCTCCTCGGAGATGCGGCCCTCCTGGACGGCCTTGACCAACTGGTTACCGGAGTCGCCGCCGGTGGTGGGCATCTCCAGGTGAGAACCGGCCCGGACGCCCTCCACATAGTCGTTGCAGGCGCCCCAGTCGGAGACGACGAAGCCGTCGAAGCCCCACTCGTCCCGAAGGATCTCCTGGAGGAGATGCTCGTTCTCGTTGGCATAGACCTCGTTGATCATGTTGTAGGAGGACATAATGCTCTTGGGATGCGCCTCCTTGACGGCGATCTCAAAGGCGGTGAGGTAAATCTCGCGGAGGGTACGCTCGTCCACGACAGAGTCGGACGCCTGACGGCGCAGCTCGGTATTGTTGGCGGCAAAGTGCTTCGGGCAGGCGGAGACGCCCTTGGACTGGATGCCCCGGACGTAACCGGCGGCCATCTTGCCCGCCAGATAGGGATCCTCGGAGAAGTACTCGAAGTTACGCCCGCACAGAGGGGAGCGCTTCATATTCATGCCGGGGCCCAGCAGGACGCAGACGTCCTGAACGGCGGCCTCCTCCCCCAGGTACTGGCCCATCTCCTCGCCCAGAGCCGGATCCCAGCTGTTGGCCATGGTGGCCGCCGTGGGGAAGCAGGTGGCGGGGACGGAGCCGTTGAGTCCCAGCTGGTCTCCTGCACCCTCCTGCTTCCGCAGGCCGTGAGGGCCGTCGGACAGGGTCATGCTGGGAACGCCAGCGTGCTCCACCGTCCGGGATGACCAGAAGTCTTTGCCGGAGAGGTAATAGCACTTCTCCTCCAGGGACATTTTTGCGATCATGTCTTGATGTTTCAGCATAATTTCCTCCCTTTTGCGCTTGTTCGTGGATTGTCAACAGCTGAAATGGCTTTCAGTCTGTCGAAACTGTTCCTGTGTCATCACGCCAGGAACCGCTTCGACAGGCTCCCAAAGGAGAACCCTTTGGGAACCCGCCCCCCGGCGAACCGGGGGGCGGGAGGGTCGGGAAAGCAACTTAGGTCATCGCTTACAGGTCAAGACGGGGGAATTACTCACCCTTCTTGGAACGCTTCACATAGTTGTAGATCAGCAGGCACTCCCAGAGGACCAGGACGACGCCCACGCCGATGTTGACACCGGTGAGGATGGTCTCCCACAGGTTATCCTGGGTGGCAAGGGCGATGCCCTCATCACTGTAGGTACGGCTGTTGACTACAACATACAGGATGCGGTGGACGGACTGCCGAAGGGCCTGCTGGGCGCCGGCAGTCTCGGTGAACTGCATCTCGCTGGTGGTGGTGGAGTAGTTGACCAGCATCAGGTCGGTGCCGTTCCGGACGGCCTGATCGGCGCTCATGTAGCCATAGACGCCGAAGTAGTCGGTCTCCACGAAGCCTTCGAAGCCCCACTCATCCCGGAGGACAGTCTGGCAGAGCTCATAGGTACCGCCAGCCCAGCGGTTGCCGATGTAGTTGAAGGAGGACATGCAGGCCAGAGAGTTGCCTTCCTTGACGGCAATCTCGAAGGGCCGCAGATAAATCTCACGCATGGCCTGCTCGGTGGTCCAGGTGCAGAGCATGGAGCAACGGTTGGCTTCCTGATCGTTCAGGGCGAAGTGCTTCATGTAGGCATAGACGCCATGCTCCTGCGCACCGATAATGGCGTTGGCAGCGATGGAGCCGGACAGGACGCCGTCCTCGGAGTAATACTCGAAGTTACGGCCGGCGAAAGCGGTGCGGTGGGTGTTCATGGCGGGGCCATACCAGCCGGAGGTGTCCATCTCGTCGGCCATCTCGCCGATGGAGTCGCCGAAGGCATAGGCGATGTCATCGCTCCAGGAAGCGGCGATCATGACGGCGGCGGGGAAGCCCACGGAGCCCTGACCGGTGAAGTTGTTGTTGATGGAGGCGGGGCCGTCGCAGTCGTTGGTGCGATACTTGTCGATGGACTCGATGGCGGCGGTCTGATAACCGCCCAGAGCCACCAGGCTGACAGCCTCATCAATGGTCAGCTGATCCAGCAGGGAATCCCAGGTCTCGTCGTCATAGTCCAGGCCGCGGAGGTCGACCAGGGACAGGCCGTTGCTGGCGCCCCAGGTGGGATACTCGGCGTTGGCGTCCTCGTCGGCGGCAGTGGCCTCGGAGGTGAGGTAGTTGCTGACGTTGTAGAAGGTAGCCTTGGCCTCGTCGCTCATGCTGTAGTTGGTGGGAGCGGCAGTGGCCTCATCGTAGTTGGCAAAGCCGTCGGCACGGGACAGATAGGTCACATCGCCGCGGGCATAGTCGAACTGGTTGACGGCGGCGGTGTTGTCGCTGTCACGGGCGTTGTCCTCGTCATAGACGATGGTGGTGTCCTGGGTGTAGGTCACGGAGTCGATGACGGTGTTGGCGTCGGAGTTGATGGAGATGATGTAGTCACCCTCCTCCAGGACGTAGCAGCCGTAACCGGTGTCGTCATAGGAGGCCATCTGCTCGATGGGGATGGAGAAGCTGATGGTCTGGGACTCGCCAGCGCCCAGGGTATCGGTCTTCTCGAAGTCCAGCAGATTGGCAGTGGCCTTCTCGATGCCGCCGTTATAATAGGGCGGGTTGAAGTAGACCTCTACCACGTCCTTGCCGGCCACAGAGCCGGTGTTGGTGACGGTGACATCGAAGGTGATGTTGGTGCCGTCGTTGGAGTAGTTGCTGATCTCCTGGGTGAAGGTGGTGTAGCTCAGGCCATAGCCGAAGGAGTACTGAACCATGTCGTCATAGTCGAACAGTCCCTCCGCTGCGGCGGTGGTGTAGAACTTATACCCCACATAGATGCTCTCCACGTAATTCACGAAGGTGACGTTGGCATAAGAGCTGTAATAGTCGTTGGCCTCGGTAAACTCGTCCATGTTGTCATACTCGAAGTTGCCGGCGTTGTTCCAGGTGGGGGTGGCAGTCAGGTCGTACACATAGGTATCGACCATGCGGCCGGAGGGGTTGACGGTACCGGCCAGGATCTCGCCCAGAGCGTCGAAGCCGCTCTGGCCGGTGCCTGCGCACCACAGCACGCCCTTGATGGACTCATAGTCCTCTACCCAGCCCAGCTCGAAGGCGTTGGCGCCGTTGTAGATGACGATGACGTTGTCGAAGTTGGAGCAGACCAGCTCAACCATCTCCTCCTCGGGGTTGGACAGCTGGAGATAGTGGTCGCCCTCGTCCCAGTCGGAGCCGTTGTTCACGGTGTCGTCATAGGAGCCGGCGAAATAGGTGGAGCCGTTGTTCTGCTCTGCCCAGGTGCCATCGATGACAGCCTGCATATCGGTGGGCAGATCAGCGCCCTCGCCGCCGACGCGGGAGATGAAGATGATGGCGGTGTCGGAGTAATCCTGCGCATTGGAGATCAGGCTATCGTCGTAATCAGCGGCATAGGGCTGGGGCAGCGTCCAGTCCTGGGCCCACATGCCCACGTTGGGCAGGGAGGCGTCGTGATACTCGGTGTAGAAATCGATCAGTTCGGTGTTGTACTCGATGCCTGCATCGGTCAGGCCCTGCAGGAAGGTAACGGTATCATACGCGTCATTCAGAGCGCCGGAACCGGTGCCGCCGTAGCAGGGATTGGTGGCAGACCAGCCAAAGACGTTGACCTTGGTGGTGCTCAGAGGCAGGATGTCGTCATCGTTCTCCAGAAGGGTAATGCCCTCCTCGCAGATCTCGGTGACCAGCTCCGTAGCCTCCTCAGTGGTCTCTTCACTGATTGTGCTGACGGGGACGCCAGCCACGGAGGTCAGCAGGGTGGACAGAGGCCCGGTGCACATCATGTTGGCGGCGATCAGGATCACCAGAACCACTGCGATGCAGGCCTCGCCCCGGATGAGGCGCTTGACCTTCTTGGCCAGGCCCTTGACGGCGACGATCACGACGATCGCAATGACCAGGGCCACGGCGATGGCGATCAAGTGTGTAGTAATCAGGCTTACGACACTTACGACGTCATCCCAGTTAATAGCTAGCATAGTTGATTTTCCTCCTTTTTGAATAAAGTTGCTTCCCTAAGCGGTTACGATTATATCATATGTGAGCCGATTTGCAAAGTGTTTTTTCACAAACTGACCGATTTTTTGCGTAAACTGCAAGGTAGCCTCTCCAAATTGCACAAAAATTCCCGGGTGAATTTGTGAAAAAGTCCACATCCCGGGAATTTTGATCTATTACGGCTTCCGATTCACTTTTTGTTGGTATTTTTGGGAATCAAAACCTTCAGGTCGAACCAGTTCCGTTCCGTTGTGATGCTCACCGTTCCACCATAGCGCTGGGCGGAATAGCGGATGCTCTTGACGCCGAAGCCGTGGAACCGGTCGTCCCCCTTGGTGCTTCGGGGCAGCCCCTGCTCAAAGGTCAGCTCCCCTTCGTAGTAGTTTTCCACCCGGATGAGGACAAAGTCCCGCTCTCCGGAGACGGACAGGTGGATGAGCCGCTTTTCCCTGTCCTGAATTTTCAGGACGGACTCCACCGCATTGTCCAGCGCGTTGCCGAAGATGGTGCAGATGTCCATGGCGTCCATAAAGTTCAGCAGGGTGCCGTCCGCCACGGTGGTCAGGCTGATGCCATGCTTCTGACAGTAGAGGCTCTTGCTGGTCAGCACCGTGTCCAGGATGGAGTTACCCGTCTTGTTCTGGGCCTCATAAACCTTGATATCGCTCTCCATGGCGTCCAGCCATTCGTCCCGGCGCTGTGGGTTCGTCTCCGCCCGGAGGGCGGCGATCTGGTGCTTCAGGTCGTGGTATTTCCGGTTGATCAAGTCGATGCTCTCCCGGGGCTGTCGGTACTGGACGTACTGGGTCTCCAGGACGGTTTGGATGGCGTCCAGCTCGTACCGGGCGTGAAGCTCCTGCTGCTGGAAATACATGGCGAACAGCACCGCCAGGGCCCCAAGATCCACCAGGGTACGGATGTTGAAGATCTCGGCAGCGTAATGGCTGGTAAAGGGGGTGTCCGGGAAGAGGAAGCTCAGGTTGCTGATGATGAAGAACAGCACCGCCACCACCGCCGCCGCCAGCATCTCCCGACGCCCGACGACGATGCACCGGCCGTCCACGCAGCTCCGGCGGGACAGCACGCCATACACCCCGAACACCAGAGCATAGGTGAGCAGCACCGTCACCAGGGCGGCGAGGGGCTGCTCCTCTCCGGCGAGATAGGCGGCGTAATAGTAATAGAGCTGCCAGCTCAGGGAGGCGGCGAACTCGGCCAGCATAAAGCCGCTGGTCAGGACGTAGCCCCCCTCCACCGGACGCAGATCCAGACAGGTCAGCAGCAGGGCCAGCATCAGGGCCGCCGACCCTGCCATGCCCACCGACCAGAGGGACACCGGCAGGCTGTCTGTCAGGATCAGCTCCAGCTCCAGCGCAGCCAGACCGGCTGCGCTGGCAGCGGCCATCCGCCAGCCGCGGAGCCGATGCTGATTGTAAAAGGTCGACACCAGGAGCATGCAGCTCAGCCACTCCGCCAGGGCGGTGTAGTACCGGGGAATGGTGGAAAAATCGCTGACCGTAAAGGCGCTCATTTCGTCCGCCCGCCCATACGGTTGGCCAGTGCCTCCATGAAGGCATTCTTCCGGCCACGACTGATGATGAGGCGGTCCGCCCCCACCACGGCGCAGCCGTCCTGAACGCCGTCCACCTCGTCCAGGTTCAGCAGATAGCCCTTGTTGCACCGGGAGAAGCCGTACGGCTCCAGCTGGCCCTCCATCTCGGTCATAGTGCCGCTGGAGACGATCTCCCCCTGGCGCATATGAAACAGCAGGGTGTGTCCCCGACTCTCCACATAGCGGATCTGGGCCACGTCCACCTTCTGAGAGCCGCCCTTTACCGGCAGGACGATATAGTGCGTCCGGTTCCGGTCGATGCGGCTGAGCGCCCGATCCATCCGCTGGGAGAAGGCGAAATAGGACACCGGCTTGAGCACATAGTCCAGCGCCTCCACAGCATAGCCGCGGATGGCATATTGAGGCATATTGGTGATAAAGATGAGGATGACCTCCGGGTCCTGGCGGCGGATAATCTCCGCCGCCGTCATGCCGTCCAGGCGCTCCATCTGCACGTCCATGAGGATAATGTCATACTCCGGGCGATAATTTCGGATGATCTCCTCCCCATCCTGAAATTCGGATATCCTCCACTCACAGCCCCGCTCGGCCTGGTACTGCTCCAGGAAACGGCGCAGCGTCTCCGCGCTTTCCTGATCGTCCTCTACGATTGCGATCTGTAGCAAGCTCTCTCTCCTCCCCTCTTGGCACAGGTGTTCGGTTTGGATAGTTTCATTATAGACAGCGGATTTCCAAATGTCAAAATGTTCTTGTCATTTTTGAATCTTTTTTGCTTTTTTCCGTCTTGGGAATCCTGCGGAGAGACAGCGCCGCCCCCGACGGGCCGGTCAAGCCCCGTCGGAGGCGGTTTGTCCCATCGTTATTCAGGCAGATCCTTCGCTCCCCTGTGGCGCATCAGGCACTCCCCTGCCGTCAGGCGGCTGACATGGGAGAATTGGAGGAGGTGGGGCTGGTACCGTGTGGGCGGCTCTGTGCGGTGGGGCCGAAACCCCGGCTTCTCCTGCATCCTGCGGGAGCGCTCGTCGCCCTCATATCGGCGTTGCTCTCCTTCCCGCCGGAGGGACGCTCAGTAGGCCACGCCCCAGACCACCATCTTTTTGGCAGGTCTGCCGCAGACGGGGCAGACCTCCCCCAGGTTCTCCTGCTCGAAGGGGATGCACCGGCTGGACACCCCGGCCCGCTCCTTCATGGCGACCTCGCAGGCCTCGTCTCCGCACCACATGGTCTTGGCAAAGCAGGTGTGCTGCTCCATGGCGGCCTTCACGTCCTCCACCGAGGTGAAGGCGAAGGTGTTGGCCTCCATCCGCTCTCTGGCGGACTCATAGAGGTTGTCATGCACCTCGGCCAGCAGGGACTGCACCCGTTCCTCCAGTTGCCCCAGGGGGACGAAATACTTCTCCCCGGTATCCCGGCGGGCGATGACGCACTGGTTCTTCTCCATGTCCTTGGGCCCGATCTCTACCCGGAGGGGGACGCCCTTCATCTCATATTCGGCGTACTTCCAGCCGTTGGACTGGTCAGAGTCGTCGGTTTTCACCCGCAAGCCCAGGGCCTTGATGCGCTTTTCCAGGGCATAGGCGGCATCCAGGACGCCCTCCTTATGCTGGGCAACGGGGATGACGATGACCTGAATGGGGGCGATGGCAGGGGGCAGCACCAGACCGTTGTCGTCGCCGTGCGTCATGATGACCGCGCCGATCAGTCGGGTGGACGCGCCCCAGGAGGTCTGGAAGGGGTACTGGAGGGTATTGTCCCGGCCGGCGAAGGTCACGTCATAGGCCCGGGAGAACTTGTCTCCGAAATAGTGGCTGGTGCCGGACTGGAGGGCCTTGCCGTCCTTCATCATGGCCTCGATGGTGTAGGTGGCCTCCGCCCCGGCAAACTTCTCCTTGTCCGTCTTGCGGCCCTTGAGCACGGGCATGGCCAGGGCGTCCCGGCAGAAGTCGGCGTAGCAGTTTAGCTGCTGCTCCGTCTCCGCCTGGGCCTCCTCCGCCGTCTCGTGGATGGTGTGGCCCTCCTGCCACCAGAACTCCCGGGAGCGGAGGAAAGGCCGGGTACTCTTTTCCCAGCGCACCACGGAACACCACTGGTTATACTTCATGGGCAGCTCCCGCCAGGAGTGGAGGGTGTGGGCCCAGTGATCGCAGAACATAGTCTCGGAGGTGGGGCGGATGGCCATCCGCTCCTCCAGCTTGTCGCTGCCGCCCATGGTGACCCATGCGGCCTCCGGGGCGAAGCCCTCCACCAGCTCGCCCTCTTTTTTCAGCAGGCTCTCCGGGATGAGCACCGGCATGGCCACGTTCTCATGACCGGTCTCCTTGAACTTTCCGTCCAGGATGCGAGTGATGTTCTCCCAGATGGCATATCCATAGGGCCGCAGGATCATAAAGCCCTTGACGCTGGCGTAGTCCACCAACTCCGCCTTCAGGCAGATGTCGGTATACCACTGGGCAAAGTCCTCGCTCATGGAGGTGATCGCCTTCACCTGTTTTTGATTCTTAGCCATAGTCTCTTCTCCTCTGTATCCTACCTCCGGTCGGCAGGGAATTTCAATTATTGGCAACTCATTTTAATCCAAGGCCCCTGAGGCTGTCAAGGGGTTTGAACGTCCCCGCCACAGGCGTCACTCCACCCGGATCTGCCGGAACACCTGGCCGATTTTCTCGTTGATGGTCAGATTGGCGTACCGGTCATAGGGGGTGGACTGGAGATTGATGAGCACCAGCCGCTTTCCCCGGTAGTAGTTGATGAGCCCCGCCGCCGGGTAGACCACCAGAGAGGTGCCGCCGACGATGAGCATATCCGCCTTACGGATGTGCTCGATGGCCCGGTACATCACCGTATCGTCCAGGGCCTCCTCATAGAGCACCACATCCGGCTTGATGATGCCGCCGCAGCTGCACCGGGGGACGCCCTGGCTCCGGGCGACGGCCTCCACGCCATAGAATTTGCCGCAGTTCTCGCAGTAGTTGCGCAGGACGGAGCCGTGAAGCTCCAGCACCTCCCGGCTCCCCGCCTTCTGGTGGAGGCCGTCGATGTTCTGGGTGACCACCGCCTTGAGCTTGCCTGCCTGCTCCAGCTCCGCCAGCTTTTTGTGAGCGTCGTTGGGCTGGGCCTCCAGGGGGAGCATTTTGTCCCGGTAGAAGCGGAAAAAGCCCTCCGGCTTTTGCCGGAAATAGGTGTGGCTCAAAATGGTCTCCGGCGGCTCGCTGTAGTGCTGATGATACAGTCCGTCCACGCTCCGGAAATCCGGCACGCCGCTCTCGGTAGAGACCCCCGCTCCGCCAAAAAAAACCACATAGCGGCTCTCGTCCAGCCACTGCTGGAGCTGTTCAATCTGACTGTCCCACTGTCCCATAAAAACGCCCTCCCTGCATGATAGTTTTTCAGTCCGACGGCGGCATTATCGCAATGCCCGTTATCCTGTAATTTGATTATACATCACGCAGGCGCTTTTGGGAAGTTTTTTTGACAGGAAAGCACACCGGAACCTGACGGCTCCGGTGTGTCCTGTTTCTTTTTTGCCCGTGACGGCTCTTATTTTTTCCCGCCGATCAGCCCGCAGGCCTTGCAGATCTCCATGACCACAGCGGGGGCCAGGCTGAGCCCCAACCCCGCCAGATATAAATACCAGGGGAGGGTCACAAGGCCAAACACCGTGGTCAGCGGAGTAAACAGCACCACCGCCATCAGCGCCAGGGAGACCAGAGCGGCCTGGTTCATCCTTCCGTTGAAGAAGGGGCCGATGCGGAACAGAGAGCGCTCCGAGCGCATATTGAACGCCTGCACCACTTGAGACAGGGCCAGCACCATAAAGGCCAGGGTCTGCCCGCCTTCGTCGCTTCCGGTGGCGGAGGCGCCCACCAGGAAGGCCGCCAGGGTCAGCAGGCCGAACATCAGTCCCTGGAGGACAATCTGCACCCCGAAGCCGTTGGCAAACAGCCCCTCGTCCCGGGGCTTGGGCCTGCGGCTCATGACGTCCGGCTCCACCGCCTCCATGCCCAGGGCGATTGCGGGGAGGCTGTCGGTGACCAGGTTGACCCACAGCAGCTGCATGGACTGAAACAGGGACTTGTGCCACAGCACCATGGCCAGAAAGACGCAGATCACCTCGCCGATGTTGGTGCCCAGGAGGTAGCCCACCACCTTTTTGATGTTGGCGTAGATGCCTCTCCCCTCCCGGACGGCGTCCACGATGGTGGTAAAGTTGTCGTCGGTGAGGGTCATGTCGGCGGCCCCCTTGGCCACGTCGGTGCCGGTGATGCCCATGGCGCAGCCGATATCCGCCGCCTTCAGGGCGGGGGCGTCGTTCACCCCGTCGCCGGTCATGGCCACCACCTGGCCCTTCCGCTGCCAGGCCTTGACGATGCGAATTTTGTTCTCCGGGGAGACCCGGGCATAGACGGCGGCGCGCTCCACCTGGCGGTCCAGCTGGGAGTCGGTCATAGCGTCCAGCTGCGCGCCGGTGATGGCCAGATCGCCCTCCTCCAGGATGCCCAGGTCTTTGGCGATGGCGGAGGCGGTGACCACATGGTCCCCGGTGATCATCACCGGCTTGATGCCCGCCCGGCGGCAGGTCTGAACCGCCTCCCGGACCTCGGGACGGGGCGGGTCGATCATACCCACCAGGCCCAGGAAGGTCAGGTCGTTTTCCAGCGCCTTCTCTGTGGGCTGAGCCGGGACCTGGTCCAGCTCCTTATAGGCCACCGCCAGCACCCGGAGGGCGGAGGCGCTCATCTCCTGGTTTACCCGGTGGGCGGTCGTCACGTCCCCGCAGACGCAGAGGGGGGCGATGCCGTCAAAGGCGCCCTTGACGATGGCGACGATTTTGCCGTCCACCCGGTTCACCGTGGTCATCCGCTTCCGGTCGGAGTCAAAGGGCAGCTCCGCCAGCCGGGGGCAGTCCCGGTTGAGCTGCTCTTTGGGCATGCCGTTGTTGTGGGCCGCCAGGACGATGGCAGTCTCTGTGGGGTCGCCGACGTGCTGCACCTCTCCCCCGTCATGGAACACCACCGTTCCGTCGCTGCACAGGGTCCCGTATTGGAGCAGGCGGCATACCTCCGGGGTGCAGCGGTCGGACACGTCCTCCGGGCCAGCCGCCCCGTCCAGATACGTCTTGACCAGGGTCATGCGGTTCTGGGTCAGGGTGCCTGTCTTGTCCGAGCAGATGACTGAGGCGCTGCCCAGGGTCTCCACGGCGGGGAGACGGCGGATGATGGCGTTTTTCTTCACCATCCGCTGGACGCCGATGGACAGCACCACCGTCACGATGGCGGGCAGTCCCTCCGGGATGGCGGAGACCGCCAGGGAGACCGCCGTCATAAAGATGCTTAAAGGCTCCAGCCCGTTGGCCAGACCGATGACGAAGATAATGGCGCAGGCGGCGATCGCCACGATACCCAGATACTTGCCCAGCTGGCCCAGCTTCTGCTGGAGAGGGGTCTGCCCCTCCTCCTCCCCTTCCAGAAGGTTGGCGATCTTGCCCATCTCGGTGTCCATGCCGGTGGCGGTCACCAGAGCGGTGGCGGTGCCGTAGGTGATGCTGCACCCGGAAAACACCATATTGGTCCGGTCGCCCAGAGGGGCGTCCTCCGCCACCACCGCCTCCGCGTCCTTCTCCGAGGGCACCGACTCACCGGTGAGGGCGGACTCCTCGCTTTTCAGGCTGACGCTGTGGAGCAGGCGGCTGTCCGCCGGGACAAAGTCGCCCGCCTCCAGATGGATGATGTCACCGGGCACCAGCTGCGCCGCCTCGATCACCTGCTCCTCGCCGTCCCGAATGACCCGGGCGTGGGGAGCGGACATATTCTTCAGCGCATCCAGAGCCTTCTCCGCCTGGCTCTCCTGCATGACGCCGATGACGGCATTGACGATGACGATGAGCAGAATCAGCGCCGGCTCAAAGAACTCCTCCGGCTCGCCCTGGACGCAGGCGATGGCGAAGGACACCGCCGCCGCCGCCAGCAGGATGAGGATCATGGCGTCCTTGAACTGGTCGGCAAAACGCTGGAGGTTGGTCTTTTTCGGTTTCTCCCGGAGGCGGTTTTCTCCGTACTGCGCCAGGCGCTCCGTCGCCTGCTGTCCGCTCAGACCGTCGGTCTGGTCAGAGTGGAGCCGGGCCAGGGCCTCCTCCCGGGTCGTGCTGTGGAATGTCATAAGGTTTGCCTCCTTCTGTCAGAAGGTCGATAGATACCTGCGGCGGGAGAGCGCCCCGCCTGTTGGAATAATCATACCAGACAGAACAGGGATTTGCACAGGACAAAATTTCCTTCTGTCCCGTTTTTCCTCACCGGCGTTTTTTGTCCCAACAGACGGACGTATTTCCCGCCGTTGACGCGGGCCGTCCGCCATGTTAAAATATAAAATAAGGTCAGAATCCTTTTATTTTACCGCAAGTGAGGTGCGCCTATGTCCGCTTTCCCGTCCGGCTCTCCCCTTTTGGAGCCTCCCTATGACGCTTTGGTACCGCAGCTCGCCGCCCTATTGGAGGGGGAGCGGGATACGGTGGCCAATCTGTCCAACGCCTCCGCCCTGCTGATGGACGCCCTGGAGGGGCTGAACTGGGCGGGCTTTTATCTGCTGCGGGAGGGCGTGCTGGTACTGGGGCCGTTCCAGGGGAAGCCCGCCTGCATCCGCATTCCTCTGAACAGGGGGGTCTGCGGCGCCGCGGTGGAGCGCGGAGAGACGCTGGTCGTCCCGGACGTCCACCAGTTTCCCACTCATATCGCCTGCGATGGGGCGTCCCGCTCGGAGATCGTGGTGCCTCTCCGCCGCCCGGACGGCTGCCTGGTGGGCGTTCTGGATGTGGACAGCCCCCTTCCCGACCGGTTCTCCCCGGCAGACCGGGCTGGGCTGGAGCAGTGCGCCCGGCTGATCGAGGCCGCCTGCGACTGGCGCATCTGACCGTCTTGCATTTCCAGAGGAACCGTCCTATAATAGAAGCACAGATAAGAAAAGCGGGGTGTCCCCCGCATTTTCCCACCAGAGGAGGTCGCTACAATGAGCAATCAGGTATTGGAATCCATTCTCACCCGGCGGAGCGTCCGCAGCTATAAGTCCGATCCGGTCCCCAAGGAGCTGCTGGATCAGGTGCTGAAGGCGGGCACCTATGCCGCCACCGGCATGGGACGGCAGTCCCCAATCATCGTCGCCGTCACCGACAAGGCCGTCCGTGACAGGCTCTCCGCCATGAACGCCGCCGTCATGGGCAATCCGGGGATGGACCCCTTTTACGGCGCCCCCGTGGTGCTGGTGGTGCTGGCTGACAAGAGCATCCCCACCCACGTCTACGACGGCAGCCTGGTCATGGGCAATCTGATGCAGGCCGCCCACGCCGTGGGTCTCTCCAGCTGCTGGATCCACCGGGCCAAGGAGGAGTTCGAGACAGACGAGGGCAAGGAGCTGCTGGCCTCGCTGGGCATCCGGGGAGACTATGAGGGCATCGGCCACTGCATCCTGGGCTATGCCGACGGCCCCGCTCCCCGGCCCAAGCCCCGGAAGGATGGCTACGTCTACCGGGTGGAATGAGCTTTCCCGTCCTAATCACATCAGTGCCCGGAGACGGCTTCCCTGTCTCCGGGCACTGCGCATTTTATGGGAACGTCTGCCCTCACTGGATGAGGGGGAACACCGGCTTCAGGGCAGGGTAGATCTTCCGGTATTGCTGATACCGGGCCTCGTACCGGGCGGCGATCTCCGGGTCCGGTTCGACGGTGTCCACCACCTTCACCAGAGCGTCGCAGCAGGCCTCCACCGAGGGGTATTCCCCGCAGGCCACGGCGGCCAGCATGGCGCCGCCCATGCCCGGCCCCTGCTCGGACTCCAGAATGTCCAGCCTGACGTTGAGGACGTTGGCGAATATCTTCTTCCACAGGGGGCTTCTGGCCCCGCCGCCGCAGATCTTGCTCCGCCGGATGGAGATGCCCAGGCTTCTGGCCACCTCAAAGGAGTCCCGGATGGCAAAGGCGACCCCCTCCAGCATGGCCTGGGTCATGTCCGCCCTGGTGGTGTCCATGGTCATGCCCACAAAGGTGCCCCGGGCGTTGGTATCATTGATGGGGCTGCGCTCCCCCATCAGGTAGGGGAGGAAATAGACGTGGTTGTTTCCCAGCTTATCATTGGTGATGGGGGCCTGGTTGGCGGCGTAATCGCCGGTACCGATAATGTCCTCCATCCACCACTTGTTGCAGCTGGCAGCGGACAGCATACAGCCCATCAGATGATAATGCCCGTCGGCGTGGGCGAAGGAGTGCAGGCTGTTGAACTGATCCACCCCGAACCGTTTTGAGGAGATAAAGATCGTGCCGGAGGTGCCCAGAGAGATGTTGCACTTCCCCTCCCCCACTGTGCCGGTGCCCACGGCGGCGGCGGCGTTGTCCCCGGCTCCGGCAGCCACGATCACATCGGGGGAGAGCCCCAGGATACCGGCCATCTCCGCCGTCAGGGTGCCCACCGGCTGGTAGCTCTCAAAAATCTGGGCCATCTGCTCCTCCCGGACGCCGCAGATGTCCAGCATCTCCCGGCTCCAGCACTTGTGCTCCACATCAAAGAGGAGCGTCCCGGAGGCGTCGGATACGTCGGTGCAGTGTACCCCGGTGAGGCGATAGGCCAGGTAGTCCTTGGGCAGCATGATTTTGGCGATGCGGGCAAACTTCTCCGGCTCATTGCGGCGCATCCAGAGCAGCTTGGGCGCGGTGAATCCGGCGAAAGCGATGTTTGCGGTCAGGGCGCTGAGCTTTTCCCTGCCGATGACGTTGTTGAGATAGTCCACCTCCCTGGCGGTACGGCCGTCGTTCCACAGAATGGCGGGGCGGATGACCTTGTCATTTCTGTCCAGCACCACCAGCCCATGCATCTGTCCGCCGAAGCTGATACCCGCCACCTGGCTCCGGTCTACGTCCTGCACCAGGAGCTGGATTCCCGCAATCGTCTGGGCCATCCAGTCCTCGGGATTCTGCTCCGACCAGCCGGGGTGAGGAAAAGAAATGGGATACTCCCGAGAGACGATGTTGACGATCCTGCCGTCCCCCCGCATGAGCAGCAGCTTGACTGCGGAGGTCCCCAAATCGACGCCGATATAATACATAAGACAGCACTCCTTTTACATGGCTTTTACATGGGCTCATCATGGCTACCAGTGTAGCGCAAACTGCGCAGAAGGGCAACGACAATTTTTCGATTTTTGAGTGATTTTGACGAGGCCCGATGGGGTCGAAAAAGAAATCCGTTTCAAGCCCGAAAAAAGAGTTGACAAAATAGGAATCTGCCGCTATAATAACATTTGTTGTTCGGGTCGTCCGAACAGCGGTTTTATGGGAGTGTCGCTCAGCTGGGAGTCCAGGCAGTGCGGTTACCCACCCCTGCAATTGAATCAGGTACATATCGCAACCCATCTGGGGGTATAGCTCAGCTGGGAGAGCGCTTGAATGGCATTCAAGAGGTCAGCGGTTCGATCCCGCTTATCTCCACCAGAAGGTTGCGGGACACAGTTTATTTGACTGTGTCCCGCAACTTTTTCTTTTTGTATTTTTAGCTTTTATCGCTGCTCAAATTTTGCTATTGCCCATCTATTGCCCACGCTTAAATGGCGTCGGTGATGCGGCGGAGGCTCTCCAGATCTACGTCCTGATAGTACCGCAGCATCTCCGGTGAGGTGTGGCCGATGAGGCGGAGCTTGTCTTTGTCCGGGGCGTCCACAGCCTTCATCAGCGTGGCGAAGGTATGACGGCAGGAGTGGGGCGTGTACTTCCGGCGCTTCATCCCGTCTTTGACAGTGACGGGGTTGTCGATTCCCGCCGCCTCCAGCGCACGGTAGAAGGCCGCCCGGTACTGGTGGATCTGCATGGGGCCGCCGTCCTCTGCGCAGAACACCGGGCCGCTGATCCGGTCCTTCGTCAGCCGGTCGATGATGGGCTGGATCTTCGGAGACACTGGCACAGTGCGATTCCGCCCCGCCTCCGTCTTTGCCCCGCCGATGAACACGCACCGGACGGGGTCATAGTCCCGAGCATCCAGGGCCAGCAGCTCCGACGGGCGGAAGCCCAGGTAGCACTGGGCCACGATATAGTCCGCATAGGGCACAGAGCCGATGAGCGTCCGCAGCAGCTCCACCGCTTCCATGGGCAGGGCGTCCCGCTCGGCGGTCTCCCCTTCCCCTACGATGAGATACTGCCCCATGTTCAGGGCGGCCAGGTTACGGGGGATAGCGTACTTGTAGAGCAGGCCACAGAGGGCCTTCATGTTCTGCCGGGTCCGCTTCCCCTTCGGGCACTCGTCCATGCAGGCCTGGAGGTCGTCGATGTCGATGTCCGCCAGGTTGTACCACCAGACAGGCCGGAAGTAGTTCATGGCGGCGTGGTAGCAGTCCATGGTGGACTTCCCCGCCCGGTGAGTAGGCTCCCAGGCATCGTATACAGCCCGGAAGGTGACCGCCTTTTTCCGCTGTGGCTGGAGCAGCAGCTGGGGCAGGTAGGCCATGGCCTCACGCTTCGTCTTGAATCCGGCTTTGGACACTGTCTTTTTATGCTTCTGCCCGGCGGCGTCGATGGTATACCCCACCACCCGGCGGGCGATCCAGGTCTTGTTAGGCAGCTGGTACACCGTCCCCTGGCCGTTTCCCCGGGACTTTGGCCGCTGGCCTGTCCCCTGCTTTGCCCCGCAGCGGAGGCAATAGACGGCGTTCTCCGGGAGGTCGGCGTGGCATTTTTTACAGCGCATTTTGGCTCCTTTCTCTTGCACCCCGCCGCCCTGTCTGGTACAATAAAAGGGCGCAAGGGTGCCTTTGTGGTTATTGGTTCGCTTGCTTTTGGCCCTGTCCTGCTGGTAACAGGCGGGCCGCTCGCCTCTCTCGGTGTTGGTACCACCGGGAGGGGCTTTTTTTCTTTTTTCAGGGTGTGCGCATAAAACCGATGAAGGCCAGCAGCGCCTCCAGGATCACAAACATGAAATAGCCAGGATATACCACCAGGGCCACAGTGTAGAGGATCGCCCCGGCCAGGGCCATCTTCCGGCTCTTCCGGGCGAAGGCAAAGCCGGTGAAGATTACGGCCAGGAGGGTCAGCACCATGTGGGGCCAGACAAGGAACTGGCTGACGATGTCCCCCACCAGGGCCAGCAGATCCGCCGAGATCTCTGCGCTGAGGGGACTATCCACATAGGTGATAAACAGCAGGAATACCAGGTAAATAAAACCCAGCAGGAAGGCAAAGAACAGGCAGACGCTGTGCTTTGCCTTTTTTCGTTGCTGCTCCTTCTGATACTCCATATATTGCTTTCTGTAGTCGGATGCCATTTCTCTCTCCTTCTTTCTCTGTTTTTAATTTAGCGGCAGAGAGTT
The DNA here is from genome assembly GCA_021205695.1 of Clostridiales bacterium. Classification (GTDB taxonomy): domain Bacteria; phylum Bacillota; class Clostridia; order Oscillospirales; family Oscillospiraceae; genus Onthomonas. Next base: position 56,708 of record JAJPXB010000034.1, read on the forward strand.
ATTTATAATGCCGCTCTGAATTCTATCTTACTGCCCGGCTCATTCTTTTGACGTTCCATGCGATCAAGAAGAAAGCTAGCGTAGTCCAGCAGTTGGAGCAGCTCTGGATTGTCGAGCTGACGGGCAATGCGGTTTAGTTCGTCCATTTGAGGGTCTGCGTCCCCATCGGAGTATAAAGAAATATGCTCCGCCTCTTCATCCCAGTTAAGACTGAAAAGCTCAGAAATTAAATTTTTGTCATATTTGGGAAGGCGATCTGCTGCTTCTCCCGCATTTGAAGCCGTGCGAAGTATCTGCCAGATATACCATGTCTCACGGAAGTCATTTCCAGTTACGCTATTTAGCTTTTCCCTCGTTTTAGGATATATCACATCTGCGCGGCCATCCGGGTCACTGTCATAGTTATACTTATCTAGCGCTAGCCCAAGCAAATAATCCACCGACACATTGAAGAACTGGGCGACTTTCGCAAGCTTATCTCCAGAGGGGAAAGCGTTGTCCCATTTCCGAATAGTGCCGTTTCCAAAATCAAGGCGGCGCTCCAGCGCTGCAACGGTAATATTCTTTTCTGCACACAGCGTTTTAATCTTTTCAACAAGCGACATACTACACCTCCAAAAATTAGTCTATAGGCTATTGACAAAAGCGAAGGCTGGAGTTAGAATAGTCCACAAGCTAAGACCTGTGGCCGAATTCAAGAGATCAGATGGCCCGCTTTGTGCTTCTAATATTAGCACAGAATCTAAGCCCGGTCAATAGCTGATTTTCTAATGATAAATGATAGGAGGTGAAAGAAATGCTTTACCGGCAGATCAAGACCCTGTGCGCTGCCAAGGGAATCAGCATTGCAAAGCTGGAGCGAGAGTGCGACCTGGGTAATGCTACCGTAAGACGGTGGGAGAATGAAGACCGGTCTCCGTCGCTGGAAAGTGTCCGGAGGGTCGCAGATTATTTCGGCGTCTCCGTCGACTTTCTGCTCGGGAGGACGACCAACGCCGAACAGTAACCCCGGAGGGGGGGATAAGGAGGTGAAGAAGATGGAACTCCATATCATTGGCAGCCCGGAGGAGATCGCCGCTCTGCTGCTGGAGCTGCGCAGACAACCAGCGGAGCCCGACGCAGACACGATCGAATTTGTTGGCCCATATCACGCAGAAGCCCCCGCAGAAATCCCCGTAAGGATCTCAGGTAACAAAGATCTGATCGCCAACATCGAGGCCGAGCGGGCACGTGCTGGACTGTCACGGGCAGAGTTTGTCCGGAAGCTGGGGATAGCTCGGCAGACCCTCTACAACTGGTACGCTGGTGGTAGCATCCCATGGGCAAGGCTGCAGCAGATAGCCGACCTGTTCCAGATCGATGTCCTAGCCCTTATGGGGATTAAGTAATGCACGCACAAACACACGCCGTGCGATCTGAACGCACGGACGGCAGAGGAGGTGGAAGCGATGGAAGATAAAGCCAGTTCTAGTGTCAGCCGGATGTTGAAGGAAATCAGCGCCCAAGCATCTATCGTTACAATAGATGCCGCACTGAAACTGATTGACGATGCACCAGACGGCGACCTGGACTATGTGACCATTGGATTGCAGTACATGAAGCTCAAATGGTCAAAAGAGATGGCAAAGCTACACCAGGATAGGAAGGAGGCGAACAACCATGGCAACTGCAAAGACCCTTGACGACCTGATCGCCAGCGACAAGGCATTTCTCACCGCCGACGATGTGGCCGGGGTGCTGGGCTCCTGTCCGCACACCATCCGGCTGACAGCGAAGCAGCGGCCGGAGCTGCTGGGCTTTCCGGTGGTCGTCCTGGGCAATCCGCAGGATATCAACTACGCCCGTGTCAAGATCCCCCGCATCCCCTTCCTGCGGTTTATGGGAGTGCGTATCTGATAGAAAGCGCCCCCATCGGAGGGGCAAACTCCGATGAGGGCAGAGGTTAGCGACAGACATAAAGAGCCGCTGTGGTCATTATACCACGGCGAGGACAGAAAGGACAATAGAAAATATGATGATTTTGAGTGCAGAAGATGAACAGATCCGCGAGGAGAACCTGGAGCTGAATGCCCTGGTCAACAACCCTGTGGCGGTTCGGCAGGCCGAGCGGGCGAAGGATGAGGCCGCTCGGGAGGCTGCACAGCGGGAGCTGATGGAGACCCGGCAGCTGATTGCGGCCAAGAAAGAACGGGCCCGCCGGGACGCACGGAAGGCCGCACAGCTGCGGCGGGTGCTGGTCCAGGCCCTCTATTTGGCAGTGCTGCTCGCACTGGCCTATGGCGTGGGAGTCCTCTACAGCAGCGGGGACATCTCTGCCCCCGTTTTCCAGGGGTCACGGCTGGGCCTGTGCGTTCTGGCCCTGTGGCACGGTGTCCAGCTGTCCAGGGCGATGTGGAGGTGGACGGCATGAGCTCCGAAGAGAGCACGGCCCGCCGCCAGAAGTTGGTGGACGAGCTGGAACGCCTGCAAGGCATGGCTAATTTGATCCGGTGCGCAAGCGCAGGGGCAGAGGCCGGAATCCACGCAGATGATATTGCAGCTGCCCTGAGTTACTTGGGCAGCGAGATCGAACGGAGCTGCGAGCGGATCTATTGGGATTTGGTCGACAGCGAAGACGCAGCAGAGAACGAGGAGGCGGAATAAATGAGCGTCACTATCACGCAGTTGGAGTTGGAAAACGTCAAGCGCATCAAGGCGGTCTCCCTCACCCCCGAGGCCGCCGGGCTGACCATCATCGGGGGACGCAATAACCAGGGCAAGACCTCCGTGCTGGACGCCATCGCCTACGCCCTGGGCGGCAACAAGCACCGGCCCAGCAATCCCAGGCGGGAGGGCGCCCCCGACGACCCCCACCTGCGGGTGGTGCTGTCCAACGGCATCATCGTCGAGAGAAAGGGCAAGAATGGCGCCCTGAAGGTCACCGACCCCTCTGGCCGCAAGGCTGGCCAGGCGTTGCTGGATTCCCTTTTATCGGAGTTGGCTCTGGACTTGCCCAGGTTTTTGGAGGCAAACGACCGGGAAAAGGCGGACACGCTGCTGCAGATCATCGGCGTCAAGGACCAGCTGGCCCAGATGGACGCTCTGGAATCGTCTCTGTACAGCCAGCGGTGGGCGGTCGGCCAGCAGGCCGATAAAAAGCGCAAGTACGCCGAGGAGCTGCCTGGACACCCGGAGGCCCCCATGGAGCCGGTGTCCGCCGCCGATCTGATCCGGCAGCAGCAGGACATCCTGGCCCGCAACGCCGACAACCAGCGCAAGCGGGCCAGGGCTGCCCAGTATGAGGCCCAGGTGTCGCAGCTCCAGGAGCGGATCGCACTGATGCAGGACGAGCTGGCCGAGGCACAGCGCAACCTGGAGATCGCCCGCACCTCCGCCCAGGGGCTGGAGGATCAGTCCACAGCGGAGCTGGAGCGCCAGCTGAACAGCGTGGAGCAGATTAACCAAATGGTGAGAGACAACCAGGCAAAGGCCCAGGCCCAGGCGGACGCCCAGGCACTGGCCGCTCAGTATAGCGATCTCACCGGCCAGATCGAGGACGTCCGCAGCCGCCGGCGGGGACTGCTGGACAAGGCCGATCTGCCCCTTCCTGGTTTGAGTGTGGAGCAGGGGAAGCTGTGCTACAACGGCCAGCAGTGGGACTGTATGTCCGGCTCTGATCAGCTGCGGGTAGCCGTGGCCATCGTCCGGCGTCTGAACCCCGAGTGCGGCTTCGTGCTGCTGGATAAGCTGGAGCAGATGGACACCGACACCCTCCGGGAGTTTGGCGCCTGGCTGGAGAGCGAGGGCCTCCAGGCCATCGCTACCAGGGTCAGCACCGGGGACGAGTGCTCCATCATCATTGAGGACGGCATGGCCCAGGCTCAGGCAAAGCCGACCCCCGCCACCGCTCCGGCACCCACCATGCGCTGGACGCCGGGCAAGTTCTAATCATTCAGGAGGCGCAAGAAAATGGAAATTACAAGGGGTAAGATGAACGTTCCCCAGCGGGTGGTGATCTACGGCCCGGAGGGGATCGGTAAGACCAGTCTGGCGGCCTGTTGGCCGGGGGCGGTCTTTATCGACACCGAGGGCAGCACCCGTAATTTTGACGTTGCCCGCTATCCGGATCCCAACAGCTGGGAGATGCTGATCCGGACGGTACAGTATGCGATGCAGAACCCCGCCAATCAGCAGACGCTGGTGATCGACACCGCCGACTGGGCGGAAAAGATGTGCGTCCAGGCCGTGTGCGACCGGGGCGGGAAAACGGGCATTGAGGACTATGGCTATGGCAAGGGTTACACGTATGTGAAGGAAGAGTTCTCTAAGCTGCTGACCTATCTGGACGGCGTGATCGATGCGGGGGTCAGCGTAGTGCTGACCGCCCACGCAGCCATGCGGAAGGTGGAGCAGCCGGACGAGATGGGGGCCTATGACCGGTGGGAGCTGAAGCTGTCGAAGCAGGTGGCACCCATGGTCAAGGAGTGGGCGGACGTTCTGTTCTTCTGCAACTACAAGACCATCGTGGTCCGGGACGAGAACGGCAAGGGCAAGGCCCAGGGCGGCCAGCGGGTGCTGTATACGGCCCACCATCCCTGCTGGGATGCCAAGAACCGGCACAATCTGCCCCCCGAGCTGCCCATGCAGTACGACGCCTTTGCCGCCGCCCTGGGGCTGACGGGAGCCGCAGCGCCGCAGCCGGCACGGACGCCCGCTCCCGCAGCAACGCCTCCCGCTCCTGCGCCCATGCCTCAGCAGCCGACGCAGCAGGCCTCCCGTGGCATCCCCGCTGACCTGGCCCAGCTGATGGCGGCGGACGGCGTCACCGAGGAGGAGGTGCAGCTGGCAGTAAGCGGCGCAAACTATTTCCCCTGCGATATGCCGGTGGCGGACTATCCGCCGGACTTCATCAGCGGCGTCCTGGTGGCCTGCTGGCCCCAGGTATTTGCCATGATCCAAAAGGACCGGGACGAGCTCCCGTTCTGAGACAAAGAAAGGTAGGTTTTTGTAATGGAATATCAATCTAATAACGGCTATCAGCAGCCCGCCAACGACGGGTGTCTCGGCTGGGACGACGAGATCCAGCGGGAGGACAGCTACACCCTGTTGGACGAGGGCGACTACGCCTTCACCGTCACCAAGGTGGAACGGGCCCGGTATAATCCCAAGCCGGGCGGCAAGATCCCCGCCTGTAATCAGGCCACCGTCTCTTTCCAGGTCGGCCCCACCGGCGAGGTGATGACCGAGAACTTCCTGCTGCATACCCGCATGGAGTGGAAGATCAGTGCCCTCTATGCCGCCATCGGAATGAAGCAGCAGGGCGAGCGGGTGCGGATGAACTGGCCCGCCGTCATCGGCCGCTCGGGCTACTGTCATGTCACTGTGAGGGAATACAAGAAGGACGACGGCAGCACGGGCAAGAGCAACAGCATTTCCAAGTATTACGCCCCCTGGGATCCGGAGTATGCCAACCTCCAGGCGGCGCAGCAGCAGCCGACCCAGCAGTACATCCCCCAGCAGCAGCCCCAGCAGACGTCCATGTACTCCACGGCCCCGAACCAGTGGACGCCGGGTAAGTTCTGATGGAACTGCGGCCATATCAGGAGGAGGCCCGCCAGGCAGTAGAGGCGGCCTGGGCCGAGGGCATTCTGCGGACGCTGACGGTACTTCCCACCGGGACGGGTAAGACGGTGGTATTTTCTAAAATCGCTGAGGATCAGGTGCGGCGTGGCGACCGGGTGCTGATCCTGGCCCACCGGGGAGAGCTGCTGGAACAGGCCGCCGACAAGCTCAAGTCTGTCACCGGGCTGGGCTGCTCCGTGGAAAAGGCGGAGCAGTCCTGTCTGGGCAGTTGGTACCGGGTGACGGTGGGCTCCGTGCAGACCATGACCCGCCCGAAGCGGCTGGAGCAGTTCGCCCCGGACTACTTCGGCACCATCATCGTGGACGAGGCCCACCACATCCTCTCCGAGAGCTATCTCCGGGTGCTGGAGCACTTCGGCGAGGCCAGAGTGCTGGGGGTCACCGCCACCCCCGACCGGGGGGATATGCGCAACCTGGGGCAATTCTTCGGCTCGCTGGCCTATGAGTACACATTGCCCAAGGCAATCAAGGACGGCTATCTCTGCCCCATCCGGGCGCTGACCCTCCCGGTGCAGCTGGATTTGACCGGCGTCTCCGTCCAGGCGGGAGACTTCCAGGCGGCGGGGCTGGGCTCCGCCCTGGAGCCTTACCTGGAACAGATCGCCACCCAGATGGAGGAGCACTGCGCCGGGCGCAAGACGGTGGTATTTCTCCCCCTGGTCAAGACCTCTCAGACCTTCCGGGACATCCTCAACGCCCACGGATTCCGGGCGGCGGAGGTGAACGGCAACAGCGAAGACCGGGCGGAGGTGCTCCGGGACTTCGACGAGGGAAAGTACGACGTGCTGTGCAACTCCATGCTGCTGACCGAGGGGTGGGACTGCCCCACGGTGGACTGTATCGTGGTGCTGCGGCCCACCAAGGTACGCAGTTTGTATGCCCAGATGGTGGGCCGGGGTACCCGGCTCGCCCCGGGGAAGGATCATCTGCTCCTGCTGGACTTCCTATGGATGACCGAGCGGCACGAGCTGTGCCACCCGGCGAGCCTCATCTGCGAGAGCGAGGAGGTGGCCCGGCAAATGACCGCCGATCTGGAGAAGGCCGGCGGCCCCGTGGACATCGAGGAGGCGGAGCAGCGGGCCAGCGACGAGGTAGTCCAGCAGCGGGAGGAGGCCCTGGCCCAGCAGCTGCGGGAGATGCGGAACCGGAAGCGCAAGCTGGTGGATCCGCTGCAATTCGAGATGAGCATCTGCGACGCCGACCTCTCCGGCTACGTCCCCGCCTTCGGGTGGGAGGCGGCCCCCGCCAGCGAGAAGCAGCTGGCCGCCCTTGAGAAATACGGCATCTTCGCCGACGAGGCCACCTGCGCCGGGAAGGCGTCCAAGCTGCTGGATCGGCTGGAGAAGCGCCGCCGGGAGGGACTGACCACCCCGAAGCAGATCCGCTTTCTGGAGCGGCAGGGCTTTCGTCAGGTGGGCACCTGGCAGTTCGAGGACGCAAGCCGGATGATCAGCCGCATCAGCGCCAACGGCTGGCGGGTGCCTGTGAGCGTCAACCCCGGCACCTACCGACCGGATGAAGCGAGGTAACAGCCATGAGCGAGAACAACAATCAGAACCTGCTGGACGCCCTGAGCGTCCTCTCTCCCGCAGAGCTGAGTTATCAGGACTGGTGCTCCGTGGGGATGGCCCTGAAGGAGGAGGGCTATCCCCCGGAGGTGTGGGAGGAGTGGAGCCGGGCGGACAGCCGGTTCCATCCCGGCGAGTGCCGGAAGAAGTGGGAGAGCTTCCGGGGCAACTCCAACCCGGTGAAGGGTGGCACCATCGTCCAGATGGCGATGGAGCGGGGCTACCGCCCGCCCCGGCCCGAGGGCCGTGCCCTGGACTGGGATGAGGAGATCGGCGGGGAGGACATCCCCCAGCTGCTGGATCCGGACTGGATCGAGGGGCAGGAGCTCCAGGAGCCGGAGCAGTGGGACCCCGCCGCCCAGCTCATCGCCTACCTCTCCACCCTGTTCGAGAGCACGGAGAATGTGGGCTACGTCACCCAATGCTGGGAGAAGGACGGGAAGTTCATGCCCCAGAAGGGCTGCTGGGACCGGACGGCGGGGCAGCTCATCGAGGAGCTGTCCATCTGCGACGGTGACCTGGGGAGCGTGCTGGGGGACTACAACCCGGAGGTGGGGGCCTGGATCCGGTTCAACCCCCTGGACGGCCAGGGCTGCCGGAACGACAATGTCACCGAGTTCCGCTATGCCCTGGTGGAATCGGATTCCATGCCCATAGAGGCCCAGAACGAGGCCATCCGACGCCTGGAGCTGCCGGTGGCCTGTCTGGTCCACTCCGGGGGCAAGAGCCTCCACGCCATTGTCCGTATCGAGGCGGGGAGCTATGACGAGTACCGGAAGCGGGTGGACTATCTCTATAGCGTCTGCCAGAAGAACGGCCTGGAGCTCGACCGCCAGAACCGGAACCCCTCCCGGCTCTCCCGGATGCCCGGCGTGCTGCGCAAGGGGCAGCGGCAGTGGCTGGTAGCTACCAACATCGGCAAGCGCTCCTGGGCGGAGTGGAAGGAGTGGATGGACGCCATCAACGACGACCTCCCCGACCTGGAAGATCTCTCCGTTCTGCTGCGCAATCCGCCCCCCAAGGCCCCGCCCCTCATCGACGGGGTGCTGCTCCAGGGCCACAAGATGCTGCTGGCAGGCCCCTCCAAGGCGGGCAAGTCCTTCGCACTGATCCAGCTCTGCATCTCCATTGCCGAGGGGCTGCCCTGGATGGGCTTTCCCTGCGCCCGTGGCCGGGTGCTGTACGTCAACCTGGAGCTGGACCGGCCCAGCTGCATCGCCCGGTTTGGGGAGGTGTACGCCGCCCTGGGGCTGCAGCAGAACCACCCGGAGAACATCCAGCTCTGGAACCTCCGGGGCAAGGCCGCCCCCATGGATAAGCTGGCCCCCAAGCTCATCCGGCGGGCCCAGAAGGGCGGCTTCCTGGCGGTGATCATTGACCCCATTTACAAGGTGATCACCGGCGATGAGAACTCCGCCGACCAGATGGCGGCCTTCTGCAACCAGTTCGACAAGGTGTGCAACGAGCTGGGCTGCGCCGTGATCTACTGCCACCACCACTCCAAGGGCCCCCAAAGCAGCAAGCGATCCATGGACCGGGCCAGCGGCTCCGGCGTGTTTGCCCGTGACCCGGACGCCCTGCTGGATATGATCGAGCTGCCGGTCACCGACGCCCTCCGCACCCAGCGGAAGGACGCCGCCGTCTGCGCCCTCTGCCTCCGGGTGCTGCGGGACTACCACCTGGAGGACAAGGTCAGCCAGGACGACCAGTTCAGCCGGAAGGCCATGGAGAGCCTGTGCGCCGACAAGCTGCCCACCGAGGCCTGGGAGTCTCTGAGCGCGGAGATCAGCCGCCAGGAGAAGCAGCAGGACACCTGCACTCCCTTCCGGCTGGAGGGGACGCTGCGGGAGTTTGCGCCCTTCCCGCCGGTCAACGTCTGGTTCGAGCATCCCGTCCACAAAATCGACCAGACGGGCGCCCTCTCCGACCTGGAGCCGGAGGACGAGACGCCGGGCTGGAAAAAAGCCATGAAGGGGCGGCAGACCAAGGAGGAAAAGGCCAAGAGCCGGATGGACAACCTGGACGCCGCCTATGATGCCAGCAACCTGGGCGACGATCAGCCGGTCACTATCAAGGACATCCTGGAGTATACCGGGGTCTCCCTCCAAACCCTCAAGAAATATGTAAAAGAAAGCGGTAAATATATCGTGTCCGGCTGGACGGACGGGAGCGAGATCGTCCGCAAAAAGAGAAAAAATGTTTCGGAACCGAAAGAAAATGATAGATAAAAAACGGAAAAAGTAGCTATCAAAATTTGATAGCTAACGTGTTTTTTAGCATTATCAAAATTTGATAGCTAACGTGTTTTTTATCTAGTATCTGATACCCCCCATACCCCCCTAAGGTAAGGGTAACACATCACCCTTACCGCCCGGTAGGAGACCGGGCGGCGGGGATGGCTTACCCTTACCGGAAAAAGGGAAAATCCAAAAGCGAAAAAGGAGGCTTACAAAAAAGTGAAGGTTTCTGTTTTCTGGCCCATGGAGCCGCCCACCGTCACCCATCAGGAAAAGGCGGTGCGGGTGGTGCGTGGTAAGCCGGTATTCTACGAGCCGGACCGGCTCAAGGCCGCCCGGCAGCGGTTGACCGCCCTGGCTGCGGCAGCTGCGCCGGAGCGGCCCCTCCGGGGGCCGGTGCAGCTGCGGGTGAAGTGGTGCTTCGGCCTGGATAAGGGCCGCTGTCACCGGGACGGCGACTGGAAATGCACACGCCCGGACACGGACAATCTCCAGAAGCTGCTCAAGGACTGCCTCACCGCCGCCCACTGGTGGAAGGACGACGCCCAGGTCTGCCAGGAGATGGTGGAGAAGTTCTGGGCCGAGCTGCCGGGGATCTACCTCTCGGCGGAGGAGCTGGAGGTGAGCGACGATGGCTGATGTGGACACCTGTATCGTCTGCGGCGAGCCTGTCCCAGAAGGGCAGGCGCTGTGCTGGAACTGCCGGGAGCTGCTGCGGCACTCCTGCGCCGGCTGCCATTGGCACGATAAATTTACCGGGGCCTGCTGCAATCCCAAGAGCAAGCACTTCACCAGTGCCACTGACTACGAGTGCTACTGCGATCAATGGGAGGGATATGTGTGATGGCTGCAAACTGTAATTTTGACTGCTTCCACTGCAAGTTCCCCGACTGCCGGAACAGCAAGGTGGACGGCGTCACCCTGGCCCGGGAGAAGAAGCTGCACGACTACCGGGACCCCGCCAGTAGACGGAAGGAGAAGCAGCGGAAGCGGAGCCTGCGGCGGAGCGAGCTGCGGGATGAGAAGGTCACCCGGTACGGCGAGGCATGCAAGCCCATCCGGGAGCGGCGGAAGGCGATGGGGTTGACCCAGGGTGATCTGGGCAAGCTGATCGGACGGTCCGACGGGGCTATCTGCGGCTGGGAGCGGGGCAGCACCCGCCCCAATCTCGCACTGCTGGAGACGGTCATGCCGGGCATCACGGCTGAGGTGGAGCCGCTGCTAGAGGCGGCGGGAAAGGAGAAAAAACGATGACGGACTACAACACGCTGGTCGCCCTGCTACAAAAAATGGCAGCAGACCAGCTCGGAAAATACCAATGCTATGGTTGCGGCCATGAGCACAACTGCGGGACGGAGGGCTGCGCCATCCTGCGGGATGCCGTCGCTACCATGGAGCAGCTCTATAAAGATGTGACAGGGAGCTGCGAGGCGTGTGTCCACAGGGATGTGCCGTATGGCCAAGAGCCTTGTCTATCATGTCTTGCCGAGCCCGACACCGATTGCGGCAACTGGCAATGGAAGGGCGTGCAGATGGAGGAAAAGGGCAATGGCTGAGTACATCGAACGAGAAGCCCTTTACAACGCCCTGCATGAGGCTGGCGGCTGCGACGCACCCCCGGACAGCTGGGCGGACGGCTGGGACAAGGCCATCGACGAGGCCATCGACCTGCTGGGGCAGATGCCCGCTGTGGAGCCGCTGCAGGAGGGGTGCTGATGGACTGGAAACGAGAGGCGGAGGACAAGCTGCGCAGCTATGGGGCACGGAAGGCCAGCGTGGGGCGGACGGCGGAGCAAATCCGGCTGCTGGAGATGCAGGCCCGCTCTATCCGCTCCTCCACGGCGGACGGCACCCCGGTACAGGGCGGGAGCAGCGGGCGGGAGGACG
>JAJPXB010000055.1 GCA_021205695.1 Clostridiales bacterium
TAACGAACAAACGCTTTCGCTTTCCCTGGTCTCACATCATTGACAAATGAACAAACGCGGCCCGGCGGGGCCTCAGATCCCCGCCCATTCCGCGATCCGCCGGATGGCCCGGTCGTGGAGGGCGGCGGGGAGCAGCGGCAGGATCGCCTCCCGCTTCTGGTGGTAGCGCCGCAGCCGCTCCCGGTACCCGCCCCCGCAGGGCCGGGACAGCTGCGCCCGCATAAGGGCCTCGAATCCGTTCACTTCCACGACTGCACGCTCCATTCTCTCTGCTCGTCCGAAAAGCGGTTGGTGTTGGCGTACCAGGTCAGGGGGAACCGCCCCGTCCGCCCGTGGCGGTTCTTCGCCACGTCCACCTCGAAGGTCTGGGCCTCCCAGGGCCTGCACCGCTCCCCCTCGGGCCGGAAGGCGTCCTCCCGGTGGAGCAGCAGCACGGCGTCCGCGTCCTGCTCCACCGCCCCGGAGCTCCTCAGCTGGTGGAGCTGGGGCCGCTTGTCCGCCGTCTCCACCGTGGAGCGGTTCAGCTGGCACTGCGCGATCACCGGGACATTCAGCTGCCGGGCCAGCCGCTTCAGCCCTCCGGAGATCGCCGTGATCCGGTCGTACTCGCTCCTCTCCCCGGACTGGAGCAGGCCCAGGTGGTCGATGAACACCGCCTCCGCCCGGCACTGTCTCGCCCAGACCCCCACCCGCTCCACCGTCGCGCCGGGGGCGGTGTTGACCGTCAGCTGCAGCTCCGCCGCCGCCCGCTCCGCCGTCCACACCTGCTCCATCTCCTCCGGGGCCGTGACCCCGCCGTTCAGGATCCGGCTGTAGGACAGGCCGGAGAGGCTGCCCACGATGCGGGCGGCGATCTCCTCCTTCTCCATCTCCAGGCTGACGTACAGCACCCGCCGCCGTCGGGCCAGCATCTGGGCCAGGGCGATGCCGAAGGCGGACTTGCCCACGCCGGGGCGGGAGGCCACGACGTAGAGCCGCCCCCCGGCGAACCCGCCCAGGTATCTGTCCAGAAAGGGGAACGTCCGCAGCGTCCCGCCGCCCCCCTGCATCTCGTCCATGTAGTCCAGCAGGGCGGAAAAGACGGCCTCCGCGTCCGCCAGGTCGTTGCCCCTGTCCCCTTCCAGCAGGGCCTCCAGCCGGCCGGCCGTCTCCGACACCACCGCGGCGGCGTCCTCGCCCCCCTCCATCCGGCCCTGCATCTGCCGGCACAGGGCCGACGCCCGCCGGGCGATCGCCCGCTCGTGGACGTTCTTCGCGTACTCCGCCACGTTGGCCGCCGTGGGCGTGACCTCGATCAGCTGCGCGGCGAACGCGTTGGAGATGCCCGCCCGGCGGCATACGGTGATGGTGTCGGCGGGCTTTCCGTCGTCCGCCAGCGCGCAGGCCGCCTCGTAGACGCGCCGGCACTCCCCGCTCTGGAAGTCGTCCGGGGTGAGAAAGCGCCTCGTCTCCGTCCAGAACCTGGCCTCGCAGTCCACCAGGATGGCCCCCGCCACCGCCTGCTCCGCGCACAGCGCATCCACCAATTTCTACTCCTCCCATCCGTCCACGCTGTCGAAGGACACGGGCTCCGTCCGGCCCGCCGTCCGCTCTCTCCGGCTCCAGTTGCGCACCGCCGCCTGCCAGCTCTTCATCCCCGTCTTGCCCAGCATCCAGCCCCGCGCCTCGTAGTAGTCCACGAACCGCTCCGGGTCGATGGCGTAAGCGTGCTCCGCGCAGTATTGCCGCACCTGCTCCGCCGTGGGCGGCGCGAACGCCCCGCCCTTTCTCACAGCTTTGGTATTTCTTACGTCTTTGGTATTTCTTACAGGCGGGTTTTCCCCTGGGCAGGCTTTTTCCCGTTCAGGTGTTTCTCCCGGACAGGCGTTTTCCCGTTCAGGGGCTTCCCGTTTCGGCAGCTCCCGGGCGGTATACAGGTACTTGCCGAAGGTGCCGTCCGCCCTGCGCGCCCGCTCCCGGGTGACGTATCCGCAGCGCTCCAGCTCCTTCAGCAGCGCGGAGATCCCGTCCACGCCCACGCCGGAGACGTCGCACAGTCCCCGCATGCTGAACTCCCAGCTGTCGCTCATGCTCAGCATGATGCACAGCAGTCCCTTGGCCTTCAGGCTCAGCCGCACGTCCCGCAGCAGCCCGTTGTCGATCACGGTGAACCCGCCCCGGTGGTCCGCTCTCTCTATCATACTTTTCTCAGACCATCCTCTCCGGCCCGGGTGGGCTTGCTTGCGTTTTGCTTGGATATGATTGCATTATACAATTTTTTGCTTGATTTGTCAATCATTCAAGCCAGCAAAATCACGCTTTGTTGCTTGACTTTCAAGCAAAATTGCATTAAAATGGAACAACGCAACAAAAGGGGGCAGAGGGCATGAGCCAAATCGGGAAGAACCTGCGCCGTCTCCGGCGGGAGCGGGGCCTCACCCAGCGGGAGCTGGCCCGGCGGGCCGGCACGTCCAGCCAGATGATCGGCTACTGGGAGAACGGGACGCGGAACCCCAACGGGGCCAGCCGCCAGAAGCTGGCGTCCGCCCTGGGGGTGGACGTGGGACAGCTCCTGGCCAGCGACCAGGTCGTGCAGCTGGGGCCGGGCAACGCCCTGCGGGCCGTGATCGTCCTGGCCCACTACGGGGCCAGGGTCGCCTCGGACGGCGCCAGCCTGACGGTCACATGGGAGGACGTCTACCCCCGCGAGCTGGGGCAGGCCCTCTCCGAGTACGCCAAGCTCTGCGCGGTCATACAGGAGCGGCCGGAGCAGGACATGGGATTCCGCAACACATGGGAGCGCACCACCCTGCAATGGCTGGACGCCACGGCGGACGACGGGAAGCGGTGACAGCCGCCTCCCCACCACACGAACATACAGAGGTCTTGGAAGATGCGTTTTGCGATTTACACCCTTGGCTGTAAGGTCAACCAGTACGAGAGCCAGGCCATGCAGACCGTCCTGGAGGAGCGGGGACACACCCTGGTCCCCTTCGAGGCGGAGGCGGAGCTGTACCTCGTCAACACCTGCTCCGTCACCGCCGTCAGCGACAGGAAGTCCCGCCAGATCATCCGCCGCACCCGCCGGGCGCACCCGGACGCCGTCATCGCCGTCTGCGGCTGCTACGCCCAGGCGTCTCCGGAGCAGGTGGCGGACCTGGGGGTGGACTTCGTCTCCGGCACCGGGGACCGGATGGCCTTTCTGGAGCAGGTGCAGCGGGAGGCGGACCGCCGCCGGGCGTGGGTGCAGGTGGACGACCCCTTCCGCCGGGAGGGCTTCGAGGTGCTCCCCGCCGGAGGGCTGGAGGGCCGGACCCGGGCCATGCTCAAGGTACAGGACGGGTGCCGGAACTTCTGCACCTACTGCATCATCCCCTACGTCCGGGGGACGCTCCGCTCCGAGCCGCTCTCCTCCGCGGTGGAGCAGGCCCGGCAGCTGGCGGAGGCGGGCTATCAGGAGATCGTCCTCACCGGCATTGAGATCTCCTCCTGGGGGGCGGAGTGGAAGGACGGCTCCGGCTTGATCGATCTGGTCGAGGCCCTGTGCAGCGCGGCGCCCGGTCTGCGCATCCGGCTGGGCAGCCTGGAGCCGAGGACGATCACCGAGGACTTCTGCCGCAGGGCCGCCGCCCTTCCCAACCTGTGTCCCCACTTCCACCTGTCCCTCCAGTCCGGGTGCGACGCCGTGCTGCGGCGGATGAACCGGCGGTACGACACGGAGCGGTTCCTGGAGTCCTGCCGCCTGCTGCGCGCGGCCTTCGACCGGCCCGCCATCACCACCGACCTGATCGTGGGCTTTCCCGGTGAGACGGAGGAGGAGTTCCGGGAGACGCTGGCCTTTCTGGAGCGGGCGGCGTTCTCCGCCATGCACATCTTCCCCTACTCCCGCCGTCCCGGCACGCCGGCGGCCAAAATGGAGGGGCAGGTCCCCAACGCCGTCAGGGAGGAGCGGGCCCACCGGGCCGCGCAGGCCGCCGCCGCCCTGGAGGCGCGCTATCTGGCCTCCTGGGTGGGGGAGACGCTCCCCGTTCTGCTGGAGGAGGAGCGGGACGGGCTGTGGCAGGGCCACGCCCCCAACTACGTCCTGGTGCGCGTCCCCGCGGAGGGGAACCGGCACAACGTCATGGCGGACGTGCGCATCACCGGCGTGGGAGAGGGCTGTCTGCTGGGGGAGCCGGAGGCGTGAGGGCGCGCCCGCTGTTTTCCACGATTTTCCACGCATAGCCGGAAACGCCCGGCCCACACTAAGACCACCTTGCATGAAAGGTGGTCTTAGTATGTCTCATCGGCAGATGCGCCGGGGGATCGTCTCCCTGTCTCTCGCCCTTGCGCTGCTCTTCGTCACGGCCGCGGCCTTCCAGACCGCCGCCGCCGCCACCTACCGCCAGGGCTCCTCCGGAGAGGCGGTCGTCACCATCCAGACCAAGCTGCGGCGGTGGGGGTACTACGACGGCGCGGTGGACGGGGTCTACGGCAGCCAGACCGCGGCGGCCGTCCGGCTGTTCCAGCAGAAGAACGACCTGACGGCGGACGGGATCTGCGGCCCCGCCACCCTGCGGGCCTTGGGGATGATGGACGAGGCGGACGCCTCCTCCGCCCAGACCGGCAGCGGCGACCTGGCCCTGCTGGCCAGGGTGATCTCCGCCGAGGCCCGGGGAGAGCCGTACAACGGCCAGGTGGCGGTGGGGGCGGTCATCCTCAACCGGGTGGCCCATCCCTCCTTCCCCAACACCGTCGCCGGGGTGGTGTACGAGCCGGGGGCCTTCTCCTGCATGGACGACGGGCAGATCGACCAGCCCGTGGCCGACTCCGCCTACCAGGCCGCCCAGGACGCCCTCAACGGCGTGGACCCCACGGGAGGGGCCATCTACTACTTCAACCCCGACACCGCCACCAGCGCCTGGATCTGGAGCCGTCCCCTGCTCACCGTCATCGGCAGCCACCGGTTCTGCTCCTAGCAGGATTTTTTTCGGAAAGGGCTGCCCAGACGGCGGTATCTATGCTATAATGGCGGCAGGATATCACAGCCAAAAAGGGAGAATCATATGGAAAACCTGCAAAAGATCGCCGTCCTCATCGACGCCGACAACACCCAGCTGTCCAAGATGGAGGCGCTGCTCCACGAGGTGTCCGCCTACGGGCGGATCGTGCTGAAAAAGGCCTACGGCAACTGGAAGAAGCCCGCCCTGAAAAACTGGGAGAACGAGGTCAAGCGGCTGGCCATCAAGGCCGAGCAGCAGTTCGACTATGTGGCGGGGAAGAACACCACCGACATCGCCCTTTCCATCGACGCCATGGACCTGCTCCACGAGCGCACCTACGACGCCTTTGTGCTCGTCTCCAGCGACAGCGACTATACCCCGCTGGCCATCCGGCTCCGGGAATCCGGGGCGTACATCATCGGCGCGGGCGTGACCACCACGCCGGAGTCCTTCAAGAACGCCTGCGACGACTTCATCCTGCTGGAGTACGTCTCCCAGGCGGAGGACGAGGAGGAGGTTCCCGCCGACCGGCAGGCCCCCGAGGCCCCCGCCCCCCACGCCGCCGGACAGAAGCAGACCGACCGCAGAGGCGGCAAGCAGCCCTCCGCCCCCCACATCGAGGAGATCCACAACCTGCTGCGCATCGCCTGGGACAAGTTCCAGGACGACGAGGGCTTCGTCAACGTGGCCTCCGCGGGGCACTATCTCAAGCGGGCCAAGCCGGACTTCAACTGCAAGACCTACGGCTACGCCAAGCTGTCCGAGCTGCTGGACGCCTTCCCGAAGAAGTACCGGGTGGAGCGCAAGGTGCGGGGCAGCGGCACGGCGGTCTACTATAAGTGCCTCTGAGGGGCGGGCCTTTACAAATCGTTCTTAATTTCCTCACAAAAATTTCATCCATTCCCCCCTGCGTTCTGGTATACTTCTCATTGTCAGGAACGAAGCATTTCAACAAACATCCTCCTTTCTTTTCTCTCTCTTTTCTCTCTCAATCCGCAGCCCGACAGGCATCCGCCTGCCGGGCTGTGGATTTTTTCCGTCCGTCCCCCTCCGCCGCCCTTTTCCCCAACGCAAAGGCCCCCGGACCAAATGCCAGGCACTTGGTTCGGGGGCCGTCGTTTTACGGCAGACCGTGGGGTCGCGGGGGGCTTACAGCTCCCGGATGGAGGGGGCGAAGGCGTTGTACTTCGCCACCTTGGCGTCGCACGCCTCCTGGCTCTCGCCGCTGGCCAGGATGTAGACCTTGATCTTCGGCTCGGTGCCGGAGGGACGGATGATGAAGGTGGTGCCGTCGGCCAGGTCGTAGGCCACCACGTTGGAGTCCTTCAGCTCCATCTCCTCCACCCTGCCGGTGGCGAGGTCGGTGGCGGTGCCGGCCAGGTAGTCCTTGGCCACCACCACGGGGGTGCCGGCCACCTCGGTGAGCGGCTCTGCGTGGAGTCGCTCCATGATGCCGGCCATCTTCGCCATGCCGTCCAGACCGGGCATGACCAGGTTCAGGGTCTTTTCGCCGTAGAAGCCGTACCGGGCGTAGCAGTCCATCATGGCGTCATACAGGGTCTTGCCCTGGGTGGCGTAGTAGGCGGCCATCTCGGCCACGATGGTGATGGCGGTGACGGCGTCCTTGTCCCGCACATAGTCCCCGAACATATAGCCGCAGGACTCCTCATAGGAGTAGATGACCTTGCCCTCGCCGGACTTCTCCAGCCTGTCCTTCTTCTCCCCCAGGAACTTGAAGCCGGTGAAGGTGCGGGCGCACTTGACGCCGTTGTCCTCGGCCACCCTGGTGGCCATGGCGGAGGAGACGATGGTGGTGTTCACATAGGCGTTCTCCGGCAGGATGCCCGCCCGCTTCCGGGCCTGGATGGCGTAGTCCTCCAGCAGGATGCCGGTCTGGTTGCCGGAGAGCACCACATAGTCCCCGGCGGAGGTCTTGACCATGACGCCGACCCGGTCAGCGTCCGGGTCGGAGCCCACGATCAGGTCGCAGCCGTGCTCCTTGGCCAGATCCACCGCCAGGTAGAAGCCCTCCGGGTTCTCCGGGTTGGGGGAGACGACCGTGGGGAAGTCGCCGTCGATGACCATCTGCTCGGGCACGCAGTAGACCTTCTTCATGCCCAGCCGCTTCAGCGCCTCGGGGATGAGCTTGTAGCCGGTGCCGTGGAAGGGGGTGTAGACGATGCCGAAGGTGTCCGCCACCTGCTCCACAGAGGCCCGGTCGATGACCTGGCCCATGACCTGCTCCAGGAAGGCCTCGTCCGTCTCCTCCCCCAGCAGCGTCACCAGGCCCTGGGCCTTGGCCTGCTCCAGATCCATGGTCTTGACGTCGTCGAACACGTCCAGCTCCTTCATCTTGGCGGCCACCACGTCGGCGTGGACCGGGGGCAGCTGGGCGCCGTCCGCCCAATAGACCTTATAGCCGTTGTACTCCTTGGGGTTGTGGGAGGCGGTGATGTTGATGCCCGCCTGGGCGCCATAGTACCGGACGGCGAAGGACACCTCCGGGGTGGGGCGCAGCTCGTCAAACAGCTTTACCTTGATGCCGTTGGCGGCCAGGATGGCGGCGGCGGTGCGGGCGAACTCGGTGGAGTGGTTGCGGCAGTCGTGGATGACGATGACGCCCTTTTCGCAGGCCTCCGGGCCCTCCGCCTTGACCACCTCGGCGAAGGCCTGGGTGGCGTGGGCGACGATGTGCCGGTTCATCTGGTGCAGGCCCACGCACATGGTGCCCCGCAGACCGGCGGTGCCAAACTCCAGGGGGCCGAAGAACCGGCTCTCGATCTCCTTCTCGTCGTCCCGGATGGACTCCAGCTCCGCCTTCTCCTCGGCGGACAGGGCGGGGCTGTTCAGCCATTTTTCATAAGTGTCTTTATAGGACATTGGAATGCACCTCCAAAAATGTGAGACCCCGTCCCGGCCTGGGTCTGCCGCGCTGCCGGTTTCGGCAGGTCTCCGGTTGATGGCTCTATTATACCAGTGTTCCCCCGCATTTGTCCAGTGGATTATAGAAATGTCCTTTTGTAAAAACGGCTTTCCCCATGGCCGCCCCGCAAAACCCGTTTGCCAATCCTCCCTGCCTGTGCTACAATAGGGAAAACGTTCGGACGGGAGGCGGGACATATGGAGAGCCTGACCCGCGCGCTGGTGGCCGGATGGCTGCCGGAGCGGCCGGAGGACGGCCACAAGGGCACCTTCGGCAGAGTGCTCATCGCCGGTGGCTCCGTGGGCTACACCGGCGCGCCGGTGCTGGCGGCCCGGAGCGCCGTGCGGGGCGGCGCAGGGCTGGTCTTTCTGGGCGTGCCCCGCTCCGTCTGGCCGGTGGCGGCGGTGAAGTGCGACGAGGCCATGCCCTTCCCGCTCCCGGAGGATGAGGGCGGGCGGCTGGCCGCCGCCGCCCTGGAGCCGCTGGCAGAGCGGCTGGCCGGCTGCGACGCGGGGCTCGTCGGCCCGGGGCTGGGCCAGTCGGAGGCGCTGGACGGGCTGGTCGCCGGTCTGCTCACCCGGGCGGAATGCCCCATGGTGGCGGACGCCGATGGTCTAAACGCCCTGGCCCGGCATATGGATATTCTGAGACGGGTGAACGTCCCCCTGATCCTCACCCCCCACGACGGGGAGTTTCGCCGCCTCTCCGGCCACTGGCCCGGGGCGGACCGGGCGCAGGAGGCCGCCGCCTTCGCCCAGGCCCACCGGTGCGTCCTGGTGCTCAAGGGCCACCGGACGGTGATCGCCGGGCCGGAAGGCCAGCTGTTCCGGAACACCACCGGCAACCAGGGCATGGCCAAGGGGGGCAGCGGCGACGCGCTGGCCGGGCTGATCCTCTCCCTGCTGGGACAGGGGATGGAGCCGGTACAGGCGGCGGCCGCCGCCGTCTGGATCCACGGCCGGGCGGGGGATCGGGCCGCGGAGGCCAGGAGCTTTCGGGGCATGACCCCCTCCGACCTGGTGGAGACGCTGCCGGAGGTCTGGCGGGAGGATTTTCACTGTTAACATAACGCAAGGAGGAAGGCCAATGCGCCATAACAGGGGCGCACTGATGATACTCCCCATCGTCCTGCTGCTGAGCGGCTGTGGACTGCTGGGGCAGAGCACAGAGGCAAAGGCGCAGGCGCTGCGGGCGGCCTATCAGGCCATGGCCGGTTTCCGGGCGGAGGCGGAGATCACCGCCGACTACGGCGACCGGGCCTATGCGTACACCGTGACCCTCTCCGGCGACGCCGACGAGGGGACGATGACGGTCACAGCCCCGGCGTCTATTGCGGGGACAGGCGCCGCCTGGTCCGGCGGCTCCGCCAGCCTGGAGTATGAGGGCATCTCCCTGGAGACGGGGCCCCTCTCCCCGGACGGCCTCTCTCCGGCGGACGCCATGCCGGTGATCCTGGCCGCCTGTCAGTCCGGCTCCGTTGTCGAGAGCGGCTCCCCCGCCTGGGGGGAGGACGGGGAGAGCCTCTACCTCCTGCTCCAAAACCCCAAAACCGCCGACGGGGAGAGCCGGGTGGCCGTCTGGGCCGACCCGGAGACCTATGCTCTCCGGCAGGCGGACATCTTATGGGAGGAAAACCGGGTCATCTCAGTGACCTTCTCCTCCTTTACACTGGAGGAGGGCTGACCTGCCTCCCGCCCTATCAAGACAAGAGAAGGAAGCGATACCCATGACAGAACAGACGAGCCGCACCTGGGCGGTCGTTCACCTGGACCGGCTGGCCCGAAACTACGCGGCCCTGCGCAGGCTGGCCCCCCACAGCAAATTTGCGGGGCTGGTCAAGGCCAACGCCTACGGCCACGGGGCCATCCCCGTGGCGAAGAAGCTGGAGGCGCTGGGGGCGGACTATCTGCTGGTGGCCTGCCTGGACGAGGCGGAGGAGCTGCGGGAGGCGGGGGTAAGCGCCCCCATCCTCATCCTGGGCTACACCCCCGTCTCCGCCACAGAGGAGCTGCTCCGGCAGCACATCGTCCAGACGGTCTATGACCCGGAGCAGGCCCGGGCCTTCTCCGATGCCGCCCTGGCCCTGGGGGGACGGCTCCGGTGCCACCTCAAGGCGGACACCGGGATGTCCCGGCTGGGCGTCCTCTGCGACGAGGCCGGCATGGAGCGGGGGGCGGAGACGCTGGCGGAGATGGCCCGGCTCCCCGGCCTGGAGCCGGAGGGCATCTTTATGCACTTCTCCGACGCGGACACCTGCCCGGAATACTCCGAAATGCAGATCCGGCGGTTCCGCACGCTGCTGGAACGGCTGGAGGCCATGGGCGTCACCTTCCCCATCCGGCACTGCTGCGCCGGGGCGGCCACCCTGAACTACCCCCAGGCCCATCTGGACATGGTGCGCCCGGGCATCCTGCTCTATGGCCACTCCCCCGACCACTCCTGCGACGGAAAGCTCCCCCTGGAGCCGGTGATGGAGGTTAAGAGCCATGTAGTGTCCGTCAAGCGGCTGCCCAGGGGGACCTGCATCAGCTACGGCAGGACCTATACCCTGGAGCGGGACAGTCTGGTGGCGGCGGTGCCGGTGGGCTATGCCGACGGCCTGTTCCGGCTGCTCTCCAACCGGCAGGAGATGCTGGTGCGGGGGCGGCGCGTCCCCCAGATCGGCCGGATCTGTATGGATATGTGTATGCTGGACGTCACCGACCTGCCCGGCGTCCGGGTGGGGGACGAGGTCACCGTCTTTGGGGACGGGCTCCCGCTGGAGGAGAAGGCGGACGCCCTGGGGACCATCTCCTACGAGCTGCTGTGCGCCGTGTCCCCCCGGGTGAAGCGGGTGTATGTGGAATAAGGCCGGTCTCCGCACCGGCGCAGGAAACGGCCCTGACCGGCCGCCCCGGGGACATTCCCCCGGAACGGGCCGGTCAGGGCGTTTATCATGTGCGGATGTATCAGAGGGCCGGGAAGATGCGCTTCTTTCCCGTCTGCGCGGCCGTCTGGGCGGCGAGACGGGGGATGTCCCCCACCCCGTCCAGGACGGCGGAGGGGCGGTAGGCGAAGGTCTTGATCGTCTCCGGCGTCGAGCAGCCGGAGAGCACCAGGACGGTGGACATGCCGCTCTCCATGCCGGAGATCACGTCGGTGTCCATCCGGTCGCCCACCATGACGGCGTCCTCCGAGTGGCAGTGGAGCAGCCGCAGGCCGGTGCGCATCATCAGGGGGTTGGGCTTGCCGCAGAAGTAGGCCCGGGTGCCGGTGGCCATCTCGATGGGGGCGATCAGCGCACCGCAGGCGGGGGCGATGCCGCTCTCGGTGGGGCCGGACACGTCCGAGTTGGCCCCGATGAGCTTTGCCCCGGCCATGACCAGGTTGGTGGCCTTGGTCAGCGAGTCCAGGGAGTAGGTGCGGCCCTCCCCCACCACCACATAGTCCGGGTTCACGTCGTTCATGGTGATGCCCGCGTCATACAGGGCGTTGAGCAGACCCGCCTCCCCGATGACGTAGGCGGAGCAGCCGGGGGCCTGCTCCTTCAAAAAGGCCGCGGTGGCCAGGGCGCTGGTGTAGAAGTGCTCCTCCGGCACCTCCAGGCCCATCCGGGCCAGCTTCTGCTGGAGCTCCTTCGGCGTGTAGCCGCTGTTGTTGGTCAGGAACAGATATTCCTTCTTCTCCTCCTGGAGCCACTGGATAAACTCCGCCACCCCGGGCAGCACCTGGTTGCCGTGATAGATGACGCCGTCCATATCGCATATAAAACCGGCCTTGCGGTTGAAATCGAGGTTGTTTCTGTTTTCCTGCATATAAAAAATTTCTCCTGTTCGGTTTAAAATAGAGACGACTCTCAGGCCGTCCGTGGGCTAATGTAGCACATCGAAAGCAATTTGTCTACCCCTTAATTGTAAAATTCGCGGAAATCCGCCCGGTCTGTCCGGCCCATAACCGGCCCGCCGCGCGATTATGTCTCCCCCGACTGACGCCGTTTTGCGCCGTTTTTTCTCCATATCCGCCCGCGGAAGGGATTTTTGCGCCCTATTTGTCCCATCTCAGGTATCCATAATCTATATCTTGTGTCAATCTCCCCTTCTGTGCCGTCCGTGACCACAACATCTTGTGTTAAATTTCCTTTCCCCCTTGTAATTTCCTCTCAAGTCTGCTATAGTATTGCTTACCGAGCCGTATTGCCGGAGACCGCCTGGTCTGCCGGTTCTTTTTTCCCATGCAGCCTTTCCTGCCGTCCCGTCCCCTGGGACAGCAGTTTCTTACGACTCCCATCCCAGAAAGAGAGGTAATCCCCATGAAAGTCATCAAGAGAGACGGCACCACCGTCGATTTCGACCGCTCGAAGATCGTCGTCGCCATCCAGAAGGCCAACGAAGCCGTAGAGCCGGACTACCGCATCGAGCAGAGCCAGATCGACGACATCGCCGACTCCGTCATGCGGAAGGACAGGCCCCGCCTGCTGGTGGAGGACATCCAGGACATGGTGGAGCAGCAGATCATGGGTCTGGGCAAATACGAGCTGGCCAAGGCCTACATCCTCTACCGCTATATCCGCTCCCTGGCCCGCCGCCAGAACACCACCGACGACGACATCCTCGATCTGCTCCACAACTCCAACAAGGAGATGGCGGAGGAGAACTCCAACAAGGACACCACCATCGCCTCCACCCAGCGGGACTATATCGCCGGCATCGTCAGCCGCGACCTGACCCGCCGCATCCTGCTGCCGGACAAGATCTCCAAGGCCCACGACGAGGGCCTGCTCCACTTCCACGACGCGGACTACTATGTGCAGCCCATCTTCAACTGCTGCCTCATCAACATCGGGGATATGCTGGACAACGGCACCATGATGAACGGCAAGCTCATCGAGAGCCCCAAGAGCTTCCAGGTGGCCTGCACCGTCACCACACAGATCATCTCCTGCGTGGCCTCCAACCAGTACGGCGGCCAGAGCGTGGACATGAGCCATCTGGGCAAGTACCTCCGCCGGAGCAAGGACAAGTTCCGCCGGAAGATCCTGGAGGCCGCCGGCGGCCAGATGGACGACGCCCTGCTGGAGCGCCTGGTGGACGAGCGTCTGCGCACCGAGCTGGCCAACGGCGTGCAGACCATCCAGTACCAGATCAACACCCTGATGACCACCAACGGCCAGTCCCCCTTCGTCACCCTCTTCCTCTATATCCGGGACGACGACCCCTATGTGGAGGAGAACGCCATGATCGTGGAGGAGATCCTCCGCCAGCGGATGCAGGGCATCAAGAACGAGAGCGGCGTCTACGTCACCCCCGCCTTCCCCAAGCTGGTCTATGTGCTGGACGAGAACAACTGTCTCAGGGGCGGCAAGTACGACTACCTGACCCGCCTGGCCGTCCAGTGCTCCGCCAAGCGGATGTACCCCGACTACATCTCCGCCAAGAAGATGCGGGAGAACTACGAGGGCAACGTCTTTTCCCCCATGGGCTGCCGCTCCTTCCTGGCCCCCTGGAAGGACGAGAACGGGGCCTACCAGTTCGAGGGCCGGTTCAATCAGGGCGTGGTCTCCATCAACCTGCCCCAGATCGGCCTGGAGGTCCGGGGCGACATGGACAAATTCTGGCCGGAGTTTGACCGCCGCCTGGAGATCTGCAAGGAGGCGCTGATGTGCCGCCACAACGCCCTGAAGGGCGTCCGCTCCGACGTGTCCCCCATCCACTGGCAGTACGGCGCCATCGCCCGGCTGAAAAAGGGCGAGACCATCGACAAGTACCTCTACGGCGGCTACTCCTCCATCTCCCTGGGCTATATCGGCCTGTATGAGCTGACCTACCTGATGACCGGCCACAGCCACACCTCCGGCGAGGGCCACGACTTCGCCCTCCAGGTCATGCACCACCTGAAAGACACCGTTGACCGCTGGAAGGCCGAGACTAACATCGGCTTCGCCCTCTACGGCACCCCCGCCGAGAGCCTGTGCTACCGCTTCGCCCGCATCGACAAGGAGCGCTACGGCACGGTGAAGAACGTCACCGACAAGGGCTATTACACCAACTCCTACCATGTGGACGTGCGGGAGGAGATCGACGCCTTCTCCAAGTTCACCTTCGAGAGCCAGTTCCAGGCCATCTCCACCGGCGGCTGCATCAGCTATGTGGAGATCCCCAATATGCGCCACAACCTCCCCGCCCTGGAGACGATGGTCCAGTTCATCTACGACAACATCCAGTACGCCGAGTTCAACACCAAGAGCGACTACTGCCAGGTGTGCGGCTATGACGGAGAGATCACCATCAACGACGACCTGGAGTGGGAGTGCCCCTGCTGCGGCAACAAGGACCAGCGGAAGATGAACGTGGTCCGGCGCACCTGCGGCTATCTGGGCGAGAACTTCTGGAACGAGGGCAAGACCAGGGAGATCAAGGCCCGGGTGCTGCACCTGTAAGCCCCGCGACCCGCCCTGAAAGGAGGCCCTTTCGTGAATTACGCCGCCATCAAGACCCACGACATCGCCAACGGCCCCGGCGTGCGGGTGTCCCTGTTCGTCTCCGGCTGCACCCACCACTGCCCCGGCTGCTTCAACCGGGAGGCTTGGGACTTCCAGTACGGACAGCCCTACACCCGCGAGACGGAGGACGCCGTCATCCAGGCCCTGACCCCCTGGTATATCACCGGCCTGAGCCTGCTGGGGGGCGAGCCCTTCGAGCCCGCCAACCAGGCCGCTCTGCTCCCCCTCCTCCGCCGGGTCAGGCGGGAGCTGCCGGAAAAGACCGTCTGGGCCTACTCCGGCTACACCCTGGAGTCCGACCTGCTCACCGGACACCTGGGAGACTGGGCGGTCACCAAGGAGCTGCTGAGCTACATCGACGTGCTGGTGGACGGAGAGTTCATCCTGGCCCAGAAGGACATCTCCCTCCGGTTCCGCGGCTCCTCCAACCAGCGGGTCATCGACCTGCCCAGGACCCTGGCCTCCGACACGGTGGTATGGTGGTCGGAGCTGTGAGGCGGACATCCCCTGATACGGCGATGGCGATACAGACAGAGAGGACGGCGTCCCCCGGCGGGGCGCCGTCCTCTCTGTCTGCCGTATATGCGTATATGCGGCTTTATCTCCGGTATTCGAATTGCAGTCCGTACAGATCCACCGTGTCCCCGTCCCGGATGCCCCGGGCCTCCAGCTGGTCGAACAGGCCGGTGGCCCGCAGCTTCCCGTCGAACCAGTTGCGGCTCTCATAGTCGCCGAAGTTGACCGACTCCATGAGCTGATCCAGCCAGGGGGCCTGGGCGTACCACACGCCGTCCTCCTGCCATATCTCGGCGGGGGCGGAGGCGTCCACCGCGACCTCCCGGGGCCGCTCCACATACTCCGGCTCGTAATACTTCACCGGCGGCAGCTCCCGGAGCCGGGCGGCGACGGCCCACACCAGCTCCTGCACCCCCTGATGGGCGGCGGCAGAGATCTCAAAGCAGGGGTAGCCCTTCCCCTCCACATAGGCCCGGAAGGCGTTCACCTGCGTCCGGTCATAGCACAGATCGCACTTGTTGGCCGCCACGATCATGGGGCGGCCGGCCAGCTCGGGGGAGTACCGGGCCAGCTCGGCGCAGATGGCGTCAAAGTCCTGGATGGGGTCCCGGCCCTCGCTGCCGGAGACGTCCACCAGATGAATCAGCAGACGGCACCGGTCGATGTGCCGGAGGAAGTCGTGGCCCAGGCCCGCGCCCTCGCTGGCCCCCTCGATAATGCCGGGGATGTCGGCCATGACAAAGCTGACCCCCTCCTCCACATAGACCACGCCCAGATTGGGCATCAGGGTGGTGAAGTGGTAGTTGGCGATCTTGGGGTGGGCCTTGGAGACGACGGAGAGCAGGGTGGATTTGCCCACATTGGGAAAGCCCACCAGCCCCACGTCCGCCAGCAGCTTCAGCTCCAGCAGGACCTCCTTCGTCTCCCCGGGGAGGCCCGGCTTGGCGAACCGGGGCGCCTGACGGGTGGGGGTGGCAAAGTGCTGGTTGCCCCAGCCGCCCCGGCCGCCCCGGGCCAGGACAAAAGGCTCTCCGTCGGACATATCCCGTATGATCTCCCGGGTCTCTGCGTCCCGGACGACGGTGCCGGTGGGGACCCGGATGACCAGGTCCTCCCCGTCCCTGCCGGAGCAGCGGGCGCCGGAGCCGTCCGAGCCGTTGGAGGCGGCGTACTTCCGGCGGTAGCGGAAATCCATCAGGGTGGTGAGATGGCCGTCGGCCACCAGGACCACGTCGCCCCCCCGGCCGCCGTCGCCCCCGTCGGGGCCGCCGGCCGCCACATATTTCTCCCGGTGAAAGGCGACGGCGCCGTTGCCGCCCTTCCCCGCCTTTACGGTGATCTTCGCCGTATCCACAAAGGTAGAAGCCATTTCCATCGTACCTCACTACGGTGCGGAGGGGGACCCGCCCCATCCGGTAAAAAAGGCGTGCTGGAGAGCTCTCAGCACGCCTTTCAGTTCCTTCACTTACTGCGCGATCTCGACGATGGAGACCTGCTTGCGGTCCTTGCCCTTGCGCTCGAATCTGACGGTGCCGTCCTTGAGCGCGAACAGGGTGTCGTCCTTCCCCTTGCCCACGTTGGTGCCGGGATGGATCTTAGTGCCGCGCTGACGAACCAGAATGTTGCCGGCCAGGACGAACTGCCCGTCGGCCCGCTTGACGCCCAGGCGCTTGGACTCGGAGTCACGGCCGTTCTTGGTGGAGCCGCCGCCCTTCTTGTGCGCGAAGAACTGGAGAGAAATATTCAGCATGGGTGTTACACCTCCGTTACAGTGATATAGTCGGGAAATTGCTGGCGCAGCCCGGTGAGATAGACCATCATGCCCGTCAGCAGGTTCTGACAGGTGTGCTCGTCCGTCTCGGAGAGCCCGCCGGGGAGATGGAGGGAAATGTGGGGCTCCTCCGGCTCCACCTTCACCGCCGCAGCCAGGCCGAGCACGTCATTGACGGTGCACTCCACCAGCTGAATGGCGGCGACAACGGTGTTGCAGATCAGGTCGGCCCCCTCTTCGGCGTAGCCGCTGTGGCCCCGGACGTCCACACTGACGATCCGGGCCCCCTCCAGATGAAAGGTGACGGCGGTCATCAGGCGACGACGATCTTGCCGATGGTCACCTTGGTGTAGGGCTGACGGTGACCCTGCGTGCGCTTATAGCCACTCTTGGGCTTGTACTTGAGCACACGGATCTTCCTCCCCTTGCCGTTCTTCACGACAGAGGCCTCGACCCTGGCGCCCTCCACGGTGGGGGTGCCGAAGGTGGCGTTCTCCCCGTCGATGACGGCCAACACCTGGTCAAAGGTCACGTTGTCTCCGGCCTCCACAGGCAGCTTCTCGATGAAGAGGGTGTCGCCCTCAGCCACCTTGTACTGCTTGCCGCCGGTCACGATAATAGCGGTCATGCAAAATGCACCTCTTTCCTTGATTACGGACTCGCTCTCCCGGGCGCAGAGTATCCCCCCTGACTTAAAGCCCTTTCAAAGCGGCTTTTATATTTTATCAGCCCATACGCCCCTTGTCAACGGGAAAATCAGGAAAAATTTCAATATCTGTTCATTTGTCAATGATGTGAGACCAGGGAAAGCGAAAGCGTTTGTTCGTTA
>JAJPXB010000011.1:0-16667 GCA_021205695.1 Clostridiales bacterium
AAGTTGCATGGAAACAGGCCCCCGCGCCTGGCAGGAAGGCAGACCAAAATCGCTGCCAGAGACACCAGTGCGCGGGGGCCGGAAAAGCCGGAAGGTACCTTCTGCGATAAGACAGGGCAATATGAGAAGGACGGGATGGTATGAAATTTGAAAAAGTGTACCATATCATATTGAAAGAGGGAACAGCTCGAAAATAAATAATGTTTTGACCAGGCTGGCAACAAGCGCGCACCCCGCCCAGGTCAGGCCCGCATCCTGCGTCCGTTAAAACCGACAGCCCGGACTGGTAGAACGTCCGGGCTGTCGGCCTGTCAAATAGCTATATTCCTCTGTCTATATCTCTCTACGCCCCTCCAGCGCCCGGGCCAGGGTGGCGTCGTCGGCGTACTCCAGGTGGCTCCCCACCGGGACGCCGTAGGCCAGACGGGTGATTTTTACCCCGAAGGGCTTGAGCAGGCGGCTGATATACATGGCGGTGGTCTCTCCCTCCGTGTCCGGGTTGGTGGCCATGATGACCTCCTGCACCTCTCCGGAGGCCACCCGCTGCACCAACTGACTGATGCGCAGGTCGTCGGGGCCCACATGGTTCATGGGGGACAGCACTCCGTGGAGAACGTGGTACAGACCATTATACTCTCCGGAGCGCTCCATGGCGATGACGTCCTTGGGGTCGGCCACCACGCAGACCAGGCTGTGATCCCGCTTGAAGCTGGAGCAGAGGGCACAGGGGCCGTCCCCCTCCGTCAGGTTCTGGCACACCGGACAGCAGGTGATGGAGTGCTTGGCGTCCAGAATGGCCTGGGCAAAGGACTCGGCCTCCTGATCCGGCAGATCGAGCACATAAAAGGCCAGCCGCTGGGCGGACTTGGCCCCGATGCCGGGCAGACGGTTGAAATGCTCCACCAGCTGCTCCAGGGCAGGGGGAAGATATTGCATGGTCAGACGCTCCTTTTCAATGGAAAAGCCGCCCTGAAGTTCACAAAAACGTCACAGGTCGTTGGCCATTCCGCCATATTTTCCTGTTATCGTCATAGACGGGAACAGCAAGCGGCCGGGCGGCATAGGATGTGATGCGGCCTCCAGCCCCGAAAATGCCAGGCTGTCCCAACGCCGCTTTCGATAGATGCCCCGGCAGCGCTCCTTCTTACCCCCAGAGCGCTGTCGGGGCCACTTTTTGTTTTCGGCTCTATCCGTCGTAGACGGATGAGGTGTTGCACTCCACCGCGTCATAGCCGTCCGCCTGGAGCGCGTCCAGGATGGCCCGCTTGTGGGTGACCCCGAAGGCCTCCAGAGTCACCTTCAGCTCCACGCCGTGCTGGCGGTTGATGTTGACAAACTGGTTGTGCTCCAGCTTGATGATGTTGCCGTTCTGCTTGGCCACCAGCTCCGCCACCCGGAGCAGCTCTCCGGGCCGGTCGGGCAGATGCACCGAGAAGGTGAACACCCGGCTCCGGTTGATGAGCCCGTGCTGGATGATGGAGGCCATGGTGATCACGTCCATATTGCCGCCGGTGAGGATAGAGACCACGTTTTTGCCCTTGAAGTCCAGGTGCTGGAGAGCGGCGGCGGTGAGCAGGCCGGCGTTTTCCACGATCATCTTGTGCTTCTCGGTCATATCCAGGAAGCAGTTCACCAGCTCCTCGTCCTTGACGGTGATGATACCGTCCAGGTATTTCTGGAGATAGGGGAACACCTTGTCCCCGGGGGTCTTGACCGCCACGCCGTCGGCGATGGTCTCCACCGTGGGGAGCGTCACCACATGGCCCGCGTCCAGGCTGGCCTTCATGGAGGCGGCGCCCTCCGGTTCCACGCCGATGACCTTCACATGGGGGTTGAGCAGCTTGGAGAGAGTGGCCGCGCCTGCGGCCAGTCCGCCGCCGCCGATGGGCACCAGGATCACGTCCACATCCGGCAGGTCGGAGAAAATCTCATAGGCGATGGTGCCCTGTCCTGTGGCGATGCGCAGGTCGTTAAAGGGGTGGATGTAGGTCAGCCCCTCCCCCTCGGACATCTCGGCGGCCTTATCTGCGGCGTCGTCGAAGTTGCTCCCGTGGAGCACCACCCGTGCGCCGTAGCTCTTGGCGTTCTCCACCTTGATGAGGGGGGTGGTGGTGGGCATGACCACGGTAGCGGGCACCCCCGCCTTCTGGGCGGCGTAGGCCACCCCCTGGGCGTGGTTCCCGGCGGAGGCGGTGATCAGTCCCCGCTCCCGCTCCTCCTGACTCAACGTGGAGATGGTGTAGTAGGCGCCCCGTATCTTATAGGCGCCGGTGATCTGCATATTCTCCGGCTTAAAATAGACCTGATTGCCGCAGCACCGGGAAAAATAGGCGGAGTGGATCAGATGGGTATCCCTCAAAACCCCCTGGAGCGCCCGGCGGGCCTCCCTGAACTCTTCCAATGTCATCATAGCGGACGGATTCCTTCCTTCTGATATTCAGCAGACATCACCGCGCGAGCCGGCAAGAGCGGCGAGCGGAAAACAGCCTCCGACATCGCAGACGCGTTCGTGCGGCAATGCCTCAGTGCGCACACAGATGTATGCGAAACGCACACCTGCTATTGTAGCCGTCTCCCGCCAAATTGTCAACAAAAGGCAGCAGGTTTTGCAGGGCCTGCGCCCACAGAAACGCCCGGCAGACCGCCACGTTGCGCCGTGGCAGTCTGCCGGGTCTGTGATATCGGGACGGACGGTGTGCCTGCCTCCGATCCTTCCGGAGGCATTGGTCACTCCGCCAGCTCCTTTTGATAGGCCTCCAAATCCTCGTCCCAGGCGGCGTACGCCCCGTCCCCCCGGTGATCCGGCAGGTCGTAGTGCTCCGCCAGATAGCCGCTCATATAGGCGGACACCTTGGACGCCCCATAATAGTTCAGGTGGTCGCCCCCGTCCCGGGAGTCTGTGTCCCAGTCGATGCCAATCTCGTCCGTCATCAGATCCAGATCCAGAAAATCGATGCCATAGTTCCGGGCCATCTGCTCCATGGCGTTGTGCAGCCTGTAGTTCCAGTTCTTCGTGCTGGGGGTGGCCACGACGATCAGCTGGATGCCGTTGGCCGCACACAGCGCCCTGCACCGCAGGAGATACAGCTGGGTTATGAGGGAGACAGAGGCGCTCTGCTCCGTCTCCTCCATGTATCCCTCCGCATCGGCGGCTCCGACCTTATGGTTCATCCGAAAGCCCTTGTCGAGCTTCGTATTGGTGTACGTCACCGAGCCGGTGAGGTCGTCCAGGGTCAGCGATTTCCACCGGTCGTGATAGCGGAAGATGGGGAACCACAGGGTCGCCTCGGTGAGAAAGGCGTTTTTGGCCGGAGTGCCTCTGGTGGCCACATGGGCCTCCAGCACCACCACCCTGGGAGACTGACATTCCACGATCTCGCAGAGCAGCTCATAGGCATAGTTCATCCTGCCGCTGCCGATGGCGCAGACATAGGAGGTGAAGCCCTGCTCCGCCCACATCTCCATGGGGGTATAGGCGGAATAGGTCATGCTGTCCCCGATGAAGAACACGTCGATGGTGTCCTCCGGCTCCGCCAGAAAGCCGTGGGCCTCGGCATAGTACTGTCCGGCGGCCTGGGTATTGTTTTTTGGCCGGAAGATGGGCCAGAGCAGATGGAGCAGCGCCGCCAGGATCAGGAAAAACGCCGCGCCCCGGAGCGCCAGATGCAGATTCAGCGCTTTCAGTCGTTTCATCGTTCTATGCCCCCCTCAAAAGCCCGCATAGATGGGGTCCACCGGGGAATAGGCGGAGCCGTATGCGCCGAAGATAATGAGAAACAGGATCAGGGCATAGTAGCAAGCCCACCGCACCGGCGTTTTACGGGCGGCCACCCACGCCCGGACGGAAATACCCCGCTCATGGAGCAGGCTCACCCCCAGGACCAGAGCCATGGTGACGCCCACGATGACGAAGTCCTTGCCGTCCACCCCCATCTGGAGCACCCGTCCGTCCAGGAAGGGAGCCAGAGAGAAGTGGGTCACCATCCGCCGGAACATCCTCATCCCGGCGCGGAGTCCCTCCGCCCGGAAAAACAGCTCTCCAATGTTCACCAGCACCACCGTCCGGGCCAGCTGCCAGGCCCGCCAGGGCTTCCCCTGCCGGTCAATGTGGAGCTTCCCGGCGAGGCTCCGGCTCAGCGGCTCAAACAGGCTCCCGCAGAGGATGAGGCCGAAGTGGTACAGGCCAAAGAAGATGTAATTCCAGCCCGCCCCGTGCCACAGACCGTTGGAGAACCAGACGCAGAACAGGGCGAAAGAGCTGGCGATCAGCGGGCCAAAGTGGTTCCCCAGCTTCTTTCGGGCGCTGGAGGTCAGCTTTTTCATGGGGCCGGAGAGGGAGACAGGGTAGAAGATGTAGTCCCGGAACCAGGTGCCCAATGTGATGTGCCACCGGGTCCAGAACTCCGAAATGGTGTGGGAGAAAAAGGGCTGGCGGAAGTTCTCCGGCAGGGTGATGCCGAAGATCTCCGCGCTGCCGATGACCACGTCCATGGTGCCGGAGAACTCCGTGTAGAGCTGGCAGGTGTAGCAGACCATGGCCAGGGCGACGGCGGCGCCGGTGTGGTTCTGGTAGTTGGAAAAGACCTCCTTGATGAGGGGATTCAGCCGGTCGGCTACCACCATCTTTTTCGTCAGGCCCCAGAGGATACGCTGGATGCCGAAGGTCAGGTTGTGCCAGGCCACCGGCCTGCCCTCCAGGAGCTGAGACGCCGTGTCGGAATAACGGCAGATGGGTCCCTCCATCAGGGCGGGGAAAAAGCTCATGTACAGGGCCAGACGGCCCAGGTTCCGATCCGGAGGGATGGTCCCCCGGTAGACGTCGATCAGGTAGGATACCGCCTGGAGCGTGTAAAAGGAGATGCCGATGGGCAGAGCGAATTGCAGCTCCGGCACCGACCAGCGCAGCCCCAGGGCGGAGAGCATGGTGTTGATATTGCTCCCGAAGAAGGCGGCGTATTTCAGCACCAGCAGCAGTCCGAGGTGGAACAGGATGCCCGCCGCCAGGACTGCCCGGAGCTTTCCGACGTAGGCTGCCCGGATGGCCTTGCGCTCCGACCGCTCCGCCGCCCGCACCATGCCGTCCCGCTCGGTGAGCAGACTCCCCATCCAGAGCCCCAGGTAGTGAACGGCCAGGATAGAGAGCAGCAGATAGACCAGCAGCTTGCCGCTGATCCACCAGAAAAAGGCCCAGCTCGCCAGCAGCAGCACCTTCCACCGGTGGCGCTGGGGCATGACGGCATAGAGCAGGACGACGACGGGGAGGAAAAAAGCGAAATAGAGGGGGGAGCAGTAGGAGTCCATGCTTATCCTTCCTCCTGGAGCCGCTGAACCAGAACCCAGATAGCGGCGGCGGAGTTGAAGTTGCGGGGGACGATCTCCACTGCCGGAACGGAGATATCAAAGGTGTCCTCCAGCTCGGCAATGAGGGAGATGATAGACAGGGAATCCAGCAGATGCCCGTCGATCAGGTTGGCGGCAGTGCGGAAGTCCACCTCGGGCTGAATGCCCTCCAAAATCTCATACAGCTCTTCCATGTTGATCTCTTCCTTTCTTTTTCGTGTATATTTGATCTGCAATGGCTTACATCATCGGCCCGTTGACGATATCCGTCCGGACGGCCTCCCGCACCAGGCGGAGGCTCCCGTCCTCCTCCAGCAGGTACACCCTTGGAAGGTCACGGCTGAGAAACAGGGACAGCCCCTCCGTCATGGAGTAGGCTCCGGTGTTGTCAAAGAGAAACAGGTCGCCCACGGCCAGCCCCGGCACCGGGAGCTGCTTGACCACGATGTCGTTGGTGGTGCACAGGGCGCCACACAGGTTCCAAGGCTCCGCCCCGCCCGACGGTCTGGGAGGATAGAGGGCGTAATGTGGCACCCGCATGGCCATAGTCTGGCCGTAATAGACCAGGTGGTTCATGCCCCCGTCCAGAATGGCATAGCGCTGTCCCCTGCACCGCTTGGCGTCCACCACCCGGGTGAGGTACTGTCCGCAGGAGGCGGCGATGCTCCGCCCCAGCTCCAGGGTGATGTGGGGCCGTTGACGCAGCCCGGTCAGCAGTTCAGAGCATTCCGCCAGAAAGGACGGCTCGTCAAAGTCTTCCCCCTGGAAGTAGCACACCGGGAGACCGGCGCCGTACTCCAGCTCTGCCGCCCGATAGCCATACACGTTCTCCAAACGCTCCAGCAGCTCGTCCAGCCTGTCCAGCTCCCGGCGGAGCCTTTTGGCGGAGCGCTTCTGGGTGCCGGAGAAGAACTGGATCCCCCGCAGGTCGATATGGGGCCGGTCCGCCCGGTTCCGGACGATGCGGCACAGGTCGTCCTCGTCCATGCCGAACTGGCTCCCCGCCGTCAGCCGCAGGAGCACCCGAAGGGTGCGCCCGTTTTCCTCCGCCGCCGCGCAGAGCAGCCGGAACTGCTCCGGCGATTCGGCAGTATAGACTCCCACAGACGGCTCATCCCGCACCAGCTGCCGGATGAAGTCCGGGTCCTTGTACACCCCGGAGATGACCAGCTTTTCCGGGGGAACGCCCTCCCGCTGACAGATGCGGTACTCCCCCGGGGAGCAGACCTCGAACCGGTCTGCCTCCGCCGCCAGCGCCCCGGCCACGAAGGGGTTTGCCTTTACCGCATAGCACAGGGAGATATCCTCCGGCAGGGAGCGGCGGAGAAAGGCCAGCCGCGTCCGGAGCGCCGCAAGGTCAAAGACATAGGCCGGGCCGCTCCAGTCCGCCAGCAGCGCCCTGATCTGTTCCTCTCTCATCTTCTGCCTCCTTTGCTCCGTTCCAGCAGGGCCTTCCGGTCGATCTTGCCGTTTTTCGTCAGGGGCAGCGCCTCCAGGCGAGTGAGCACCCCCGGCACCATGAACCGGGGCAGCCCTTCGCTCATGGCGTGGTGCAGCTCCTTCTTGTCCAGGCTCCCTGTATAGAAGCCCAGCAGTCTGCCCCGCCGGGAATCGAACACGCAGCAGGCCCGCTCCACCCCGGGGATGCCGTCCATGGCCCGCTCGATCTCCTCCAGCTCGATGCGATGCCCCATGTGCTTGATCTGGAAGTCCCGCCGCCCGGCAAAGCACAGCTCCCCCCGCTCGTTCCAGTGGGCCAGATCGCCGGTGCGATAGATGCGTTCCGGAAAGGCAGGCCGGAGGGGATTGACCGTGAAATGGGCCGCCGTCTGCTCCGGCGCACGGTAGTAGCCCAGAGCCAGGCAGCTCCCCCGAATGCACAGCTCCCCGTTCTGCCCCGGCGCGGTCACCTCCCGGTCCGTCTCGTCCAGGAGGAACACCCCCTCGTTGGCGAAGGGGCGTCCGATGGGCAGGCCGTCGGGATAATCCCGCGCCCGGTCGACCACATGGAAGGTGCAGTTGCAGGTGACCTCAGTGGGGCCGTAGAGGTTGACGAAGGTGGCCTCCGGCAAATGCTCCATCCAGCTCTTCCGGTGCCGCTCCGGCATGACCTCCCCGCTGAACAGCACCTTGCTGACCCGCTCCGGCGTCCGGTAGTCCAGGCCGTGGAAGGTGCTTACCAGACACAGGGCGGATACCGCCCAGATGAGGGTGGTCACCTGATGGTCACAGATATAGTCCAGCAGCGCCGCCGGGAGGGAGAACAGCCGCCGGGGGATGATGACCAGGGTGGCCCCCACCGCCAGGGCGGAGTAGATGTCCTTCACCGACACGTCGAAGTCAAAGGGGGCCTGGTTGCCGATGATATCCGCTTCGGAGATGCCGAACTGTCGGATGAACGCATCGATGAAGTCGATTACCGACCGATGGCCCACCACCACGCCTTTGGGGACGCCGGTGGAGCCGGAGGTGAAGTTGGTGTACAGGGGGTCGATATCCAACTGCTGTTCCCGGCGCAGGGCCAGGAGAGCTGCATCCTCCTCTCCCCGGCGCAGGGGCTCCACCCGGACGATCTGTCCCTCCTGCGCCAGCTCACCCGCCAGCGCCTGTCCGGCCCCGTCGGTGATGAGCCAGTCCGCCTCCAGCACCTCCAGCACCTGGCGGAGACGGGGAGCGGGCAGCTCCGGGTTCAGGGGCACATAGAAGCACCCCGCCCAGACCGCTCCCAGAAAGGCGCACAGGGCGTTCACCGACTTGTCCATCAGCACCGGCACCGGGCTGCCCGGAGAGAGCCGCCGGGCCAGGGCAGTGCCCACCCGCCGACTCTCCCGCAGAAGGGCGGCGTAGGTGACAGACTCCCCCTCATCGACGACGGCTGCCTTTTCCGGCAGACGGGCGGCGGCGCGTTCCAGATACTCCAGTACGTTTTTCATCCTCCGTACCTCGCCACTTCTCAAAATGCAATGCGGAGGGACACGCCCGCCGCATTGCTCTGATTGTCCATTTTATCGTCCGAAGGCCGGAAAGTCAAATGACGGCCTTTTTCCTGAATGATCTAAATTTATCCCATTTTAATGTTACTTTACGAGGATTTCGAAATATTTTTGTGCTATTTTATGGCGACCTTCTCAAACCAGCCTTTCCGTTTTTTCAGAATTTTTAAGATTGGAAAAAACAGGAAATTTCGGTCGACGGCGGCGCCTTGGGCGCTGGTTCCCTCCCGGTCGCGGAGAGCGTTGTCAAAATGGCCCGCCCCGCCCGCAGAGACTTGACGCCTGACCGCGGAAGGAGTAGAATAGGGACAATGCAGCGGGGGCAGCTCTGGGGCATCTTTTCTGACGGGATAGTTAGCAACCGCTAATGTACTGCCGCCCTGCTCCCATGAAATGAAACAGGAGGAAACACCGATGGAAACCACCAGCAGTATTACATGGAAATCTCTGGAGCAGTTTGAAAGCCGGTTTGATGCCCAGCGGGCCAACCGGGTGGCTATGAACGCAGTCGCCGAAAACGGCCTGCTGAAAGCTGCCAAGCGGCGGGAGGCCGCCCAGAGGGACGCGCATACCTTCTCCGTCTCCCTGAACCAGGGGGACATCACCAACCAGAAGCAGAGCGGCCGGTGCTGGATGTTCGCGGCCCTGAACACCATGCGCTTTGAGACGATTCGGAAATGCAAGCTGGGCAAGGGCTTTGAGCTGTCTCAGGCGTACCTGTTCTTCTATGACAAGCTGGAGAAGTCCAACTATTTCCTGGAGAACATCCTGGAGACTCTGGAGGAGCCCACCAGCGGGCGGCTCGTCTCCTTCCTGCTCCAGGCCCCGGTGGGCGACGGGGGGCAGTGGGATATGCTGTGCAATCTGGTGCGCAAGTACGGCGTGGTGCCCAAGTACGCCTATCCCGAGTCCGTGGCCTCCTCCGGAAGCAGGGAGATGGACGCCTGCCTCACCGAAAAGCTCCGGGAGGACGCCTGCATCCTGCGGCGGCACTATGCCGCCGGGGCGGACATTGACGACCTTCGGGTGGAAAAGGAGGCCATGCTGGAGGAGGTTTATCGCCTGCTGTGCATCTGCCTGGGCAAGCCCCCCAAGACCTTTGACTTTGAGTATCGGGACACGGACAACGTCTTTCACCGGGACGCCGACCTGACGCCGCAGAGCTTTTACGCCAAATATGTGGGAATGGTACTGGACGACTATGTGAGCCTCATCAACGCCCCCACCGCCGACAAGCCCTTTGGGTGCAGCTACACCGTCCGCTTCCTGGGCAACGTAAAGGAGGGGCGGCCCGTCCGCTATCTGAATCTGGAGATCGACGAGCTGAAAAAGGCGGCCATCGCCCAGCTGGAGGACGGCCAGCCCGTCTGGTTCGGCTGCGACGTGGGCAAGCGCTCCGAGCGGTCTGACGGCATTATGGATCTGGACGTCTACGGCCTGGAGGATCTGCTGGACACCCAATTCACCATGAGCAAGGCAGAGCGGCTGGATTACGGCCAGAGCCTGATGACCCACGCCATGGTGCTCCAGGGGGTCAACCTGGACGAAAACGGCCGGCCCGATCGCTGGCGGGTGGAGAACAGCTGGGGCAAGGACCCCGGCAAGGACGGCTACTACGTCATGACCGACCGCTGGTTTGATGAGTATATGTACCAGGTGGTGGTCAACAAAAAATATCTCTCCGAACAGCAGATGGCCGCATACAACGCCGATCCCATCGAGCTGGAGCCATGGGACCCCATGGGCTCTCTGGCCCGGTAGTTGATTTCCTTCGGCCAGATAAACGAAAAACTGCTCCCCCGGTCGAGACTGGCTTTACCGTCTCGCCCGGGGGAGCACTGACTTTGGCGGGGGGCAGCGCCCGGCCGCTCAGGACGTGTAGAGCAGGATACCTGCGATGATAATCAGGTTCCCGATCAGCTGTCCTCTGTTGAATTTTTCCTTGAGCAGGAAATAGGAGAGAACGAGGACAAACACATAGGTGAAGGTGTCGATCACCGCCCCGTACTTCATGTCCACCGCCGTATAGGCGTAGGTGTTAAACAGGAGCACGGCGAAGGAGATGCCATAGGCGGTGATGACCCGCCAGTTCAGGTATTCCCGCAGAAAGCTCTTGTAGGTCATCCCCGAGCTCTGCTTTAAGAGGACCTGGGCGATGGCCGAGAAGAAGGTCCCGGCGAACATAATCAGAATAAACGGATGCATTCCCTATTCCCCCTTTTCCTCTTTGCCCTGCTCTGCGCTCAGGGAGACAACGATTACGCCCACCAGTACCGTCAGCATACCCAGGATATTGCGGATCGTCAGCGTCTCATGGAAGATGAGCACTGCCCAGAGCTGACTCCAGACCAGGTAGAGGCTGCGGTTTGCGTAACCGATGTTCAACGGAAAGCGCTTGATCATCTTTTGCCAGAAAATGGCGTACACAAAGCAGTCGAGGAACATCAGAAACAGGTAGAGATACAGCCTGGGGTTGGTCAGTCCGCCTGAGACGTATTCGCCGGACGCCAGCTTGGAAAATACGCTGGTCAGGGAGAAAATCAGAACACAGAGATGTAACAGGATCAGGTTTTTTGCTCGTTCCATAATGCCTCCAGAGATCTTCCGTTTACGAAAATGCACCGATAGGCGCGGTCCATAAGTCCGTCAAGCTCCTCCACACGGCTGGCCGGGGCGACGAGGTGGCCGATGCGCGTGGTACCGTTCTGCATGACCTCCACCGGATGGCCCACCGCATAGTCCAGCACCAGCTCCGTACACGCCTGCCTGACCGCCGCCAGGCGGTCCGAGTCGATGCCGGTGATCACACCGTCGACCGGACTCATCAGCAGCTTTGCCATACAGGGGCAGGACGCCGCCCGGGGCGTGAAGTCGAGGGGGATGCCCAGAGCGTTTTGCAGGATCTTTTCATAGAAATCAATGCCGTAGTAGGTGGAGATCAGCTCTGGGATGCAGGTCGCCCCTGTCCGTCCGCCCATCTCCAACACGGACACGACGGACCCGTCCACGAGGACGTCCGCATTGAAGGAACAGTTGTCCAGCCCCAGGGCCTTTACCGCCCGATCCATCTGTACGCCGATCTCCCGCTGCACCTGGGCGGAGCCAAGGTAGGGAAGCCCGTGCCCCGCCGGGATTGTGGTTCGGCCGCTGCGGTACAGAAACTTCTCATGGGGCGCGAAAAAGACGAGCTTCCCATCCTGTATCACGCCGTCCACGCCGATCTCTGTGCCGCCGAGCATTTTTTCCACGATCACATAGGGCCGTCTGGTGTGTGCAGCGGCCTCCCGGTAGGCGTCCTCCAGCCCGTTCCGGTCACGGACGATGGTGATGCCCCGGCTGCCGGAGCTGTCCACGCGCTTGACCACTACGGGAAGGCCGATCTCCTGCGCGGCAGTCTCCACATCCTCCAGGCTGTACGCCCTGCGAAAATCCGCCGTCGAGACGTGGCCCCGCCGGAACGCATCCTTCATATCCGCCTTGTCTGTCGCCATGACGGCGGCCTCCTCCGAGATGCCCCGCAGCCCCATGTGGCCGCAGACATAGCCGATGGTGGAGACGGCGACATCGGTGCCGGTGGTGCAGATGCCGTCGATCCGCTCCGCCTGCGCCGCGGCGAGGATGGACGCCCGGTCTGTCGTGTTGATCTCCCAGGCCTTATCCGCCAGGGAAAATCCGGGGTAATCGCCCGGAATGCTGGAGACGATGGTATACAGGCCCATGCGTTTTGCCGCGCGGATCAGGGGCACCTGATAAATGCTGGCGCCCAGTATCAGAATTTTTGTCATATCTCTCTCCCGGACGGAGAGGAGGCATGGCTCTCTGCCAGGACGGCCCGGCCATGATCCTCCCCGAAATCTGTTGTTCCAGCCATATTGACCGTTTCGCGGATGATGTACTGGGGCGTGTTGTTCAGGATCAGGATGATCTTGCCCAGATATTCGCCGATCACGCCGAGTACCAGCAGGACAAGCCCAAACAGAAGCACCACGACGCAGAGAGTGGAGGACCAGCCTACGGCCACATCGGGATAAATCATTTTGTTGATTACCACAAGGATAGCGATAATCACCCCTGCAAACACAGAAAACACGCCGAGGAAAAAGGAGACCCGCAGGGGGATCACGGAGTAGTTCCAATAGCGGAGCCAGAGATTGATCAGCTTCCGCAGCGTGTAGCCGGAGACGCCGCTCTCCCGCTTGAAGTGTTCCACCGGCACGTTCCCGATATTGTGGGTCACACGGTAAAAAATCCCGTCGATATAGGGATTATAGCTGTCATATTTGATGGTCTCCATCTGTACCGCCCGGGTGATAATCCAGAAGTTGCTGGAGGAGATCCCCTTCGGGCGCTCCAGCATGATGCGGGATGTGACCTCATTGATCTTGCTGGTCAGATTTTTGCCGGCGGAGTTCTTCCGTTCCGGGTAGACGCCGTAGACGAGGTCATAGCCCTCCTCGAGCTTGTGAATCAGCCGGAAGATTTGAGACGGATGTGTCTGCATATCGTCGTCCATGCCGAGAACGCAGTCGCCCACAGCGTAGTGCAGGCCGCACATCAGAGCGTTGTGCTGTCCGAAATTCCGCATCAGATTGACGCCCCGGACATTGGGATACTCTGCCGCCAGCTTTTCTATCTCTGCATATGTGCCGTCCTTGGAGCCGTCGTTGACCAGAACGAATTCACAGGTATAACCGTCGTTCCGGGCAAATTCCGCCATCACCATCTCTACGACCTTGCGGATCGTTTTTTCCGAGTAATAGCAGGGGATCACAATTGAAACCAACATTTCTACTCCCAACCTTATCTCATACATTCTCTTGCTGTCCTGCGCCGGACGACATCACGTAATCAAAGAACAGGGGCGTCCCGCCTGTGTGGAGAAACAGGATGCGACTGTGGCCGATCCCGGATGTGCGCAGATATTCCGTCATGCCCCAGAACGCCTTGCCCGTGTAGATCGGATCCAACGGGATACCGTTTGACCGGTATTGCTCACGGATGACCGTTTCGACGCGCTCATCATATAACCCGTATCCGGCCTGCCGATACTGATCCAGCAGAATGATCTCATCCTCGAGGCAGTCGGGCGGGATGGCCTGATGCGCCGCAAAATATGCCCTGACGCCGGTTCGGATGACCTGCCGTGCCCGGGAAGTCTCTCTCGACGAAATCAGAAGGCCCATGATCTTTTTCCTGTCCCCTGCGAGCAGATGCCCGCAGATCAGGCCGCTTTGGGTGGCGCCTGTGCCGGAGGGGCAGAAGATATAGTCGAATTCCCAGCCGTTGGCGCATTCGAATTCCTGTATCTCTCCATAGGCCT
The DNA here is from genome assembly GCA_021205695.1 of Clostridiales bacterium. Classification (GTDB taxonomy): domain Bacteria; phylum Bacillota; class Clostridia; order Oscillospirales; family Oscillospiraceae; genus Onthomonas. The sequence goes on from JAJPXB010000011.1 coordinate 13,654, forward strand.
CCGCATAGGCCTCCGCTGCCACGCCCTCGTTGCCCGTTCCGGTGCGGTCCCCGTAGATGTAATAGGGAGTGCCGCCCCGCGCCCGAACCTGCGCCATGGCGCGGTCGACCGTCTGGGCAATTTCATCCTTGGCGCAGGGGAGGATCTCGGTATTCGTCCACTCGATCAGATGGGTGTTGCCCGTGGGAGACGTGTCCTCATGCTCCTCGTGGGAGCAGATCATCAGGCAGGGCGTTCCCCGGCTGCAGCAGAGGTCGGACAGGACACGGCAGAGGTTGGAGTGCCGACTGCCATAAATAATCATGGTGTCGCAGCCCTTTTTCCTCATGTCTGCGTAAAACTGCTCAGCAATGCGTACCTTGTTCCCACCCAGGGAAAACGGCAGCAGGTCGTCTCGCTTTATGTAAACCTGATTGCCGTTTTCATCGTTTCCGCTGAGTTTTTGGATCATCGTCGCCGCCATGGATGGACCCCTCCCAATGCGAATTTCGACACATTGGCATTATAGAACATTTCCTGCGGCTGCGCAAGACTTTTTGCAACTGTGAAGGAAATGCAGGTTAGTCAATTATATTTTACACTCAGGGAAAGAAAAAAGATGTCTTTGGCGGCGCACTTAAGCACATCCTCCCTGCAACGTCTACTGTAAATGACTTTGTGATATTTCCAGAATAATAGTTGCGCGCACCCTGAAATTGTGTTAAGGTAATACGAAAGCAGGAACATTGCCCCAGTATGACCGCACAGCGGTGAGAAAAGAGGACAGCCATGATCTCGGTCGCCATTGTCGAGGATGATATGCTCCAGAGGGAGCAGCTACAGCGTCTGCTGGAGCGGTATGCAAAGGAGAAAGAGATGGAGCTCTCTGTCGCCCTTTTTGCAGATGGCGTGGACATCATGGAGCGCTACGCCTCCCAATACGCCGTTATCTTTATGGACATTCAGCTCAGTGTGATGAACGGACTGGAGACGGCGGAGAAGATACGCCAGCAGGATGAATATGTCGATATCGTCTTTGTCACCAGCTTTGCACAGTATGCGATCGACGGCTACCGTGTGACGGCCAGCGATTTCCTGGTCAAACCGGCGACCTATGCGGCGGTCTCCCGTATCATGAACAAGCTGCTGCGAAAGCATGAGCGGGAAAAGAACGATTTTCTGGTGCTGAACAATTCCAGGAAGCTGCAGCGCATTCGCCTGCAAAGCATTCAGTATATGGAGAGCGTGGGGCACTATATCAAGGTGCATTCCGATGACGGGGAGACGCTGTTCCTGGCGTCGATGAAGGATATCGAGCAGCAGCTGGAGGGCCGACCCTTTTTCCGCTGCAGCATCGGTGTGATTGTCAACCTGGCCCGGATCGAGGCCATCGAGCAATACCAGGTTCAGGTGGCCGGAACATGGCTTCCGATCAGCCGCCAGAAGAGAAAGGCGCTGATCGATGCGGTCAACCGGTACCTGAGCGGTATATAGGAGGCATCTGAGGTGGACTTTTCCTTTTTGTGGGCGGAGACCTCTGTCGCGTTCGGACTGCCTGCGGTTCCCAGGCTTCTGACGGCGCTGGCGGAATGGCTGGCCTGTCTGAACATGATCACGCTGCTGAAAAACCGGCTGCCCCGCATACAGACGATTTTGCTCACTGCGCTGGCGCTGCCGGTTCAGGTCGTGCTGCGCTGCTGCGTGGTGGGCGAGGTGCCCATGTCGGTATTTTCGCTGTCTATGGTGGTGAATCTCCTATGGATGCTGCTGTGTATCGGCGGCCTGTGCCAACTGCAGGGGCCTGACCTCCTGTTCTGGTGGGCCTTTGCCTTTATGCAGGCGGAGCTGATGGCCTCTCTGGCCTGGCAAATCACCTTTTATCTGTTTGAATTGCCATCGCTGCTGAATCCTGCCGTCTTTGCGTTTAACCTGGCGGTCATGCTGGTAGTCGGCGTGATAATGCGCCTGGCGATCTACAAGGTAGAAAACGAGGTGACAGGGAGAGACCGGTGGATTCCCCTGTGTGCGGTGATCGTCGCCGTTCTGACCTTCCTGGCCGGAAACATCGACGTGTTCAACAACGCCCTCTGGATGGACGCCATCCGGGATTTCCGGGGGACCATCGGGTGGATCCGCACACTGGCAGACCTGTGCGGCGTCTTTCTGCTGTGCCTGCTCTTGTTTTACGTCCAGGAGCGCCGCATTGCCCAGGAGGCGGCGGCGGTGAGCAGCATTGTGGAGACGCAGTACCGGCAGTACCTGGATTACCAGGCCTGTAATGCGCACATTGCCCGGCAGTGCCATGACCTGAAGCACCAGCTGGCCGCGCTCCGAAGCTCTTACAGCAGCCAGGAACGGGAGGCGTACCTCTCTGAGATGGAGGCGCTCATCGACCGCTATGGGGCGCAGTGTGACACCGGAAGTCCGGTGCTGGACACCCTGCTGACCCAAAAGACCATCTATTGTATCCAGCAGGGTATCAAGCTGACCAGCGTTGCAGAGGCGGACCGCCTGGATGTGATGACGGTGCAGGACATTTGCGGCCTGTTCGGGAATCTGCTGGACAACGCCATTGAGAGCGTGGAACAGCTGCCCGACCAGGAGCAGCGGCAGATCGTCTTAGAGGTGGCCCGGGAGAACGGATTTCTCCACATTTCCGTGGAGAATTACTGCCTGAATCCTCCGGAAATGCAGGACGGTCTCCCTGTGACGACCAAGGCGGACAAGGCGATGCACGGGCTGGGCGTAAAGAGCGTCGTGAGGATCGTTGAGCACTACCAGGGGACCTATCGCTTCGGCATGGAGGACGACTGGTTCCGGTGCAGTATCCTGATCCCGCTCCAGACTGCGGACCGCGGCGGAAAAGAAAAATGAAACGGGAACGGGAATAAGGAATAAAAAGGAGGCCGTCCGGCGGGCTGCTGCCCGCCGGGCGGGCGTTTTATGGCCAACGGGGGGGGTCCGGGCGCAATTTGCAAAGTGTGGACTAAAACCCCCCGGACAAGAAAAAAGCGGTGGCCGTTTTGCCCCAGTTT
>JAJPXB010000011.1:16677-17023 GCA_021205695.1 Clostridiales bacterium
TCTCACCGCTCCTTCGTCCTCCTCGCGTCGTAAATTAAATTTTACTGGGTCTCGTTATTATTAAAAAAAATGGAGCCCGTCGGGGGGGGGGCTGCCCGCCGGACGGCCTTTTTCTGCACATCGGAGCGTATCCGGTCGAAATGTGCAAAGTGTGCACTAAAACCCCGCTTCCATGAAAAAAGCGTAGCACTTTATCCACCATTTCTGGTATAGTCCTTTTACAAGAGGGGTACTGCCCCTGATTTCAAAGAAACGAGGAGGAACCAATCATGTTATCACTGAACATGGAGGATGTAGCTTTACAATAGATGTGAGACCAGGGCATAGAAAAAGGCGATTGAGTTTG
>JAJPXB010000028.1 GCA_021205695.1 Clostridiales bacterium
TCAGGGCGACACAGGCGGTGGCAATCGTGGAGCCCAGGGAGGAGATCAGCTTGTCCAGAAAGCTGTAGGTGGCGGTGACGGCGGCAGGGAGATACTTCCCGGAGCGGTCCAGCTCATAGTCGATGATGTCCGCCATAAACGCGGAGTTGCCCACCGTGACTCCCATCTTGGCCCCGCTGAGGCCAAAATTCAGCACCATAAAGAGGATCGTGAACGGAAGAAAGGTCAGTACCTTGCTCATATCCACACAGCCGAAGAACACAACCGTCCCCGCCGCGATGCACAGGCAGAGCCAGGTCCAGGTGACAATGGTTTCCTTGTTGCCGTGCTTCCCGGCATACCGTGCTCCAATGACGGCGAAGATAATGGACGGGAACATGGAGACTGCGGACAGGATCGTGCTCATACCCATGTTGCCCATCAGGATGCCGAAGAGCATGGTGGTGACGATGGATTGAGAGGTGGTCTGCTGAGCCAGCTTATCGGAGGCGGCGGAGACGATGTAATACTGGAGGGGCTTGTTTGACTTCAGAAGATTCCACATATCCCGCAGCCTGACCTTCTCCTTGCTGGAGCCGGCGGTGATGCCCGCGTAGTACTCCGGTCTGTCCACATTGGACACGCCTGCAAAGCACAGCAGGAGCAGCACCAGCGAAACGGCCACGCAGACGATGCAGGTCGTCGCCAGCATGGGAAGGTTGTATTCGTTGCCGTATATGGGCAGGATCACCGTGCTGACCACAATGCTCAGAATCATGGGCGTGACGTAGTTATAGGCGGTGCTCCACACGCTGACGGTGGGCCGCTGCCTGGGGTCGTTGGTCATGACAGAGGGGATGATCTGTCCGGTCACATTGTTCAGCGTATAGCCGATCACATACAGAGCGTATAGAACGACAAACAGGAAAATGCCCGCCACTCCGTCTACAGTTCCCGCCGCCCAGATGTACAGCAGGAAGACGGCGAGCGTCTCAATCACCCAGCCCAGCGCCATCAGCGGGCGGATTTTGCCGAAGCGGGTGTTGGTCTTGTCGATGATGACGGCGATGATGGGGTCGGTGACGCCGTCAAACAGTCTGGTCCCGGTCAGAATGATACCCACTATGGCGGTGGCAATGCCATAGCCGGAGCTGGCGATGTAGCTGGCATAGGTCATCAGGATGTAAAAGCACATCCCTACCGCGCCGTTCATCTGCCCCAGGGCAATGCGCCAGGTGCTGCTGCGGCGGTACTGGACGCCGTCCTGCTCGCTCTGGCTGATTTTTTTTGTCCTCATTAGAATGTTCTTCCTTTTGTTTCCGTGAGAGTGGAGCCGCAGCGCCTGGCTTCGGCCTTGATGCGTCAATTATAACAAGGAGGTCTGTACGCAGAAAATGCAAAAAATAATGATAAAGGCAAAGAATTCGTGTGTTTTCCAAAATTACACGAATTCTTTGCTGCAAACCTGAATTTGTTCCTTTCCATCAGTCCTTCCACACAGTACAATGTAGGCCAAAGAAAGCGGAACCATTTGAAACGCATTCGACACAGGAAAGGAGCCATTCAACATGAAAAAATTCGAGTCGGATTTCCTGGTGGGCGCCGCCACTGCCGCCCATCAGGTAGAGGGCAACAACATCCACAGCGACTGTTGGGCACAGGAGCAGATGCCCCACTCCTCCTATGCGGAGCCGTCCCTGGGCGCGGTGGACCACTATCATCGCTATGAGGAGGACATCGCCCTCCTGGCCGGTGCGGGATTAAACGCGTACCGCTTCTCCATCGAATGGGCCAGGATCGAGCCGGAGGAAGGCCGGTTTGTGGAGGAGGAGATCGCCCATTACCGGCAGGTCATCGCCTGCTGCAAGGCCCACGGGGTGGAGCCGGTGGTGACGCTGCACCACTTTTCCAGCCCGGCCTGGCTGATCGCCAAGGGCGGATGGCAGGCGGAGAGCACGGTAGACTACTTCGTGCGCTATGTGTGCTATGTGGTGGAGCAGCTGGGCAGTGAGCTGCACTATGTCTGTACCATCAACGAGGCGAACATGGGGTTGCAGGTGGCGGCCATCAGCCAGCGCATGATACGTCAGATGCAGGCCATGGCCGACCGGGGCCAGACGGACGGCGGCGATGGGCGGGCGCAGATGGGCCTGAACCTGGAAAAGATGATGGCAAACGCCCAGGCAGCGGCAGCCGAGAATGCCGCCGCCTTCGGCACGGCGCAGCCCCGCACGTTTACCAGCGCGCTTTCCGCCGAGGGGGACGCCATCATTATGAAGGCCCATGCCGCCGCCCGGGACGCCATCAAGGAGCTCTGCCCCGACCTGAAGGTGGGGCTGACGCTGAGCCTCCACGACTTCCAGCCCGTTGCCGGAGGCGAGGAGGCTGCCGCCAAAGAGTGGGAGGACGAGCTGCTGCACTACCTCCCGGTCATCGGGCAGGACGATTTCCTGGGCGTGCAGAACTACACCCGAATGCTGATGGGGCCGGAGGGCAGTATGCCCACCCCCGAAGGTGCGGAGCTGACCCAGATGGACTATGAATTCTATCCGGAGGCGCTGGAGCACGTCCTGCGCAAGGTGGCCCAGGTGTACCACGGCGAACTGCTCGTCACGGAAAACGGCATTGCCACGGCCGACGATGCCCGCCGGGTGGACTTTATTCAGCGGGCCACCGACGGCGTCGCCAGATGCGTGTCCGACGGCCTTCCGGTGAA
>JAJPXB010000038.1 GCA_021205695.1 Clostridiales bacterium
CTATAAAAAACCCCTTCCCAACCCCCATAAAAACGGTGCCCCCCCTCGGCTGTTTCGGGGGGGGCGCTCCCCGGTTTTTTCAAAGAGTAATATGTCTACGCTCATTTCCGGCATCTATGGGAAATGAAAGTAAAGCAGCATGGAACAATGGAATATCGGTCAAAGCCTGTCTTCCAAGGCGACCGTCTGCAAACCGTTTACCGTTCCTCCCGGAAATAGGGGAGGCCAAGCGCTGCCGGGGGCTGATTCTCGCGCTTTTTCCGCAGGGATGTGACGACCAGGACGGCGATTGTCACCACATAGGGCAGCATCTTGAACAACTCCATGGAACTGCGGGTCAGGTTGGGGATATACATATACATCCAATACAGCAGGCCGAACAGGTAGGAGCCCCAGATGGCATTCAGCGGCTTCCAGGTGGCAAAGATGACCAGAGCTACCGCAAGCCAGCCCAGGGCCTCGATGGTGCCGTCAGTGCTCCAGGTGCCCTTGGTGTAGTCCATGATGAAGTACAGGCTCCCCAGGCCGCAGATGCCCGCCCCGACACAAGTAGCCAGGTATTTGTTCCGGGTCACATTGATGCCGGCGGCGTCCGCCGTACCGGGGTTCTCCCCCACCGCCCGGAGGTTCAGGCCCTTCCGGGTCCGCTTCAAAAACCAGTGCATCACAATGGCAATGGCGATGGCCAGATAGACCAGGAAACCGTAGCCAAAGAGCAGAGTGCCGATGGGGAAACCGGCCACAGTCAGGCCGGATAGGGCTGGGATGGTAGTCCGAAAAGCCAGGCTGGTGGTGGAGACGGAAATCTGTCCCACGCCCCCTGCCAGAGTGCTCAGGTTGCCGCCGAAGAAGTTGGCCACGCCCCCGCCAAAAATGGTCAGGGTCAGACCGGTGACATTCTGGTTGGCCCGGAGCGTGGTGGTCAGGAAGCAGTAGAGCAGGCCCCCCAGGGCCGCCGCCACAAAGGCGGCCAGGAAGGACAGCACCAGGCTCACGGCCCCGTTGGGCTCCGCCACGCCGTTTTCATAGAAGAAAGCGGTAGCCAGTCCGGCGATCGCCCCCAGGTACATCACGCCGGGGACGCCCAGATTCAGGTTGCCGGACTTCTCCGTCAAAATCTCGCCCAGCGCCCCGTAGAGGATAACGGTGCCGAACACCACAGCGGACTGGAGCAGCTGAACCAATTGCGCCTGTGTCATTTCCCTTCACGCTCCTTTCCCCGGAACACCAGCCGGTAGTTGATGAAGAACTCGCTGCCCAGGATAAAGAACAGGATAATCCCTGTGATGACCTCCGAGGCATAGTCGTTCAGGTTGAACTGGGAGGCGATCTGGGTGGCTCCCTTCTCCAGAAAGACCAGGAGGAAGGAGATCAGCACCATGACGAAGGAGTTGAACTGGGCCAACCAGGCCACGATAATGGCGGTGAAGCCCCGACCTCCCGCCGTGGTGGTGGAGATGGTGTGGCTGGAGCCCGCCACGGCGATGAAGCCCGCGAAGGCGCAGATGGCGCCAGAGATGGCCATGGTGCGGATGGTGACCTTCTTCACGCTGATCCCGGCATACCGGGCGGTGTTCTCCGAGTCGCCCACCACAGTGATCTCATACCCCTGCTTGGAGTATTTCAGGTAGAGGTACATCCCTACGGTCAGAATCAGCACCAGAATGACGTTCAGGCTGTAGCTCTGCCCGAAAATCGCCGGGAACCAGCCTGCCTGGGTGGTCTGGTTGATAATGCCCACCGTGTTGGAGCCCACAGGATTCTCCCACAGGGAGACACAGTAGCTGGTGAGCTGGATGGCCACATAGTTCATCATCAGGGTGAACAGCGTCTCGTTGGTGTTCCAGTAAGCCTTAAATACGGCGGGGACAATGCCCCAGGCGGCCCCTGCCGCCAGGCTGACCACCGCCATGAGCACCAGCAGCGCCGGCGTGGGGATAGAATCCCCCACCGCCCGCATAATACCGGCGGTCATAATACCGCCGATGAGGATCTGCCCCTCGGCGCCCACATTCCAGAATTTCATCTTGAAGGCCGGAGCCAGGCCGATGCCGATGCAGAGGAGCATCATGGCGTCCCGGACGGTGACCCAGCTCCGGCGGCTGGTGCCGAAGGCGCCCTCCCACATGGCCTCGTAGATATCAATGGGGTTCAGTCCGGTGATGGCGTAGATAAAGACGCCGCTGACCACCAGAGACAGGAGGACGGCCAGGATGCGGATGCCATAGGCCCTGGGCCGGGCGATGCCGTCCCGCTTGACGATGCGCACCCACGGCTCGTGGGCGTGTTTTTCTCTGTTCATCCCTCTGCCCCCCTCCTTCCGGAATTTGGTCATCAGCAGGCCGACTTCCTTTTTCGTGGTGGTGCGGGCGTCCACGATACCGCTGATCTGTCCGCCGCAGAGCACCAGGATGCGGTCACACAGCTCCAGCAGCACGTCCAGGTCCTCGCCCACATAGATCACCGCCACGCCCTTCATCTTCTGCTCCGTGAGCAGGTGATAGATGGTGTAAGAGGTGTTGATGTCCAGTCCCCGGACGGCGTAGGCCGTCATGAGTACCGAGGGGGCCTGGGCGATCTCCCGGCCCACCAGCACCTTCTGCACATTGCCGCCGGAGAGACGGCGCACCGGGAAGCTGGTGCTGGGTGTGACCACCTCCAGCTCCTGTTTCACATTCTGGGCCAACTGCTCCGGAGCTTTCCGGTCGGTGAAAAAGCCCCTGCCGCTGCGGTAGCTCCGCAGGAGCATGTTGCCGCTCATGCCCAGAGAACCCACCAGGCCCATGCCCAGCCGATCCTCGGGGACGAATGCCAGGGACACCCCCGCCTGGCTGATCTGGAGGGGGGTCTTCCCCACCAGCTCCATGGCAGGCCCGTCGCCATCCACCGGGTGATAGAGGATAGAGGCTCCCTTGGTGATATCCTGAAGGCCCGCGATGGCCTCCAGCAGCTCCTTCTGCCCGGAGCCGGCAATCCCGGCAATACCCAGGATCTCCCCGCCCATGGCGGTGAAGCTCAGGCTGTCCAGCCGTTTGACCCCCATGCTGTCGTACACCGTCAGATCCCTGACCTCCAGCCGGGGGGTGGGGTTCACCGGCTCCGGCCGGTCGATATTCAGGCTGGTGGCATGGCCCACCATCATGTCGGTGAGCTTCTGAGGGTCAGTCTCACCGGTGGCCACATCCCCGATGTACTCCCCCTTCCGCAGCACCGCAACCCGGTCGGAGATCTCCATGACCTCATGGAGCTTGTGGGTGATGATGACCAGGGCCTTGCCGTCGGCGCGCATATTCCGCATGACCTCAAACAGACGGTCGGTCTCCTGAGGCGTCAGCACGGCGGTTGGCTCGTCCAGGATCAGGATATCCGCCCCGCGGTAGAGCACCTTGACGATCTCCACCGTCTGTTTTTCCGAGACGGACATATCGTATACTTTTTTCTCCGGGTCGATCTCAAAGCCGTACCGGTCGCTGATCTCCCGTATCCGGGCTGCTGCTGCCTTCAGGTCCAGCTTGCCCGACTCCTCCAACCCCAGGACAATATTTTCGGCGGCAGTAAAGATGTCCACCAGCTTGAAGTGCTGATGCACCATGCCGATGCCGTACTGAAAGGCGTCCCGGGGGGAGGCGATGGTCACCGGGGTGCCGTCCACCAGAATCTCCCCCTCGTCGGGGAAGTAAATGCCAGCCAGCATGTTCATCAGGGTCGTCTTTCCGCTGCCGTTTTCCCCCAGCAGGGACAGGACCTCTCCCCGGCGAATCTCCATGCTGATGTCATGATTGGCCACCACCTTGCCGAAGGTCTTGGTGATGTGCCGCAGCGCAATGGCTGTGTTCTGTTCCATGGCTCTTCCTCTCTGTCAGGTCGGTGTGGGGAGGGAAAAGAAAAGGCCAGAGTGAGCTGCCCCGGAGGGCAGCCCCTCTGGTCGGGGTCACTCGATCAGCCGTTATTCAGCTCGGTGATGCCGTCGATCCGGGCCTCAAAGCCGGGAGCGGAGCGGAGAACAGACTCCTGGAATACGCCGTCGACCACGCCTTCCGTCTCGCCCACATAGTCCAGATCCATGTCGATGAGGATGGAGGTGGGATTCACGCCGTCGATGGTGAAGGTGGACACGTCGAACACCTGGAGGGAGCCGTCAGTCAGAGCGGCCTCCACCTCGGCCACCTTCTCCTCGGTGCCCTCAGCGCAGGCAGGGCCAAGGGCGGAGATCTGCACAGCGCCGTCTGCATATCCGGCAGCGAAGTCGGTGGGGATGCCCTCGCCGGACAGGTAGGACTCCAGCGTCTCACGATAGATGACAGACCAGTTGTTCTGGGCGGAGGTCAGGGCGGTGTCGGGTGCGGAGGTCAGCATATCGATGTTGTAGCCCACGCAGAACACGGTGGAGCCGCTCTCATAGGCGGCCTGAACCGCAGAGGGCGCACCGGTGGAGTCGGCGTGCTGGCCGATGATGACACAGCCGTTGGCCATCAGGGTGTTGGCGGCCTCATATTCGCCGGTCCAGTCATACCAGGAGTTGGTGTACTGCACCTGCATGGAGACGTCGGGGTAGACGCTCTTGATGCCCAGATAGAAGGCGGTGTAACCGGAGACCACCTCGGCATAGGGGTAAGCGCCCACATAGCCCACCAGGACATTTCCATCCTCGTCATAGTTGTCCTCGGTCAGTTCTCCATTTTCTACCAGCTCTGCAATCTTCATACCGGCCACTACACCGGAAACGTAGCGGGACTGATAGACATAGGTGAACAGGTTCTTGTAGTTGTCCAGCCCCACCTGGTTGGCCATGTCGCCGGTGTCAGCGATGAAGATGATATCGCTGTACTCCTGGGCGGCCTGGAGCATATAGGACTGATGCCCGTAGGAGTCAGAGATGATGATGTCACAGCCGGCCTCCGCCAGGTCCACGGCGGTGTCATAGCACTCCTCGTCCTCGCCGATGTTGTAGACGAATGTGACCTGGGTGTCCACGTCGATGCCAAGCTCCTGGCAGGCCTCGGTCAGGCCGTTGATGTGGGCGGCGTCGTAACCGGACTGCTCATCCTCGACGCAGATCAGGCCGATCTTCAGCTCGGACACGTCATAGGAAGCAGTCTCGTCAGTAGAGGTCTCATCGGCGTCGGCCTCCGCCTCCGCCTCGTCGCCGGTCTCCTCGGTGGTGTCGGCGTCGCCGGCCTCCTCGGAGGTGGTGGTGTCGTCAGTGGCAGTGTCTTCGGTGGTGTCGGTATCGCCGGTTCCGCCGCAGGCGGTCAGGGACAGTACCATTGCCAGGCTCAGGATTAGCGCAAATAATTTTTTCATGATGCTTTCCTCCTTGCATTGGGTCGTTATCCGGTTTCTTCCTCTTGCGGCTTCTTTGCAGATATGTATTCCTTCTGTAAAGAGCTATCTTTATTTTATCGCATTCCCGGTTCCGGCACAATTACAAAAAGGGGATAAATGAACCGAAATTTTTCCGGTCATTTTGGGTATTTTGGATAAATTCTTCTCTAATAGGGCCAATTTGCGAATGATTTTTAGAAATAACTTGCCCTCATGCAATGGTGACAGGCACCCCGTCCACCTCCACGCCGTCGTCCGCCCGGACGAGGATATAGGGGATGCCGTCGATGACCTTCGTCTCCACCAGCTCGCTTTTCAGCGGGTCCACCCGGATGGTCACGTCCGGGGTCCTGATCTCCAGCTGTCGGGTGTCCACCAGGTTGCGGGGACTCAGCTCCGCCCCGGCACCAAAGGCCTCGTCATACCGGGCGGCGAAGCGCTCCACTCGCTCCTCCTCCACGCCGCTGGAGCGGAGGACGGCAGTCACCACGCCCTGAGAGACGGTGAGGGGTTCCGTCTCCCTGTTCAGCTTGTGCTCGGCGATCATGTCCCGGAGTCGGTCGTTTACCGTCTCCACCACCTGATAGCTGCAATCCTCCTCCAGGGCCTCTCCCATGACGCCCTGGAAGGTTTCCATCTGCATCGCCGCCGCCATGGGCGGGGTCTGACGGAAAATGGCGTCTACAAAGGCAGAACGGGTGTCGGCGATATCCTTTGTATAGAGGAGTGCGTCGTACAGGTTGGTGCTCCGGTCGTCAAAGGCGGGAAAGAGGAACCCGGTAGCCGGGGCGGAGACCACCCAGTCCACCGCCAGATGGTGGAACAGGTTCTCGTGGGCGGAATAGGTCAGGGCGGGCTTGGTCTGCTTCACAGGGCAGACACTGCACAGAATGTACCGGTATACCTCCCCGGAGGCATCCTCTTGCCGCTCTCCGTCCTTCGCGCGGTACGGCACGTCGTAGGCGTCGCTGGCCAGAAGGATCATGTAGTTCCCCTCCAGCTCCAGGGAGTCGATGGCCTTCCGGAAAAAGGCCTGTACCGACTCCTCGTCCCTGAGCTGGGATTCCCGCAGCTTCATCAGCAGCCCATGTTCCTCCCCCTCCGCCACCTGTCGGGTGTCAAACCGGATGTCAAGCAGCTGCTTGCCCAGCGTACCGGACAGGGTCTTGCGGAGGATGCCCAGCAGCCACTCCCCCTCGTCCTGGCTCAGCATGGAGATGGGCTGGTCAAATTCGGATATGATCTCCCGCTTATCATTTACATAACATCCCCGCACATGGGTGATGTTGCTCCGATCCGCCTTGAAGCGGCGGCGCAGCTCGGCGACTTCCTTTTCGTTCATGGCTCCTCCTTACACATACAGGCGGCACAGAGCCGGGATGAGGGCCGGAACTGTGCCGCATCAAAGTCTTTCCTGTGGTCAAAACCGTATTTCATGTCAGAGATAGTGTTTCCCCGTCACACCCGTGTCTGTTCTCTCCAAATCGCCGCGATCCGGCGGGCCGCCGCTGCGGGGGTACTGCACCCGGCGATCTCATAGTGGGCCAGCGACCGATAGACGGGCAGACGCTCCCGGTAGCGGCGGACAAAGTCCTCCCTCCCCTGTTGCGCCAGGGGCCGGTCAGCCAGATCAGTCCCGTCAAATGTCTCCTCCGGAGATCGGTTCAGAAAGAAAATCAGACCGCTCTTCCGGAGCAGCATCCGGTTCTCCTCCCGGAGGGGCAGTCCGCCGCCTGTGGCGATGATCTGCCCGCCCTGGGCGCAGAGGGCCTGGGCCACCTCGGTCTCCAGAGTGCGGAAATACGCCTCGCCCTTTTGGGTGAATATGTCGCTGACGCTCATTTTCTCCCGCCGGACAATCTCCTGGTCGGTGTCCACCAGCGGCATTCCCAGCATCCGGCTGAGCCTGCGGCCACAGGTGGTCTTACCGCAGCCCATCATGCCGACGAGGATGAGGTTTTTGCCTTGCCCCTCCATCATACCGCATCCTGCGTGCCCAGATTGGCGACATAATTCCCCAGCACACGGAACTGGTTGGTGGACTGGCTCAGCTCCCGGAGAACAGCGTCCATCCCCGGGGCGGTGAGGTTTCCGGTAAATTCCACGAAGAACATATACTCCCAGCGCCGGTCCTGCACCGGGCGGGACTCCAGCTTGACCAGGTTCAGGCCGTTGACGGCGAAAATGGTCAGTATCTCATGGAGGGAGCCGCTCTGGTGGGGCAGGCGAAAGACCGCCGTGATCTTGTCGCTGCCCGGACGAAGCTCCGGCTTGGTTCGGACAACGGCAAAGCGGGTGTAATTCTGGTTGTTGTGGTTGACCCCCCGCACCAGGATATCCAGGCCGTAAATCTCTGCCGCCCGTCGGCCGCAGATGGCGGCCTTTGTCCGGTCGCCCGTCTCACTGACATACTTGGCGCTCCCCGCCGTGTCCAGCAGGGGGACCCGCACCCACTCCGGGTGCCGGTCGAGGAACCGGTCGGACTGGAACAGCCCCTGCTCATGGGAGTAGACGTGGGTGATCTCCTCTATCCTGACCCCCGGCAGGGCCATAAGGCAGTGCTCCACCTTCACCGTCGTCTCCCCCACCATATAAAACTGATACTGGGTGAGCAGGTCATAGACCTGGCGGATGGCGCCGGTGGTGGAATTTTCAATGGGCAGAACGGCATAGTCCGCCTCCCCGCAGGCCAGGGCCTCAAAGCAGTCCTCAAAGCGGTTCAGCCCCTGGCTTCGGACTTCTGCGCCGAAGAAGTCCACCGCAGCCTCTTCGCTGTAGGCCCCAGGCATTCCCTGATAGACCACCATAGGTTCCTCCACCGGGGGAGCGATTTCCACCGCTTGTGGATAGCCGGGAGGCGTGGGCTCCTGGTCCTGCATGACCCGACGCTGACAGCCCCGGCTCAGCGACATAACGACCTCATAAAGCTTGGCCACGTCCGTCTTGAGCTGGGGGTCGTCCACCATGGCGGCCTTGTCGTCCAGCACCTCCCGCTCCCGCTCCGGATCGAGCACCGGGATGTCATGGGCGATCTTGTACTCCGCCACCTCCCGGGAAACCTCCATCCGCTGCTGGAAAAGGCTGACCATCTGGTGGTCGATGGTGTCGATCTGGCCCCGGAGGTATTTGATGTCCTTCATTATGTCTCTCTCCTTACCTGTCAGATGCCCATCAGCTCACACACTGCCAGCGCCGCCGCCGCCTCGATGACCGGGACAGCCCGGTGGACGATGCAGGGGTCGTGTCGGCCCTGGACAGTGAGCCTGTCGTTGCTCCAGGTGTCCAGATTGACCGTGTCCTGCTCCTTCCCGATGCTGGCGGTCGGCCGGAGGGCCGCAGTGAACAGGATGGGCAGGCCGTTGGTGATGCCGCCGTTCACTCCGCCGGAATGGTTGCTGGTGGACGTGACCTCCCCGTTGCGCAAGTACAGGGGGTCGTTGGCCTGGCTGCCCCGAAGGGCGGCAAAGCCGAAGCCGTCGCCAAAGCCCACCGCCTTCACGCCGGGGACAGCGAACAGGTGCTGAGAGAAGATGCCCTCTACGTTCTCCCCGAAGTCCGGAGCGCCCATGCCACCGGGCAGGCCCAGAACGGCGCACTCGATGGTGCCGCCGATGCTGTCCCTGTCCGCCTTTGCTGCCAAAATTTCCCGCCGCATGGCCTCGCCCTGCTCGTCCCGCAGAACCGGAAAGGGCTTGTGGGCAATCTCACGCAGGAGGGACGCCGTCAGGGGCTGCTCTTCATTTTGGAAGGGGGCATCCTCCACCGGCCCCACGGATCGGATGTGCGCTCCCACAGAGACTCCCTCCCCTGCCAGGATCTGTTTGGCCACCGCCCCGGCGAACACCAGGGGGGCGGTGAGGCGGCCGGAGAAATGTCCCCCACCCCGATAGTCATTGTAGCCCTGATACCGGAGAAAGCCGGTGTAGTCCGCATGGCCGGGTCGGGGCAGGTCTTTCGTCTTTTCATAATCCCGGCTCCGGGTGTCCGTGTTGCGGATGACAGCGGCCAGAGGACTTCCCGTGGTGAACCCCTGGAACACGCCGGAGAGGATCTCCGGGACATCCGCCTCCCGGCGTTGGGTGGAGCAGGCGTCCTGCCCTGGCGCACGGCGGGACAGCTCAAAGGCGATCTGCTCCAGATCCAGCTCCACACCGGCCGGGACGCCCTCCAGCACCACGCCGATGGCGGGGCCGTGGGACTCTCCAAAAATCATGTGCTTCATCTGTCATTCCTCCTGTCGGGTGATGCGTCCCCCCAGCCGTTCATAATCTTCCCAGAATCGGGGATAGGATTTGGCCACGCTCCCGGCGTTGTGAATTGTCACCGGCCCGGTGGCCCGGGTGGCGGCGATGGCCAGCATCATGGCAATGCGGTGGTCGTTGTGGCTGTCCGTCTCCCCGCCGTGAAGGGCGGAGACGCCGCAGATCGTCATGGCGTCCGGCTTTGCCTCGACGTGCGCCCCCAGACGGTTCAGCTCGGAGGTCACAGTCTCAATGCGGTCGCTCTCCTTCATTCGCAGGCGGGTAGCATTCACCAGATGGGTGCTCTCCCCCGCCCGCAGAGCCGCGCGAACAGCCAGAGCCGGGGCCAGGTCCGGGCACTGGCTCACATCCAGGGTCACGGTCCCCCGCCCGTCCAGCCGGGCAGCGTAGTCCCGTATGACCCGGTCTCCCTGGACAGAGGCGTCGTTCATGCCGCAGATCTCCACCGGGTTGCCCAGCCCCCGGGCGGCGTAGAAAAAGCCCGCCTGGGACCAGTCTCCCTCTACTGTCAGGCTGCGGCCCACGGGACACTGACCGCCGGGGATGTACCAGCCGTCCTCTGTGCGGTGGACCTTTACTCCGAACCGGCTCAGTGCGTCCACCGTCATGTCCACATAGGCGGCGGACTCCAATGGGGTGGTCAGCCGAAGCTCCGAATCCCCCTTCAGCAGCGGGAGGGCAAAGAGCAGTCCGGTGATAAACTGACTGGAGATATCCCCGGGGAGGGCGTATTCTCCCGGCTCCAGCGCTCCCTGTACTGTGATGGAGGTTGGCTCCGCCCGGTAGAAAATCCCCTTCGACCCAAACAGGCGCTCATACGGCTCCATAGGTCGGGCCAGAAGGCGGCCCCTGCCGGTGAACACCCCGCCGCCGGCCACTGCCAGGGTCACAGGGATCAGGAAGCGCAGGGTGGAACCGGACTCTCCGCAGTCCAGCAGGGGAAGCTGCTCTCGTCTCTCCCCCACTGTTTTCAGTCCTGTGACCGTCTCTCCGTCCCAGGAGGCTCCCAGGACCTCCATACAGCCCAGGGTGGCGGCGATGTCCTGGCTCATGGAGAGGTTGTCCAGGCGGCTGCTCCCCTCCGCCAGAGCGGCGGCGATAATGAGCCGGTGGCTCTGACTCTTGGAGGCGGGGGGCGTCACCCGCCCCCGGAGCGGCCCCGGCGTGACAGTCACATTCATAGCAGCGCCAGCAGCTCCTTTTTCTGCATTTTGGTGGGGGCGCACTCCCCCAGCGTCCGCAGCAGGATAACGGTAATGCTGTCCCCGCTGCCCTTTTTATCCAGGCCCACAGCGCTCTCGTAATCCTCCGCTGTGCAGGGGATGACGGTGGGCAGGCCAAAGGCGGCGGTCAGGCGCTCGATCTCTGCCTTTGTCCCCGGCCGGGTGATGCCCAGCCGCTCTCCCAGCTCCGCCGCCAGCACCATTCCGGCAGACACCGCCTGGCCGTGGGTATAGGTCTCGTAGTGGTACGCCTTTTCGTAGGCATGACCCAAAGTGTGTCCAAAGTTCAAAATCATCCGCAGACCGGTGTCCCGCTCGTCCTCCATGACCACCTTTGCCTTGATGGAGCAACAGGTGCAGAGCACCTCATCGACACGGGCCATCACTCCCGCCCGGTTTCCGCACCGGGCCAGCAGATCAAAGAAATCTCTGTCCCAGATGCAGCCGTACTTGATGACCTCCGCCATCCCGTCAGAGAAGATGCGGTTGGAGAGGGTGTCCAGGGTCTTCGGGTCCATCAGCACCAGCTTCGGCTGCCAGAAGGCGCCCACCAGGTTTTTCCCTGTGGGGAGGTCGATGGCTACCTTGCCGCCCACGGAGGAGTCCACCTGGGCCAGGAGGGTCGTGGGTATCTGGACAAAGGGGACACCCCGAAGGATGGTGGCGGCGGCAAAGCCCGCCAAATCCCCCACCACGCCGCCGCCCAGGGCGATGACCGCGTCCGTCCGGGTCAGGCCGAAAGCCATAGCCTCGTCCCAGATGCGC
This sequence comes from Clostridiales bacterium, assembly GCA_021205695.1. GTDB lineage: Bacteria > Bacillota > Clostridia > Oscillospirales > Oscillospiraceae > Onthomonas. The sequence goes on from JAJPXB010000038.1 coordinate 11,576, forward strand.
TCCAGCCAGGCGGCGCATTTGGAGGGCTCCCCGGCGGGGATGGTGACGGTACGCACAGAGAAACCCGCCGTCTCCAGGCTATGGGTCACCTGCGCCCCGTAGAGCGGTCCCACATTGGAGTCGGTGACCACAAGCGTCCGAACCGTCTTGGGCAGTACTCTCCGGCACTGTGCGCCGGTCTGTTCCAGGAGACCGGCCTCGATCAAAATGTCATATTCCCGCCCCGGCAGGGCGACGGTCAGCGTTTTCACGGTATCACTCTCCCTCTGCTCTACATCTCTCTTATTTTACTATGGTCTTCCCCATGAAGTCAACGAGCTTTTCCACCTTTCCCATCAGCCCGCTGAACTGCTCCGGCGTCAGGGACTGCTGGCCGTCGCACTTGGCGTGGAGGGGGTCGTTGTGTACCTCCACAATAATGCCGTCTGCTCCGGCGGCGATGCCCGCCAGGGTCAAAGGCTCCACCAGGTAGCTGTAGCCTCCCGAGTGGCTGGGATCGATGATGACCGGAAGGTGGCTCATGCGCTTGATGCAGGGGATGGCGGAGACATCTAAGGTGTTCCGGGTATAGGTCTCAGTGGTGCGGATGCCCCGCTCGCAGAGGATAACGTTCTGGTTGCCCTCATTCATAATATACTCGGCGGACATGAGCCACTCCTCATAGGTGGCGTTGAGCCCCCGCTTCAGGAGGATGGGCTTACTCATCTTCCCCGCCTCCTTCAGCAGCTCGAAGTTCTGCATATTCCGGGCGCCGATCTGCACCAGATCCACCTGCTCGTCGAAGATCTCGCAGTACTCCGGGCTGACCAGCTCGGTGACGATGGGCAGTCCCGTCTCCGCCTTGGCTTCCAGCATGAGCTTCAGGCCGGGCAGCCCCATCCCCTGGAAGGAGTAGGGAGAGGAGCGGGGCTTGAAGGCGCCGCCCCGAAGGATGGCGGCCCCGGATCGCTGGACGTCCTTTGCAATGGATGTGATCTGCTCCCTGCTCTCAATGGAGCAGGGGCCGGCCATCACCGAAAAGCTGCCGCCGCCCACGGAGACGCCGCTGACATCCACCACCGTGTCCTCCGGGTGGAACTTCCGGTTGGCCTTTTTGTACGGCTCCGAGATACGGGTGACCCGCTCCACCACATCGAACTGCTCTATCTTGTGGATATCCAGGGCGGTGGTGTCCCCCACCAGGCCAAGAATGGTGCAATCCACGCCCACTGTGACACCCACCTTGAAGCTCTTGGCCTCGAAAAAGGCCACCATCTTCCGCACGTCATTTTGGGGGGTTCCCGGTTTCAGAATAACTACCATGTCTCATCTCTCCTTTAAACACAACAAAAGGGACTCATTGACCGCAATCAATGAGTCCCTGCGCTGACGCGTTCCGCACGCCATATCGCCCCCGGCATAGGGGAAATCGCCCATCTATTGCATCCGATCTCCTGTTTTACCCATGACAAAATAGCCGTAAGCCGTAAATCGGCCCCAGCCAAAGGTAAAGGAGCAGGATGCAGTTTTGAGGACAATGCTGTTCATGGCGCACCTCAAATTACTGAGCTGGGTCTATTATAACAGAGATTCCGCAGAATGCAAGCGTTTTCTTGGCGGGTAATGGGAGCGCGCATATTCCCCGCTCCGGTTTTCCCGCCCTTGACACAGTGGGAAAATCGTGCTATATTCATGCTGTAATTTGGTGATGAAGGGGACGAATCCGCAGAGGTCGGTCAGAGAGAAGCGCCCTGTGCTGCAAGCGCTTTCCGCCCGAACCGGTGACACCGCCCCGGAGCCGCAGGTGACTAAGCCTGCCGCGCGCCGCCCGTTACTGCGGCCAATGAGCGGGTCTGTCTCTCCACAGGCAGGCCAAGCAGGGTGGAACCGTGAGATGAATCTTCATCCCACCCCTGAAGCATTTTCAGGGGTGGGATTTTGTATGCCCTGCCCCGCACGCTGTAAGGAGGAGTGTTTTCATGGCAAACGAACAGTATTCCTTTGACAACGAGCAGTATCGCCGCACCTACTGGCACACCTGCTCCCACATTTTGGCCCAGGCGGTAAAGCGCCTGTATCCCGAGGTGAAGCTGGCCATCGGTCCTTCCATTGAGAACGGGTTTTACTATGACCTGGACGCCCCCTTTTCCTTCACCGGGGAGATCATGGAGCAGCTCGAGGGGGAGATGCGGAAGATCTGTAAGGAAAAGCTAAAGCTGGAGCGGTTCGAGCTGCCCCGGGACGAGGCGCTGGAATTCATGAAGGACGAGCCGTATAAGATCGAGCTCATCAACGACCTGCCTGAGGACGAGGTCATCTCCTTTTACCGTCAGGGAGAGTTCACCGACCTGTGCGCCGGCCCCCATCTGGACTCCACCGGCCGGGTGAAGGGCAACGCCATCAAGCTCACCGCCTGCAACGCCGCCTACTGGCGGGGCGACTCCAACCGGCAGACCCTCCAGCGCATCTACGGCATCGCCTTCCCCAAGAAAGACCAGCTGGACGAGTACCTCCAGAAGCAGGAGGAGGCCAAGCGCCGCGACCACCGGAAGCTGGGCCGGGAGCTGGGGCTGTTTATGACCAGCGATCTGGTGGGCAAGGGAATGCCCATGTTCCTGCCCAAGGGCTACACACTCTGGCAGATTTTGGAGAACTATATCAAGGAGAAGGAGCGGAAGCTGGGATATCAGCACGTCCTGACTCCCTGTGTGGGCACGGTGGACCTGTATAAGACCTCCGGCCACTGGGAGCACTACAAGGAAAATATGTTCCCTGCCATGGAGGTGGAGGACGAGCAATTTGTACTCCGTCCCATGAACTGCCCCCACCACATGATGATCTACGCCAACCGTCCCCACTCCTACCGTCAGCTCCCTATCCGTATCGGTGAGGTAGCCCACGACTTTCGGTTCGAGGCCAGCGGTACCCTGAAGGGCATCGAGCGAGCCAGGCACTTCTGCCAGAACGACGCCCACCTGTTCGTCACCCCGGAGCAGATCAAGGACGAGGTGGCCGCCGTCTGTGATTTGATCTTTGAGGTATACCGGGACTTCCACATCACCGATTACCGGTGTGTTCTCTCCCTCCGGGATCCGGCGGATAAGAAGAAATACCACGACGACGATGAAATGTGGAACAAGGCGGAGACTGCCCTTCGGGAGGTGCTCACCGACCTGGGCATCCAGTTTACTGAGGAGATCGGCGAGGCCGCCTTCTATGGCCCCAAGCTGGACGTGAATGTGAAGCCCGCCGTGGGTGCGGAGTATACCCTCTCTACCTGCCAGCTGGACTTCTGTCTCCCCGCCAAATTCAACCTGACCTACACTGACTCTGACGGCACAGAAAAGACCCCCGTGGTGCTCCACCGGGCCATTCTCGGCTCTCTGGATCGGTTCATGGCCTATCTGATCGAGGAGACCATGGGCGCCTTCCCTGCCTGGCTGGCTCCTGTCCAGGTGAAGGTACTGCCCGTCACCGACCGGGCCTCTGAATACGCCGATCAGGTGGAGCAGAAGCTCTCCGCCGCTGGATATCGGGTAGAGGTGGATCACCGCTCTGAGAAGCTGGGTTACAAGATCCGGGAGGCTCAGGGGCAGAAGATTCCCTATATGATCGTGGTGGGCGACAAGGACATGGAGAACCAGACCGTCTCCATCCGCCACCGCTCCGGAAAAGACCTGGGCGCCATGAGCCAGGAGGACTTCCTGTCCCTGCTCAAGAACGTTGTGGACAGCAAGGCAACGGACTGAACCACCATACAGACGAAAAGCGTGCACCGGAATCGGATGCACGCTTTTCCTTTCCTCTTTTTCACGTGTCTCGCCTTTTTCCAGACCTTTTTACCCTCTTGCTTCGTTTTTCGATATACTTTTTTAAAAACAAAAAGTTTTTCCTTGTTTTTCGATTTGGTCTGGTCTATAATGAACACAGTAACAGAAAATGGGGAGCGCGTACTGCGATGGGAAAAGCCTGACTATGCTCGCTGTACACCTCCCCTGTTCTGTGTATCCTGTCTGTCACTTGCAAAGGAGGAACCCCTGTGAACGAAGAAAAAGCAAAGAAGAAAGCGCTGAAAAAGGCCTATAAAACGGCAAAGCGCAAATCCCTGCGTCCCTTTAAGGGACTGAGTATCCTGTGTATCGTCATTGCGGTCATTATGGCCCCCGTCTATCTCGTCCTGTCCATCTTTGACAACACGGTGGCAGCCTATGTGGGCGGCACCTTCTGGGAGCTGGTAGACGAGGACGAGAGCGCCCAGTACTACACCAGCGACTTCGACTCCGCCGAGGAGATGACCGAGTATGGCCTGGAGCTGTGCCAGACGGTGGAGGCCGAGGGCGCAGTCCTTCTCATGAACGAAAATGACGCCCTGCCCCTGGACAGCGGAGCGGCGGTGAGCTGCTTCTCCACCTCGTCGGTGAATCTGGTCTACGGCGGCACCGGCTCGGGCAATATCGACGCCTCCAGCGCCGATACCCTGAAAACCGCCCTGGAGAAGTCCGGCTTCTCCGTCAACGAGACTCTGTGGAGCTTCTACACAGAGGGCGCCGGGGCGGACTACGCCCGGGAGTCGGCCAGCATGGTGAGCACCGCCAGCGCCACCGTCTCCGAGGCTCCCTGGAGCGTCTATACCGATGAGGTCATCGACTCCGTGGCCGACTACGGCGACGCCGCCATCGTGGTGCTCTCCCGCATCGGCGGCGAGGGCGCCGACCTGGAGTACGAGGACACCAACTATCTGGCCCTGGACGAGAACGAGAAAGAGATGATGTCCCAGCTCGCCGCCATGAAGGAGGCCGGGACGGTGGACAAGATCATCGTCCTCATCAACTCCGCCAACGCCCTCCAGGTGGACTTCCTGAAGGACAACGAGTATAACGTGGACGCCTGCCTGTGGATCGGCGACGTGGGCATCACCGGTATCAACGCCGTGGCCGAGATCCTGTGCGGCGACGTGAACCCCTCCGGCAGTCTGGTGGACACCTACTGCTATGACAACTACTCCTCCCCCGCCATGGCCAACTTCACTCCGGTGACCTACAGCGGCGACACCAGCGCAATCTCCAGCAACGCAGATACCTACATGATCTATCAGGAGGGCATCTACGTCGGCTACAAATACTACGAGACCCGCTATGAGGACACGGTCATGGGCACAGGCAACACGGAGGGCTATGTCTACTCCGACGATGTGGCCTTCCCCTTTGGCTATGGTCTGAGCTACACTACCTTTACCTATAGTGACATGACCGTGACATATGACGCGGGCGAGGACACCTACACCGTCTCTGTCACCGTCACCAACACCGGCGACACCTACTCCGGCAAGGAGACCGTCCAGGTCTATGTCCAGTCCCCCTATACGGACTACGATAAGGAAAACGGCGTGGAGAAGGCCTCCGTCGCCCTGGTGGGCTTCGGCAAGACGGAGATCCTCGCCCCCGGCGCATCCGAGACACTGGCCATCACCGTCAACAAGAGCGACATCGCCTCTTTTGACACCTACGGCGCAGGCACCTACATCCTGGACGCCGGCGACTACTATCTGACCGCCGCCACCGACGCCCATGACGCCGTGAACAACATCCTGGCCGCCAAGGGCTACACCGTGGCCGACGGCATGACCGCCGACGGGGACGCCTCCCTGGTCTACGGCTGGACAGAGGATAGCCTGGACACCACCACCTACGCCGTCTCCGCCAACGGCACGGAGATCACCAACCAGCTCTCCGACGCGGACCCCAATCTGTATGAGGGGATCGATACCGAGGTCACCTGGCTCTCCCGGAGCGACTGGACGGGCACCTGGCCCTCTGAGACGATTCAGTTCACCCTGAACGACACGCTCATCGCCGACCTCCAGGACGTGCAGTATGACGCCTCGGACTACGACAGCGTGGAGATGCCCACCCTGAACGCCGACAACGGCCTGACCCTGTACGACATGATCGGTCTGGACTATGACGACCCCCTGTGGGACGATCTGCTGGATCAGATGAGCTTTGACGAGATGGTCAGCCTCATCGGCGATGCGTTCCACTGGACCATGCCCGTGGAGTCGGTGCAGGCCCCCGGCACCCGGGACGAAAACGGCCCCCAGGGCCTGACCGCCAGCCTTCTGGGCTCCGACGCCACCCAGCTGGACGCCACTGCCTTCACCTCTGAGGACGTGATGGCCGCCACCTTTAATGTGGACATCATGACCGAGATCGGCAACGTCATCGGCAACAACTGCCTGGAGGCGGACATCGCCTGTCTCTACGGCCCCGGCAACAACATCCACCGCACCCCCTACGGCGGGCGTAACTTCGAGTACTACTCCGAGGACGGCTACCTGTCCGGCAAGATGAGCCAGTATGAGGTGGCCGCCATCCAGGCCAAGGGCGTCCAGGTGGTGATGAAGCACTTCGCCCTGAACGACTGCGAGCAGGACCGCCTCGGCCTGGGCGTCTGGATTAACGAGCAGGCCGCCCGTGAGGTCTATCTGAAGGCCTACCAGGCCCCCATCGAGGAGGGCAACGGCAACGGCGTCATGGTGGCCTATACCCGCTGGGGCTGCACCTGGTCCGGCGGCAACTACGGCCTGATCACCGGCATTCTCCGGGAGGAGTGGGGCTGTGACGGCATGATCATCACCGACAACGTCCTGGTCAACTACGTCAATGGCGTGGACGGCGTTCTGGCCGGCGTCTCCATCTACGACGCCATGCTGCCCTATGTGACCAGCCAGTTGCCGAACTATGAGGACGACGCTGTGGTGGTCACCGCCATGCGGGAGGCCTGTCATCATGACCTGTACGCCATCGCCAACTCCGTGGGCATGAACGGCGTGGGAGAGGACACCACTATCAAGGTGACCCAGCCCACCGTGGTCTACATGGCGCTGATTATCACCTGCGCCGCCGCCTTCTTCGCCCTGGTGTTCATCGTGCTGTGGGTCCGTGGCGTGCGGAAGTTCCGCAAGACGGATGAGTACGCGGCCTACAAATCCTATCTGGCCGAGCGCAAGGCGGCAAAGGCGAAGCGTTAAGCGCAATCCCATCCCCTTACGCAAGAATCGAAACATCTGCGGCGGAGTCCGGCGTTTGCCAGGCTCCGCCGCATTTTATCCCTGTCCCCTGTTCCGCATCTATAGTCTGAACAATTCTTTCATCCGCTTCAAATCCCTTGACAATCTGGGATTGGGACGGTAGTATGGTGTAAAAGCAAGCAAAGTCCTTTCCACAGAACAGAAGAGGTAACACATATGAAGAAGAAGATCATAGCCCTGTTGCTGGCGGCTGCGTTGCTGGCATCCACCGTCTGCGGGTGCAGCTCTCAGGCAGCGGACAGCTTTTTCCAGATTGCAGAGGAGATGAGCCAGCTGGAGGATGTGACGGTAGCTTTGGTGATCCCCTATCACGGGGTCAGCCTGGCGGTGGATGGCTTTATCTGCCGCTCCAGCAAGACAGCGGACCTGACAATCTCTTTTGTGGGTACGGACGGGCAGGACGGCGAGTGGACGGAGCTCCGCATTGACGGAGACCAGCTCTGGCTGAACGTAGGACAGATGGCCCGAAAGACGCTGGAGTTTGATCTGCCCAGCTACTACGCGGGAGACATCGAGGAGTTCCTGTCAGAGCAGACCGACGATTGGGTCGCCTATACCTGGCAGGGAGACTTCTGGGAAGGCATCCCGGGCTGGGACGAGCTGCTTGGACAGCTCTGGGAGGACAGCAAGGAAACGCTGAAAAAGAGCATCTCCAGCCAAGGAGACAGCTATCGGCTCTCTCTGTCTGGCAACACCCTGGACAAAGCTCTGACCGAGATCGTCACCGGACTGGTGGACGAGACAGACGCCTATGAGGAGGGCTTCCTGTCGATGACCGATCTGGAGGGTGAGCTGATGCTGGCCCTTCAAACGGAGGGGGACACCTTATTTGAGAGCTGCTGGTCTGCCCTGACCGAATATCTGTACGGCGAAGACAGCACGGAGAGCGAGACGACAGACGATACCGACGAGTCCGACGATGCCGACGAGACGGACGATACTGCCGAGGAGGAGACGGAAGAGGAGGAAACCCTTACTCTGGAGTCCGTGGTCCTAGACCTCTCCCACAGCGAGACGAGCTATGGGGCGGCCCTGCTGGTCAACGATACGGACGCCTGGTCCCTGACCCTGACGCCTGTGGACGAGGCGCTGACGGTGGACAAGCCGGAGAGCGCCATGGAGTTTGGCTACTATCGGGATACGGTCTATTATCTGATCAGCCTGTCCGACACCTACCTGGGCTATCTGCTGGACGGTGTGGAACTGGATGCGGAGACGGAGCAGAGCTATCTGGAAGCCATTGAGGCGGAGAACACGGTGGAGCGGGACGACCTGGAGACCGCCTCCGTGGCGGATTACAGCGATCTGCTGACCATCCAGTTCTATCCCGGAGGGGAGGATGGCGCCTTGACGATTCCCATTCTGGCGGATTACATCGGGGCCACCGTCACCAGTGACGACGGAGCAGGCGTCCTGGTCACTGACCTGTCCCTGTCCGGGACGGGATGGTATCAGACGGTGAGCGCCGAGGACAAGGGGGATGAGGGGCTCCAGATCTTCCTGACCGAGGATTTGTACAGCACCTACAACGCCTACCTCATGTCCGGCTTCCTGCTGGTGGAGGATCTGTCTGAGCTGACCGTCTCCTCCACAGGTACTGGCGCAGTGGCCCAGGGATTCAGCTATCGGGAGGACGATTACGATGAGCCGATCGTAAAGATCAGGATCGCCCTTCCCCTGGTGAACAGCGACTATTACACCGTTATCGACCTCCAGCTCACTCCTTCAGAGATGAGCGAAGCGGACATGACTGCTGTGGAGCATCTGTTTGCCTACCTGGGCCTGGAGATCCCCGTCAATCTGGACGTGTGAGCAGTCTCTTCGTATAACGCAGCAGCGGAGGCATGGCTTTAAGCCGTGCCTCCGCTGCTGCATGTCGTCTCTGCCGAACCGGGTCAGTGCATGCCGCCCCGTCCGCTCCGATCGTTTCCCATATTTCCGCCGCCCATGCTGCTGCCGCCGGAGCTGTAAACCAGGCTGCTCAGGGTGATCTCCGTGCTGTCCGAACCGGCGGTCAGGGTGTAGACCTCCCCCTGTGTCAGTTCGGGACAGCTGATGAGCACCGAGTTATAGCTCTTACCCGCCGTACCGGTCACCAGGGCGACGCCGTCGCTGTCTGTGAGCGAGATCCCGGTGCCCGCCTGCTGGGTGCTGACTGTGACCAGTATACAGCCCTGGGTGGAGCCGCTACCGAAGTTCAGCGCCATGCCAGAGGCGCCCAGAGCCACGAAGGTGCCTCCGGTGATGGTCGCCTCGGTGCCGTAATCCAGCGCTCCATTCCCGCTGTCGGAGGGCCCGTCGATCCAGACCGTTCCCCCGGTGACAGTAAGACTGCCGTTGGAATCAATGCCGTCTCCTCCGGCTTCGACGGTCAGGCTCCCGCCGGAGATGGTGATGATACAGTCTGCATCGGCCTCAAAGGCATCCATTCCGCCTCCAAAGCCGGAATAGCCGCTCTCGTCGTTGCCTCCCGCCGCATTCAGGCCGTCGTCGCTGGCGGTCACGGCAATGGAGCCGCCGGAGATGTCGATGCTCTGGCCCTCGATGCCCTCGTAGCTGGTGGATATATTGACCGTCCCGCCGGTGATGGACAGGACTCCGTCGGCGTGGATCCCGTCGTCTCCGGAGGACAGGGTGTAGTCCCCTCCCGTGATCGTCAGGTCAGCGTTGGAATGGAGGGCATCGTCGGCGGCGTCAACCGTGAATATCCCGCCGTTGAGCACCAGACTGCCGGAGGACTTGACGCCCTTGACGCTGGCTGTGCTGTCATCACTGCTCCCGGTGTCGCGCTGCATACCGCCAAACCTGGTCCAGCTGTCGTTCCGGTCGCTCTCACCGCTGGCGCTGCCGCCACCGGTGACGATGGAAAACGTTCCACCGTCGATTTGCAGGACGCTCCCAGCGCTGAGTCCGTCTCCCTCGGCGGCAACAGTAAAGGCGCCTCCGGCGATATAAAGATATCCCAGGGAGCTGTCGTCGTCGTTTTCCGCATGGACGCCGTCCTTGCCCGAGACGATGATAAACGTCCCCTCTGAGATGCGGACGCTGTCCTTGCCAGACAGCCCGTGGCTGGAAGCGGTGATATCATAGGTTCCGCTGGTGATGACCAGGTCGTCCTTGGAGACGATCCCGTGGCCTGCCGGGGACTGGATGGTCAGAGAGCCGGATCCGTTAATGGTCAGGTCATCCTTGGAGAAAATGACGGCGTCAATGCTGCTCTCGTCGATGTCCACAAAGCTGCCGCCGTTGGAGAGAAAATTCTCACTGCCGGAGGCCAGGGTGATAAACACCTTGTCCGCCTGACGGATATACAGGGCGGCGGAGGTCTCGGAGCAGATGTCTACGCCGTCCAGGACCAGCTGGAGCTTGTCCGAATCCCCTGCGTCCACAATGACCATGCCGTCTGTGAGGTTTCCGGTGAGGAGATATGTCCCCTCCCCGGTGATCGTCACTGTGCTGCCGGAGATGGCAACTCTGTCCGAGTCACAGGAAGCGGTGTCACCGTTCAGGGTAATGCGCGCGCTCTCGCTCTCGTCGTAGCCCACCTCGTAGTCCCGATCGGTGAACATCTCGTCCACATCCAGCAGCGTCACCGCCTCGGCCTCAGAGGAGTCGGAGGCCGAGGCAGTCACAGTATCGGTATCCGTATTCGTTTCTGTGTCCGTGTCTGCGGTCAGGCTCTCACAGCCTGTAAGGGGCAGGGCGAGGCACAGGAGCAGCGCCGTCAGGGCAAAAATGCGCTTGTTCATCTGATCTCATCCCCTCACAGCTCGGTGACTACCGTCTCCTGCCGGGAGATCGTGATCTCCAGGTTGCCGTTCCGGCAGCGGAGCCGGTCGATCAGCTCCTTTTCCACATCCGGGCTGCGGAGGGTCAGATCATAGGTCAGGCGGAAAAGGCTGCCCATATTGGTTGTCTTGACGCGAACCAGCTCCCAGGAGGTGGCATACTGGGACAGCAGCTCCTCGAACACGCCGGTATAGTCCAGATCCTCCGGAATGGTGATGTGGAGCGTCTTATTCAGAGCGGAGCGTTTCCCCACCTCCAGGCTGAGACGGCTGTAGAGCATGGTGACGCCGCAGAGGATGAGGGTAAACAGGATGGCAAAGCCCAGATAGCCCATCCCGGTCATCAGTCCAGCGCCCATAGCCAGGAACAAGGCCCCGATCTCCCTGGCAGTGCCGGGGACGGAGCGGAACCGAACCAGGCTGAACGCTCCGGCCACCGCCACTCCGGCTCCCACGTTGCCGTTGACCATCATAATAACCACGCAGACCACAGCGGGGAGAATTGCCAGTGTGACCACAAAGCTCCTGGTATAGCGGCTGCGGTACAGATAAGCTCCGGCCAGCAGCAGCCCGATGAGCAGGGAGCAGCCCAGGCAGAGGAGGAAATCCGTCACCGAGATGACAGTTGTGGTGGAGCTGTCAAACAGCCCCTGAAAGAGATCGTCAAGCATATCGTTTTCCTCCTTCGCAGCACGGGAGAAGGGCGTTTTGATAGGCAGTCCCGTATTTGGAAAAAGACGTCCTGTAGATATGCTGTTGCGTGAGCACATGGGTCATCCACAGGGGAACGCTCCCGGAGGTCTTGATCTCCATCAGGGTCAGGCCGGGCTCCAGCAGAGGGTCGCCCCAGACAGGCGCCTCCAGGGTCAGGTCAGTGGTACGGGAGAGGATGCTCTCATCGAAGGTGACACGGAAATCGCCGCCGTCCTTGTCATAGTAGGCCTCCCGCTCGTAGGAGAGGCAGACCCGTGGGGCCAGGGTCTGGTAGTACTGGCGGAAATATTCCACCTCCCGGGCGATCTGGGTCTGAACGGGCGGGGCGTTCAGTCCCGTCAGCCAGTCCACCGCCTGCTCCTCCGGAAGGGCAAGACGCCGTTTGTAGACCACAGAGTCGTACTTCTTTTTCAGCTCCACATAGACCGGCACCTCCGGAGCGGCCTTCCGATAGCTCCGGACCCGAAGTTTCTCCTTGTAGGCGGGGTGCTCGATAGAGCGACGGGCCAGCAAATAGCTGTCCGTGTCAAAATAGAGATTGCGGATGGTGGTGCGCCCATAGCGATCCAGGGACATATACGGCTCCATAGCCTCCTGCACCGCCTGCTTCTGCTGCTGTGTCAGCAGATATTTCAGCTCGTACCGTTTGAAAATCATCTGTGTGCCCACTCGTCAGCTCCCCTTTCTGTAAAGGAATTGTAAAGGGCAAAACATAAACTGACCTTAAAGCGAGGGAAGTTGACAGAGAGAGGTGACAGGCCGCAAAAAATATGGTAACATATTCCTGACGGAAGGGGTCGTTTTCGCCTTTTGGCTGCGGCCCGTCCTGCCTTCTTCCGTCGCACACCGTAAGACCTGGCAGGCAGGCCGGATTTACCTGATTTTTACCCGTACCTGGTTTCAAACTTTACATCCGTGTAGGATAATATCATTGGGCCCTGTGTATCCCGGGGCGCACATCGATGACGAGGTGATGAAATGCCGACGACTTACGCACATCTCTATTTTGGTCGAAGGGCCGAGCCGCTCCTGCCGGATGCGGCGGCAAAGGCCGTCCGGGAAAACCGGCAGCTTTACGACATCGGCCTGCATGGGCCGGACATTCTGTTTTACTACCAGCCGCTTGAGCGCAATCCGGTCGGCCGTCTCGGCGGCGCGATGCACGACCGTCCGGCAAGGGAGTTCTTCTATCCCGCCCGCGCTGTCTATGCCTCGGCAGAAAACCGTGAGGGAGCGCTGGCCTATCTGGCCGGTTTTCTCTGCCATTATGCCCTGGACAGCGCCTGTCACGGGTATATCGAAAAGAAGCTCAAGGTATCTGATCTGACCCACGGGGAGATAGAGAGCGAATTTGACCGTTATCTGATGCAGCAGGACGGGAAGGATGTATTCCGCACCGACCTGACGGCCCACATCGTCCCTTCACGGAAGAATGCGTCTGTGATCGCCCCCTTTTTTGCAGACATCACAGCCGGACAGATCAGACGTTCGCTCCGGCTTATGAAGATCTGCTGCAGCCTGCTCAGCGGGCGGGGCTGGCGTCGGCCGGTGGTGGATGTCGGGCTGCGGCTCAGCGGGCACTACGCGGAGCTGCACAGGATGGTCATGGCGGAGCGCCCTCTGCCGGGGAGCGAGGACAGCAACCTCCGGCTGGAAAAGCTGCTGAACCGGGCGCTGAAGCAATACGCCGGGCTGATCGGTCCCTACCTCGCCTTTTTGCAGGGCGGCGCATTCCCGGACGGACTGGACCAGACCTTCGGCCCGTCTGAAGGCTGGCAGGAGATTCCCGTATTATCTGTAGAGGAGGAGCGGCATTATGAAGTTTAAGACGACCGCGGTCGAGCGAAGGTGGATCGGGTACGATGTGGGCAACTCCGCATTTACCATGCTGGCGGCAACCCTCCTGCCCATTTTTTTCCACACCCTGGCCGGAGAGGCCGGCGTTTCCGAAACCGATTATCTGGCCTACTGGGCCTATGCCACCAGCGTAGTCACCATCCTGGTGGCCATTCTCGGCCCGACCCTTGGTTCCCTGTCCGACCTGAGTGGGGTGAAGATCAAGCTCTTTGCCGGGTGCGTGCTGGTCGGCGTGGTATCCTGCGTGCTGCTGGGCTTTGCGGTACACTGGCTCTGGTTCCTGCTTGTATTTGCCCTGTCCAAGACCGCATATCAGCTCAGTCTGGTGATCTATGACTCCATGCTGTGCGACGTCACCACGGCCGAGCGAATGGACGAGGTGTCCGCCAGGGGGTACGCCTGGGGCTATATCGGCAGCTGCGTCCCCTTTATCGCCGCCGTCGCCATCTATGTACTGTACGCCATGCTGGACATGCTCCCCATGGTGGTCGCAGCAGCTCTGGGTTGCGGGATCACAGCCCTGTGGTGGCTGGGCTGGACGATCCCCCTTTGCAGAATCTACGAGCAGAGGCATTACACCTCCCCCGGGGAGCAGCCCGTCCGCGACGGCCTGCACAACCTGGGAGGGCTCTTCCATGAGCTGGCCGCCAATCCAAAGGCGCTGTGGTTTCTGGTCGCGTTTTTCTTCTTTATCGACGGCGTCTATACGATCATTGACATGGCGACCTCCTACGGGACCTCCCTGGGCCTGGACACGGTGGGGCTACTGGTAGCCCTGCTGGTCACACAGGTCGTCGCATTCCCCTCTGCGCTGATTTTCGGAAGGCTATCCCGGAGGATCCGGTCGGAATGGCTGATTGTCGTTTGTATCGCGGCCTATTTCGCGGTCACGGTGTATGCCGCGTTTATGGCCCATCTATATCAGTTCTGGATCCTGGCCGTGGTAGTCGGCATCTTCCAGGGGAGCATCCAGTCCCTCTCCCGCTCCTATTTTGCCAAAATCATCCCCCAGGACAAGTCGGGAGAGTATTTCGGTATCTACGACATTTTCGGCAAGGGCGCATCCTTTACCGGCACCCTGCTGGTGGGACTGGTGACACAGCTATCCGGCTCTCAGAACATCGGCGTCGGCGTTCTCTCCGCCATGTTCCCCATCGGACTGGTCTTTTTCCTGCTGTCTGTCCGTGCAGACGAGCAAAAAGCATAAAAAGCCGTGGAGCCTGCGCCGTCATGTTAAGCGCAGGCTCCACGGTTTCACTATTGTCTTTGCGGCGGAGCGCGTTTCCTGATCAGTCCTCGAAACCGGTCATGGCCTGGAGCACCCGCTCCTCAGAGGCGCTGATGCTGTGGGGGACCTCCAGGGCCTCCTCCATATCCATGTCGCAGATGGTGCCGCCCTGATGGCAGACCACCCGGTTATTTTTCCCGGCAGCCAGGCACTCAACCGCCCAGTAGCCCATACGGGTGGCGGTGACACGATCCCTGGCGTTGGGGCAGCCGCCCCGCTGGATGTGGCCCAGGACAGTGACCCGCGGCTCGATACCCAGCTCGTTGTGAATCATCTCCGCAACCTTGGCAGCGCTGCCGGGGTTCTTCATGATCTCATCGTTGTTGAAGGCGCCCTCGGCCACGATAATCATAAAATGGCTCTTGCCGTGGAGCCGGGCGTTGCGGATGCGCTCCGCCACATCCTTCTGGAAGTCCCAGGGATGCTCCGGAATCAGCACGGCGGTGGCGCCGGTGGCAATGCCCACATACAGTGCCAGGTTCCCCGCCCGGTGACCCATGACCTCCACCACAGAGCAGCGCTCGTGGGACTGCATGGTATCTCTCAGCCGGTCGATGGCCTCGATGGCGGTATTGGCGGCGGTGTCGTAGCCAATGGAATAGTGGGTGCAGCCGATGTCGTTGTCGATGGTGCCGGGGATACCTACCACGGAAATCCCATGGCGGGACAGGGCCAGGCAGCCCCGGAAGGTGCCGTCGCCGCCGATGGCCACCACGCCCTCGATGCCAAGGAGCTTGCAGGTGGCCACCGCCTTCTGCTGTCCCTCCTCGGTTTTGAACTCCTCACAGCGGGCGGTGTAGAGAACCGTACCACCCCGGTTGATAATGTGGGCCACAGAGTCCCCGTCCATCCGGAACACGTCTCCGGTGATCAGGCCGCTCCAGCCCCTCCGGATGCCGATGACGTCGATGCCCCGGGAGAGGGCAGTCCGTACCACTGCCCGGACGGCCGCATTCATGCCGGGGGAGTCGCCGCCGCTGGTCAGTACGCCGATGCGTCTCACTGCGTTTTTCATGTAAATCCCTCACATTCTGATGAAATGACCCGATGGGTCTGATGGGATATGCTGTCTGATTGTGCTCCGGCCCGGAAACGTATTCCGGCCTGCACAGCAACATCATAGCCCTTTTTTTCATCCTTGACAAGGCTCTCCTGGGGGATTTTACAGATCTTTTTCACTTTTTGCAGACTTTTTATCGAACCGGCGAATCACGGGCGAGCGAGGTTCAGGCGAACGCATCCAGACTTTCGGTGTCGCAGTAGCAGTGATACCAGGGAATGTTCACCACCTCGTCAGAGTAGTCAAACTGACAGGTCTGCCCCGTCACCAGAGTAACGACCACCCACTTGTCGTATCCGGTCCGATCGTTCCACTCCGGGAAGCCCTCGCAGTCGTCATATCGCAGGGCGTTCAGGGCGGTGACGATAGACTGAATCTTTTCCGCGTCCGTATACTCTGTCTGCTCACCGGTATTGCCGTCGGTGATCGCCACAGACTTCACCAGGGAGGCGTTGATGGAGAAGATCTCTCCCTTGTCGTTGGGGACAGTGACCGTGCAGGAGAAAATCCTCCATACGCACAGCCCAACCAGGGCCACGGCCAACACCGCTCCCAGCAAAATCAGAAGATTGCGTCTTGTATGAGACTTTGAGCCCATTTGGAACACCCCTTTCAGCCTTTCGGCACCGTGCCATTTCATTCCCGTAAAGTATTATAACATGTCGCTTCTGTCGCGTCAATCTTCTGTTCAGATATTTAAGAAATCTTTTTTGTAAAACCGTCTATTTTTCTTTCAGATCTCCCTCCGCCTGTTCCAGCAGCGTCTCTCTCTCGTTGGCAAGGGTTCCGTCCAGCACCAGCTCCAGCAGGCGATTCAGCTCTCCGCCCAGGGCCGGGCCGGACCGGTAGCCCAGGGCGATCAGGTCGTTGCCGTTGACCGCCAGATCTCTGATGCCAAAACAGGCCCGCTTCTCCAGCAGCCCCCGGAGGATGTGCTCAGCGTTGTCCAGCATACTCTGCTTCTCCGGCCAGGTCTCCGGGGCCTGGGCCAGCATATCCGCCCGGTGGACTGCCAGGGATTGGAGCGCACCCTCCTCCCCCATCCGGTTCAGGAACCGCCGCCCTGCGGCCTCGGTCTGGGGCAGAGGCTGGTCATGGGTGCGCACCTGGAGCAGCACCTGCTTTCGCAGTCGATTGTCGCAGCGCAGACGGGTCAGCATTTGGTCAGCCAGCTCCTCGCTCCGCCTGCCATGGTGATAGAAGTGCCCCACGCCGTTCTCGTCTCGGGTGAAACAGTCCGGCTTGCCGCAGTCGTGAAACAGCATGGTCAGCCGCAGGACAGTCGACTGCTCCACCGCCTCTACGGCCCGGACAGTGTGCTCCCACACATCCCAGCAGTGGTGGGGATTGTGCTGCTGAAAGTCAAACATGGGCTCCAGCTCCGGCAACACCTGGGCAACCAGATCCCGGTACTCCCGCAGGAGAGGGCCGACCCCCTGCCCCACCAAAAAGCCCTTCAGCTCGGTGAAAATGCGCTCCACGGCGATGTGGTCCAGCAGGCTGCGGTTTCGGTGTATGGCGGCCCCGGTCGAACGCTCCACCCGGAAGCCGAACCGGGCGGCAAACCGAAGCGCCCGGAGGAGACGCAGCCCGTCCTCCTGGAACCGCCGGTCCGGGTCGCCCACGCAGCGGACAAGCCCCGCCGCCAGGTCCTCTCTGCCGCCGAAGCAGTCCACCAGGCCCTTCTCCGGGTGGTAGGCCATGGCGTTGATGGTGAAGTCCCTCCGGGCCAGATCCTCCCGTAGACTGGAGACAAACGCCACCTGATCCGGGTGCCGGTGGTCGGAATAGGCCCCGTCGGTGCGGAAGGTGGTGATCTCATATCCCACTCCGTCCTCAATGACCATGACTGTGCCGTGCTGTAGCCCCGTCTTGGCCACCGGATGGTCGGAGAACAGGTCGATGACCTGCTGGGGCAGGGCATTCGTGCAGATGTCCCAGTCGCTGGGCGCTCGGCCCATGATGGCGTCCCGGACACAGCCGCCCACCACATAGGCCTCATATCCCGCTCCGTTCAGGCGGCGGAGCAGTCCCAGCGGCGCTGTCGGTATGGTAATATTCATGGGCACTCTCCCCCTTCGGTTACAAAAGCTCCGGGACAGGAGGTCTCCCGTCCCGGAGCCGAACAAAATGCTCTTCTGCTCTATCCGGCGCTGTTGTCATCGGTGCTTCCACTGTTATCGCCGCTGTCGCTGTTCTCATCGCCGCCGCCGGTGCCAAAAATCTCGTCCCAGATGGAGGTCTCCGCCTCGCAGGTGACCTCTACGCTGTCAGTGCACTCCCCTGCTGCGACGGTAATCGTGCAGGTCCCCTCGCCAACCCAAGTGACTACGCCGCCCGATACGGTGGCGACCGAGGTGTCACTGCTGCTCCAGACCACATCTCCGGTCCAGTCGGAGGGAATGATGGTCGGCGTCAACGTATAGGTCTTGTTCGCCGCCAGGGTAAGGCTTTCCTCCTCAAGCGCGATGGACTCGATCTCCGGCTGATTGCAGGTCACTGTACAGCTGGCCGTTCTTCCGTCAGCAGAGGCGGTGATGACACAGGTCCCCTCCCCTGTCCAGGTGACTGCACCGTCAGCCACAGTGGCCACGGTGGCGTCGCTGGTCGTCCAGATCACGCTGCCGCTCCAGTTAGAGGGAATAACGGTAGTGGTCAGCTGCTTGCTCTCCTGGTAGTCCAGCTCCAGCTCGCCGGCGCTGAGCTTGAGCGACGTCACGCTGACATAGCCGCAGGTCACCTGGCACTGGGCGGACACGTTCCCCGCCGTAGCGGTGATGGTGCAGCTGCCCACGCCTACCCAGGTGACCAGGCCATCCGAGACAACGGCCACATCCGTATTGCTGGAGGTCCAGACGATGCTCCCCGTCCAGTTGCTGGGGGAGACGGTGGCTGTGAGCTGATAATGGCCGTTGCCGTCCAGGGAGAGGCTCTGCTGGCTCAGCGTCACCGACTTGGCCTCCGGGTTCTGGATCGTCAGGGCAATACGCAATACCGCCTCATTGCCCGAGCTGTCCGTGACCGTGTAAATCACAGGGTAGACCCCCGCCTTCGTCTCATCCACCTGGCTGGTATCCACCTGAAGCTGACCGGTCAGGTTGCCGTCCATCTCATCTGTGGCGGTGACCCCCGTGTGGTAATCCACACTGTCTCCCAGGGAGATGGTGATGTCCGAGGCGGTTATGGTAGGGGGCTTGGAGTCCAGAATGGTGACGGCGGCCGTCTTAACGGTGGTATTTTCGTACTCGTCCACTGCGGTGATCTCCACCGTATAGTTCCCCGACTCCTCAAAGACGGTGGAGAGTCCGTCAGAGGACACGTCCCCTCCGCTGGTGATGGCAATCTCGTAGGCGCTCTCATCTGAGACTGACCGCACCAGGTCGTACAGGCCGATCGTCTCTCCATAATCTGTCTCGAAATCGCTGACCAGTGTCACATTTGGGCCGCTGTGGTCTCCCTGGGAATAGATGTAAACGCCTGCTCCCAGACCGATCAGTATCACCAGTACAGCGATCAATATCCCGATTTTCTTCTTGTCCATAGGCTCGCTCCTGTATCGTAAAGGGCGTCCGAGAGGTGCGCCTGCATTCCACTTCTTCCCAGACGGCGCATACAGTTCGTCCGGTGTCTGTTACTATATCATAACTTCTGCCAAATATCCACACTTTCTTCTAATTTCTCCAAAATTTTAAAAGTCCGGTCGTCTTTCATGGCCTGTTTCGTCTATTCTCCCCCGGTTTCCGCCGGGGCAAACACAAAAATATGGGCGGCCGTCGTTCCGACAGCCGCCTGCATGAAAGGGGAGTTCAATCTCCGAAGCTGATGCCGATCCGTTTGGCCTCCCGGATGATGGAGCTGTCCGGGGGGACGGTCTTCAGCCGACCGGCCACCTCCCCCAGGGGGACGGGGACGATCTCCCCGTTCACGATACCCACCATACAGCCGTACCGGCCCTCCAAAATCAGCCCGGCCGCCGCCGCGCCCAGGCGGGAGGCCAGCACCCGATCATAGGGGCAGGGGGAGCCGCCCCGCTGGGTGTGACCGGGGACCGTGATGCGCACCTCCTTGCCCGTCCTTTCCAGGATCTGGTCCGCCAGCTTATAGGAGACAGAGGGATAGCGCCTTTGCTCCGCCTTCCGCTCGCTCTTGCTCAGGGCGGCGTCCTCCCGGCTGACCGCCCCCTCCGCCACCGCCAGGATGGTGAACCGCTTGCCTGCCCGGTCACGCTTCTCAATGGCGGCAGCCACACTGTCCACATTGTAGGGGATCTCCGGCAGAAGAATGATGTCCGCCCCGCCGGCCAAACCTGCGTGGAGGGTCAGCCACCCCACCTTGTGGCCCATGACCTCCACAATAAACACCCGCCCGTGGGAGGCGGCGGTGGTGTGGATGCAGTCGATGGCGTCGGTCGCGATGTTGACGGCGCTCTGAAAGCCGAAGGTCATGTCAGTGCCCCAGATGTCGTTGTCGATGGTCTTGGGGAGGGTGACCACGTTCAGCCCCTCCTCCCGAAGGAGGTTGGCAGTCTTATGGGTACCGTTTCCCCCGAGGATGACCAGGCAGTCCAGGCCCAGCTGCCGGTAGGTTCCCTTCATGGCCTCCACCTTGTCCAGGCCGTTCTCGTCCGGGGCCCGCATCAGCTTGAAGGGCTGACGGGAGGAGCCCAGGATGGTCCCCCCCCCCGGGTCAGGATACCGGAGAAATCCCCTTCGGTCATCTTCCGGTAACGGCCATAGATCAGGCCTTTATAGCCGTCCTCAAAGCCGTAGATGACTGTCTCCCCCGCCTCAAACAGGGATTTGGCCACGCCCCGCATGGCGGCGTTGAGCGCCTGGCAGTCTCCGCCGCTGGTCAGCATTCCGATGGTCAACACTGTGCATCTGTCCTTCCTGTGTCATTTTACCCGTCCGGCCTCTGCCGCCCGGTAGGCCTCTTCATAAAAGGCCTCCTGGGAGTTCAGCGGCGGGTCGTTGAGCCGACGGTACGCATAGCTGCCGTCGCTGAGCAGCTGGCGTCCCTTTTCGTCGTCCCGCATAATGGTATCAAAGATGTGCCGCAGGCGGGCCTTCAGATCTCTGTCGTAAATGGGAGCCGCCACCTCCACCCGCCGGAGGGTGTTCCTGGTCATGAAGTCAGCGGAGGCGATATAAATCTGCTCCCGTTCCCCTACGCCGAAGCGATAGATGCGGGAATGCTCCAGGAACCGGCCCACCACGCTGATGACCGTGATGTGGTCGGTAAAGCCCTCGATCCCCGGCCGCAGGCAGCAGATGCCCCGGACGATCAGCTCGATGCGCACCCCCGCCTGGGAGGCCTCTATGAGCTTGTCAATGATGGCCTTGTCAGTGAGAGAATTGATTTTGGCCCCGATATAGGCTCTCCGCCCGGATCGGGCGAAGGCGATCTCTCTGTCCATCAGCTCCAACACCCGGTTTTGCAGGCAGTGGGGCGCCACCAGCAGATGCTCTGTGGCCTCCAGCGTCTCATCACAGGAGACAGCGTTGAAGATGCGGGCGGTCTCCGCGCCGATATCCTGGTTTGCAGTCATCAGACTCAGATCTGTGTACTGCTTCGCTGTCTTTTCGTTGTAGTTTCCGGTGCCGATCTGGGTCAGATAGCGCATACCCTGAGCGGTGTATCGGGTGATGAGGCAGAGCTTGGAGTGCACCTTATAGTCCGGCAGGCCATAGCTCACCCGGCAGCCTGCGTCCTCCAGCCGATGGGACATCTCGATGTTGTTCTCCTCGTCGAACCGCGCCCGCAGCTCCAGGAGGACGACCACCTCCTTGCCGTTCTCCGCCGCCTCGATCAGCTCCTCGATGACCTTGCTCCGGTCTGCCACCCGGTAGAGGGACATCTTGATAGAGACCACCGTCTCGTCCTCCGCCGCCTCGTGGAGCAGGCGCAGGAAGGGGCGCATACTCTCAAAAGGATAGCTGAGAAGCACGTCCTTTTCCTCGATCTGGTCGATGATGCTCCGTTTCATATCCAGGGCGGGAGACATCCGGGGGGTCCGCCGCTGATAGAACAGCTTTGGCTCTCCCCGGAGCTGTTCCTGAAGCTGAAAGACAAAGGACAAATCCAGCGGGGTAGTCACATGTATGATATGCTCCTCCCGGAAACCGATAAAATCCGCCAGCGCTGTCCGGAGCTTGTCGGGCAGAAGGCGGGACACCTCCAGCCGCACCGGACTGAGGCGGCGGCGCTGGCGGATCAGCTGCTCCATATTGTCCCGGTAGTCCAGATCCTCGTCGATAGCGGTGATGGAGTCCAAGTCAGCGTTCCGGGTGACCCGCATGATCGCCTTTACCCCCACCGTGTACCGGTGAAACAGCTTGCCGACAAAGTGAAGGATCAGCTCCTCCCGGAGCATGAATGTCCCTGGTCGGCTGGGCACGGGAATCAGCCGGGGCACCACCCCGTCGGTACAGGGGACGATGCCCACCCGGGTCTTGCCGTTCTTGGAGGACAGCCAGGCCACGGCACAGAGCTGCTTGTTGTGCAGGAAGGGAAATGGCTGCTGCCGCGTGATGACCATAGGGGATAGGAAAGGCGCGATCTGCCGGTCAAACAGATCCTCCAGCAGATCTCCGTCCTCCGGGGAGAGACGGTCGAAGTCCACCAGCCGGACGCCGTGAGGCTCCAGCTCCCCCATAAGTTGGGCATACACCCGCCCTTTTTTCTCCTCCAGCTCCTTGACCAGCTTCAGTATGGCCTCTACCTGCTGTGCGCTGGTCATGCCAGTCTTGTTGTCCCGCATGGGCTCGCTGGCGTGCATATGGGTCATGAGAGTACCCACCCGAACCATAAAAAACTCATCCAGATTGTTCTGAAAAATGGCGGCAAAGCTGAGCCGCTCCGCCAGCGGCACCCGGGGATTTCCCGCCTCGTCCAGCACACGCTCGTTGAATCGCAGCCAGGACAGCTCCCGGTTGGTATAGCATTCTCTCTGCTCCATAAAATTCCTCGCTCCTTGTTTTTACTCTGGTCGTCCATCAAATGCTGTACTTTTGTGGAGATACGTTCGCCGGGGCGACGCAAGGGCCGAAATGCTCCGCATATGCAGTTTACGACGTTCTGCGGATTTTGATACCGGCGAACCGCTCTCCGGTTTCCGGATATATTTTATAATGGATCGACGGGAAAGGCAATCATATAGGCAAAAATTCTGTGTAAAATTGTCGAAAAGGGTTTGTAAAGTAAAACTGCGCCGCCAACGCAGGCGGCGCAGTTTACATAAATTTCTCAGTCCAGCTTCAGATCTCCCTCTTTAATCCAGCCCATCTTCCGAAACAGCAGGCCCAGTGCCCAGCAGATCACGGCGGGGAGGACAAAGCAGACCAGGATCAGCCCCACCCAGTCCATGGCGGTAATCGCCGTCTTTGTCCCGGCAGCGACATCACTGACCCAGCCGGAGTAGACGCCGATCTGCCCTACCAGGCCGCAGGTTCCCATACCGGAGGAAACGGCGGGGCCGTTCATCTCCAGCTGGAAAATGCAGGTGGCGATGGGGCCGGTGATGGCGGCGGCCAGGGTAGGTGGAATCCAGATACGGGGATTTTTCAGGATATTGCTCATCTGGAGCATGGAGGTGCCCAGCCCCTGGCTCACCAGTCCGCCCCAACGGTTTTCCTGGAAGCTCATAACCGCAAAGCCCACCATCTGGGCGCAGCAGCCTGCGACTGCCGCTCCTCCGGCCAACCCGGTCAGACCGATGGCGGAGCAGATGGCGGCGGAGGAGATGGGCAGCGTCAGCGCCACACCCACCAGCACCGAGACCAGGATGCCCATGAGGAAGGGCTGCTGCTCCGTGGCCCACATGATAACGGTCCCCACTGCGCTGGCAGCGCTGCCGATGGCGGGCGCCCACCAGGAGGAGAGACACACGCCCACGGCGATGGTCACGGCAGGGGTCACAAGGATGTCCACCTTTGTCTCCTTGGAGACGGCCTTGCCAAATTCAGAGGCGATAATGGCGATGACGAACACTGCCAGGGGGCCGCCCGCGCCCCCCAGGGTGTTGGCCGCATTGCCCACAGCGATGAGGGAGAACAGCACCAGGGGCGGCGCTCCCAGGGCAAAGCCGATGGCCACGGCCATAGCCGGGCCGGACATGGCGGTGGCGTAGCCCCCCATCTCCTCCAGGTAGGCGATCCCCAGCTGCTGTCCCAAGGTATTGATGATGGTGCCGATCAGCAGGGACGCAAAGAGGCCCTGAGCCATGGCGGACATGGCGTCGATGCCGTAGCGCTTGGCGGATATTTCGATGTTCTTCCGGTGCAGGAACGCCTTGACGGCCTCCCACACCCGTTTCAGAGCTGCTTTCATACGTTTCCCTCTCTCTGCGTGAATATTCAGGTGTCTTGACAGGTGTCGGTATCATTATATAACCTTCCGTCAGATTGTCAATCCCCAAAAAAGGGGGATAAACACCTCGGATTCTTGTGCAAAAGGGTGAAAGGATGTCTTTTCTCCGCCACCAGCCGATTGCTATTTTCACCCCTCTGTGATATATTTAGGCTACAAGTAAAAGCTTCAAGGAGATGATCTCATGTCTGTCGATTGGAACGCCCTGCTGACAGCCTTCCGCTCCGGCGAGGCCGCCACTCTCACCTTCGAGACGGACGACGGCCCCGTCGTCCGCAGCTTCCGGCCCCGGGAGCGGCTGATCGTTCTGGGGGGCGGGCACATCGCCCTGCCCCTGTGCCAATACGCCGCCGACCTGGGCTTTTCCGTCACCGTGGTGGATGACCGGCCCGACTTCGCCAGCGCGAGCCGGTTCCCCCAGGCGGACGCCGTCCTCTGTGACCAGTTTTCCGTCGCTCTCCGCCGTCTGGCAGTCACCGGGGAGGACTATGTGGCGATCATCACCCGGGGGCACGTCCACGACGCGGAGTGTCTGCGGACGGTGCTGGAGGGGACGTTTCCCCGCTACCTGGGGATGATCGGCTCCCGAAAGCGGGTGGCCGCCCAGTTCGATCTGCTGGAGGCGGAGGGCTATGACCGGGCCAGCCTGGACCGGGTCCACACCCCCATCGGCCTGGACATCCACGCCCTGACGGTGAAGGAGATCGCTATCTCCATCGTGGCGGAGCTGATCCAGTGCCGCCGGGAGGGGACAAGTTTCCGCTCCAAATCGGCGGTGCTGGCCTCGGAGGATATAGACCTGCCCCTGCTGGAGTTTCTGGCCATGGACGACGCCCCCAAGGCCCTGATGCTGGTCTATGAGACTTACGGCTCCTCCCCGGTAAAGTCCGGGGCGATGATGGCGGTGGACCGCTCCCTGCGCTCCGCCGGGACGGTCGGCGGCGGCTCCGGGGAATATGCCGTCATGCAGGAGGCCCGGCGCATCATTGGCACGGGAGCCTCCCGGTGCGTCACCGTGGATATGACCAACGACGTCGCCGCAGACGAGGGCATGGTCTGCGGCGGGCGGATGAAGGTTTTGATTCAGGATGTGGGCTGATTCATATGTGTCATAGCGTGATACATGTAAATTTGGAAAAGGATTGCTCCATTGTCCCCAAGGCAAGGGCGGGAACGGGCAGGAGGGTCATAAAGCATAAATCGAAATCTGTGGAATCAACCAACGGTAGAATCAAACTTCAACTGGCAGTTCCTGTATTTTTAGAGGAGGCGAAGTCATAATATACCTGAAAGGAGGGCTGGATAATGGACCAAAACAAAATTGGCAAATTTATAGCTTCCTGTCGAAAGGAAAAAGGGTTGACACAGATGCAGCTTGCGGAGAGACTGAATATCTCTAACAGGGCTGTATCAAAATGGGAGACAGGAAAAAGTATGCCAGATGTATCTGTTATGCAGAAATTATGTTCAGAACTAGATATCAGCGTAAATGATTTATTATCCGGCGAACGAATACCTATGGAAGATTACAGAGATAAGGCGGAAGAAAACCTGCTGGAATTGCAGCAGGAGAATCTCTTGGAGCGAGCCATCAAAAGGCTAATCAATTCCGGCATACCCCCAGTTTTGCAGTATTTAATCGTAATTATGATTTCAGCATTGCTGTTATTCGGAAGTTTGTATCTATTGTTTTTTGACCCGGAAGAAGGGGCGGGAGCAAGGATATTCGAAATTATCTTTTCCCTTGGTATTGTTGTCTTGTGTGTGCAAACCTGTAGAAATATTCACAGAAAATAAAGAACTGGCAGTTTCTGTTTACAGAGACACTGCTTTATAATACGAGGTGGATTATAGCTATGAAAATACAGAATCTATTGCCAATCGGCTCCGTGGTTGTTCTGAAAAATGGCGAGAAGAAGCTGATGATTATCGGTATTATGCAAAACGACGGCAAGGGTCGTAAAAAAAAGAATTACGATTATTTAGGTGAGCTTTACCCGGAGGGGCATCTTGGGGAAGGAATTCATCAATACCTGTTCAATCACGAGGATATAAAAGAAATCATTTTCCGCGGTTATGAGGATGCTGAGAGAACGGAGTTCTTAAAAAAACTCTCAGCCACATATGAGAAGTAAATCCTCTAAAAAAGGAATATAGCAATGAACACAGAGCGGCAATCCGCTGTTGGGCTTTCGATTCCGGCAGATGGGTTGTCGCTCTATTTTTGTCTCCAGTAACGGAGGCAAAAGTCCCAAGCATATCGGAAGAAATTTGCTCTGAAAAACCTCGGCCGCCATCTATCCAACAGAAGCTGGATGATGTATAATGGCCGTGTCAGATTGGCAAATTGGAATTGGGAGGGGCTACAAAAATGTACTATCATGCGTCGCCGGTGGATCATATTGTTGAACTGGAACCTCGAATTTCGAACCATGGAATCCCATTGATTTATTTTTCCAGGAAAAGAGAAAATGTCCTCGTTTATTTGAGTAATGCAGTAGAGAAGTACTGTAAAGACATGGGTTTCTCGTATGATGGTAAATGGCATAAATGGGCGTCTTACGGCTTCGATCAGGATGGACGTCAGCGGATTACAGAATATTATCCTGATGCGCTCGAAAGCACATACAAAGGTGTATCGGGATACATTTATTCTGCTGAGAAAGTGATTGATTCAAGATTTCAGCATCGGATTCCGGATGCAGTCACCAGCAGTCAACCGGTGAAAGTTACCGGAATAGAGTTTGTGCCTGACGCCTATGAAGCAATCCTGCACGCAGAACGGGAACATTTGATCACGATAACCAGATATTATGAATTGTCTGATAAAATGAAGAATTGGATCAAAAACACAATCATGCAGGAGTATGAAGATGCATCAGAATGCCCCGATTATCGGTATTTCCTGCATGGCGTTTTCCCGGATATTTTATCAGATTATCACTGTTCATAGGATTCAAGTAATACGGTAAAAATCCCTGTTTATTAAGCAAGCATCAAAGACATCTGTGTCAGTCAACGTCAAGATAACCGGATTCTGTCCGCCTTGATTCCCGCCACCCACACACAGGAGCCTCACCCCCGCTCAGGGGATGAGGCTCCTGTTCTGTATCTGTTCTATTTCTTTTTCACCTTCCGGTAGGGAGTATCCTCCAGAGGGAGGGACTGCCGGAATTTGCCGTCGTAGCGGTAGTAGGCATGGGCGCAGGCGGGGGCGGTGGGGATCATGCAAAGCTCCCCGCAGCCCTTGGCCCCCAGGGAGTAGGGCAGCTTATCCTCCTCCTTGGGCTGACAGAGGATGACCTCCAGCTCCGGAGCCTCGGTGGCCCGCATCAGTCCGATGGTACCCAGCTTGCTCTTGGGATAGCCGTCGATACACTCAAATTTCTCGGTGACGCCATAGCCGATGCCCATGACCATGCCGCCCTCGATCTGGCCCTCCACAGACTGGATGTTCACCGGAGTTCCCACGTCGAAGGCAGAAACCGCCTTGGTGATCCTCCCCTGTTCGTTGAGAATGATGACCTGGGCGCCATAGGAGTAGGAGACGTGGCTCACCGGGTTGTCCTTGATGGCGCCCAGGGGGTCGGTCTTGGCGGAGTACTCCCCGAAGAATTCCTTCCCCTCCAGGGCCTCCAGGGAGCCGTACCGCTCCAGGGCCGCTCTGAGCTGCTCCCCTGCCCGCCGGGCGGCCTCGCCGGTGACTACTGTCTGCCGGGAGGCGGTGGAGGTGCCGGAGTCTGGGGTGCGGACGGTGTCCGCCGTCTCAAAGACGAACAGAGCAGGGTCCAGATTCGTGACGTGGCAAATCTCCGTCAGAGTCATCTGCCCGATGCCCTGGCCCATGCAGGAGGCGGAGGTGCGGATGTGTATCTTTCCCTCCTCCACCGACAGGAGTACCCGACCGATATCCTTCTTCCCCATGCCGGTGCCGGAGTTCTTGAATCCGATGGCGATGCCCGCATAGGGGTTGGCGTAGTAGATATCCTTCACCGCCTCCAGGCAGGCCACCATATTGGTGTCCGGCTCGGCCACCTGGCCGTTGGGGAGCCGGTCCCCCGGCTGGATGGCGTTCCGGCGTCGGAACTCCCAGGGGTCGATGCCGGACATCTCCGCCAGCAGATTGATGTTCATCTCGGTGGCAAAGCAGCTCTGGCTGACGCCAAAGCCACGAAAAGCGCCGGAGACCACATTGTTGGTATAGACCGACATCCCCAGGATGTCCAGATTCTGATAGTTATATGGCCCCGCCGCGTGGGTGCAGGCCCGCTGTAGCACCGGCCCACCCAGGGAGGCGTAAGCGCCGGTGTCGGCGATGATGACGCCCTTCATGGCGGTGAGCCGGCCGTTTTCGTCGCAGGCGGTGGTGAACTCCATCTCCATGGGGTGACGCTTGACGTGGTAGTCCAGGGACTCCTGGCGGCTGTATTTCACCTTGACAGGCCGTTTTGTCACCCAGGCCACCAGGGCGGCGTAGGGCTGGACGGTCATGTCCTCCTTGCCGCCGAATCCGCCGCCCACCAGGGCCGCCCGGACATGCACCTTCTCCGGGGGCAGTCGGAGCATGGTGGAGCACTCCCGCTGCACGTCATAGATGGACTGGCTTGTGGTATAGAGGAGCAGTCCGTCCTCCCCCTCCGGCATGGCCACGCAGCACTCCGGCTCCATAAAGCCGTGCTCCTGCCAGGAGGTCTTGTACTTCCGGGTGACCACATATTTGGACTTCTGAATGGCGGCGTCCGCATCTCCCCGGGACAGCTGGGCCTTGCCCATCACGTTGCCGTCCGGGTGGATGAGGGGCGCATCGCCCCGGAGGGCGTCAAAGGGGTTGGTCACCGGCTCCAGCTCGGTATAGTCCACCTCCACCAGAGCGGCGATTTCCTCCAGCTTTTCCTTCTTGTCGGTGGCCACCACGGCGATGACGTTTCCCACATATTTGGTGACGTCCCCCACTCCCATCATCACGTCCCAGTCCTGTTTGATGTGGCCGATGATGTTATAGGGTACGTCCTCCTTTGTCAGTACCTTCACACAGTCCGGATGGGCCTGGGCCTTGCTGATATCCACCCGGTCGATCCTGGCCCGGGGATATTTGGAATAAACGCCCTTGGCATAGAGCATTCCCTCCAGCTCGATGTCGTCGGTGTAGATGCCGGTGCCGTTCACCTTCTCTTTGGCGTCGATGCGTCTGGCTCGCTCGTTCATATGGAGCGTCTTGGGGTCAGGCGGGATGGGCCTGTTCTCCCGAAAAAATGCAGCCGCCATGAGGATAGCGTCCTCGATCTTCTGATAGCCGGTGCAGCGGCACAGGTTCCCCCGGATGGCCTTTTTCACATCCTCCCGGGTGGGGTTTTTGTTCCCGTCCAACAGGCTCTTGGCAGAGATGACCATGCCCGGGATGCAGAAGCCGCACTGCACCGCCCCGGCCTCGGCGAAGCAGTATTCGTAGACCTTCATCTCCTCCGGGTCGATGCCCTCCACCGTCAGCACCTTTTTCCCCGCCAGACGGCTCAGCAGCGGGACGCACGCCTTGGTCTTGACCCCGTCCACCAGCACGGTGCAGGTGCCGCAGGCGCCCTCGCTGCACCCGTCCTTGGCGGCGGTGAGGTGAAGGTCGTCCCGGAGAAAGCGCAATAGCTTTTTATCCACAGGAGACTGATAGTCCCTGCCGTTGACGTTCACTGTAAACATGGCGCACCCGCCCTTCCGTTTCTGTATTCATAGGAGGCGGTGGGCATCAGAGCCCTATCTCCTCCAAAAAGGCCCCCAGCAGCCGGAGACAGACCGCCTTGCGATACTCGGCAGAGACCCGGCCCCGGGTGAGCTGCATCCGCTGCTCATAGGCCGCCAGGAAGTCCGCCTTCAGGCTCCTCGCCTCCTCCACCGTCCTGCTCACCAGCATGGCCTCCAGGTCGGGGTATCGTAAAACGGTGGCAGCCACGGCCCCGAATCCGGCCGCCAGGCGGAGAATGCGGCCGTCCTGCTCTTCATATACCCCGGCGAAGGACACCCGGGAGATGGCCAGGGCATTCCGGCCCCCCACTTTCTCATAGTGCCAACGCTCGCCGGGAGCGGGCCTGGGGAGCAAAATCTCCACAATCAACTCATCCTGGGCCAGATCCAGCTGTTTCCGGCCCTGATAGAAGTCAGCCACGCTGACCGTCCGCTCTCCACGGACAGAGGCCAGCCGGAGCTTTGCATCGGTGACATATTCGATGAGCACGGAGTCCGCCTTGGCGGAACCGTTGCCCAGATTGCCCCCGAAGGTGCCCGCATTGCGGATGGCAGGGGCGGCGATCTGGGCCACCGCCGCCTTCATCAGGGGCGGCACCAGGGGGGATTCCAGCGCCTGGGTATAGGTCACTGCTGCGCCGATGCGGATGTAATTCGCATCCTCACAGATACCGCACAGCTCCGGCACCCGGGACAGGAACAGGTAGGTGGGGTCCGGGCGACTTTCCACCATCAGGTCGGTGCCCCCGGCATAGGGGATGACCGAATGCGCTGCCCTGATCTCCAAAGCCTCTGCCAGAGAGTGGGCTGTATAACCGTTTACCATAGTCCATTCCCCTCCTCTGCGGCCAGTGAGACGGCCTTCACGATGGCGTTATACCCGGTGCAGCGGCACAGGTTGCCGGAGAGCCCTTCCCGTATCTCCTCCTCGCTGGGGTGGGGGTTCCGGGACAGCAGGGCCTCGCTGGCCAGTATCATGCCGGGGATGCAGAAACCGCATTGGACGGCGGACATCTCACCGAAGGCCCGGCTGAGCACGGCGAACCGCTCTGTCTCCCGATAACCCTCCAGCGTGACCACATTCCTGTCCTCCACAGCTCCCATCGCCACACAGCAGGAGTTCACCAGCACCCCGTCCAGGAGCACGGAGCAGGCCCCGCACTCCCCTTCCTTGCAGCCGCATTTGACGCTGGTGGTACGGTAGGTATCCCGCAGGACCTCCAGCAGCCGGTCCGCCCCGCTGCCCTCATAGGTCACAGGAGCGCCGTTCAGCATAAAGCAGATACCACTCATCTCACAGGCCCTCCTTCAGAATAACGTTCATGGTGTCCTCGGCAGTGAAGGGGGCGTGGTGCAGCTTCACGCCGCCCAGCGCCTGCTCCAGTGCCTCCACATAGGCCCCTGGGCCGCCCACCAGGGGCAGCTCCCCCGCGCCCTTGGCCCCATAGGGGCCGTCCGGGTACTCCTCCACATGGAGGATGCATTTCAGATTGGGCACGTCCCTGGTGGTGGGGATGAGGTAGTCGGAGAAGGAATTGTTCCGGATGCGGCCCCTGTCGTCATAGTTCATATGCTCCATGGAGGAATAGCCGATGCCCTGGAGGAAGCCGCCCTCCATCTGCCCCATAACCACATTGTAGTCGATGGGGGTACCCACGTCGAAGGAGCCGTAGGCCCCCAGCACCTGGCTCCTTCCGGTGCAGGTGTCCACCTCCACCTCGATGGCGTGAACGCCCCAGGCATAGGTGGGATAGGCATCCCCGTGGAAATCCTCCAGGGAGAAGGGGATCATGAAGTCAGGCTCCTTATAATGCTCCTCCACCATCTGATCCTCTCCGTCCACCCATTTGTCCCGCAGCTGGATGGCTGCCCGGCGGAGTAGCTCGCCCACAATCATCAGGGAACGGGAGGCCACCGTCGGCCCGGAGTCCGGCACACGGGCGGTGTCCGGCTGGTCGTAATAAACCTTTTCCAGCGGCAGATTCAGCTCCCTGGCCACGATCTTGGGGAAGGTGGTTCGGACGCCCTGGCCGATCTCGCCGTTGGAGGCCAGGATCTCCACCGTGCCGTCCGGGTACTTGTGGAGCTTGCAGACCGCCTTGATGGTGTCCCGCTCCCCGGCTCCCGTGAAGCCCGCGCCGTGAAAGTACACCGACATGCCAATGCCCCGGCGATACCGGCCGGTCTGGGGCTTTTCATATTCTCTGTGTTTCCGGCGGAAGTCGGAGGCAGCGTCCACCTCGTCGATCATGGCGGGGAGGGGCACCGGGAAATGGTACATCCCGGAGGTGGAGGTGGCGTCCCCCTGCCTGACCATATGGGCCTCCTTAAACGCCAGAGAGTCCACTCCCAGGTCGCGGGCGATGTGATCCATCATCAGCTCCACGGCGAAGAAGGTCTGCGGTGCGCCAAAGCCCCGATAAGCCCCGGTGGGGGTGGTGTTGGTCTTGAGCGCCTCGCCGATAACGTGGAGATTTTTGATGTTGTATACCCCGTCGGCGCAGATCAGCCCCCGCTGAAGCACCACGGCAGACAGGGTGGTATAGGCCCCGCCGTTGAATTTCACGTCGATGTCCATGGCGGTGACTTTGCCGTCTTTGACGGCAACCTTGTAGGTACACAGAGAGGGGTGCCGCTTGGAGGTGTACTCCAGATCCTCCCGCCGGTCAAAGACGCAGCGGACAGGGGCCTGCGCCTTGTGCGCGGCCACCGCCACCTGACAGGCCAGGATGGAGGGGAAGGCCTCCTTGCCGCCGAACCCGCCGCCGGTGGGGTCCTGTAAAATATGCACCCCGTCCGGGCCGCAGCCCAATGCCCGCATGACGGCGCCCTTGACGTAGTAGATGCACTGCATGGAGCCGTGGACGAACATTCGCCCGTCCGCCTCCGGCACGGCCATCATGCCCTGGGTCTCCAGATAGGCCTGCTCCTGATAGCCGGTTTCGAACTCCTCCTCGTAGACCTTATCCGCCTGCGCAAAGGCAGCTTCCACATCTCCCTTACCGTATTCGTAGTGGAAAAAGACCTCGCTGGCCTTCCGCAGGTCAAGCACCGGCTCCAGCTCCTCATAGGTCACCTGGATCTCCGAGAGCAGCCGCTCCACCTCTCTGGGGTCAGGGCCGACCACCATACCGATGGGCTCGCCGATGTACTCCACCGTCTCCCGGGCATAGACCGGGGTATCGTCCTTGACGATGTTGACGTTGTTATCTCCCGGCACGTCGTTCCGATCCACATACAGATAGCCCTGGGGCAGCTCCGGCAGCGTGACTTCCACGATTTTGGCGTGGGCCACCTTTGCATGGAGCAGCTTCCCGGTAAGGACGCCTTCACCATCGTAGTCCCCCACATACCGGGAGCGGCCGGATACCTTATCCCAGTGATCCTTTTTGACCACCGGGCAGCTGATTTCCTTCATCGGGTTTCCCTCCAGTCTTGTTATTCTAAATCGGCGTCAAATGCTGACGCCTGACGTCGGCCTTCCAGCAGCGCCAGGCAGGTCTGATAGTCCTTTGGGGTGTCCAGGTCGAGGCCGGTCCCCGCATCCTCCGCCGGGACGGTGCGCATTCGTCCGTCCTGCCTTCCCCAAAATGCCCGGAGCCCGCCGTCCCCGTGAAACGACCGTATTTCAGGAATCAGCATCGCCGGGATGAGAGGCGGATGCTTTCGCCGCCCGTTCAAGGTGGGAAAGACCACTCTGTCCGGCATCTCCTCCCAGGCCCGCGTCAGCAGCCGAAACGTCTCTTGCCCCACAGCAGGCATATCCCCCGGCAGAAGGAAAAAGGCATCGCAGGGGGGCAACGCCCCGCAGCCCAATTGGACAGATCGAAGCATATCGGTGCAGGCATAGTCCTCGTTGCGGACAAAGCTCACCTGCGCTCCGAATCGATGGGCCAGAACCGCTTCCACCTCGTCTCCTCGACAGCCGGTGACGACGGTTACAGATTGCGCCCCGCCGGTGAGCAGACTGTTCACAGTCGCCTCGATGACGACCGTCTCTCCCAGGGGAAGCAACGGCTTGAACGCCCCCATCCGGGAGGACAGCCCCGCCGCTGCCACCAGACCCGCCAGCCTGGACATGAAACCGCCCTCCTTCCGGTAGACGCTGTTGTAATACTTCTATTATACCCAATCTGGCCGCATTGGCAAATGCTTTCCGAAAGTCACTCGGCCTGTGAGCTGCAAAATTGCTCAGATCATCCCCCGCTCCAGAAAATCCGAGCGGAACCGCTGCTGGGCAAATTGGATCACCGCCTCCTCGTAGCGCTGGGTTGCCAGGAGGAAGTCTCTCCCCGCGACCGTGAGCACCGTCCTTCCGCCGTTCTTGCCGCCGCGACGGCGTTCCACCACCGGATATCCCAGCTCCTCCTCCAGATGGTTGATCATATTCCACGCCTTGCTCACAGAAAGGGCCATCTGCTCACAGGCGTGGCGGAGATTTTCCGTGTCGGACAGGAGGAACAACAGCAGCTTGAGCCGATCGTTGAAAAAGGGATCCTCCCGCTCGAATCGGATTTGAATATAGGGATGGAGGATGGCGCGGTTGTGCCGGGAGAGCTGGGCGTCCAGCTGGTTCTGGTCATGGGCGCTGGCCAGGATGCCCTCATCATCCACGTCCACCCTGGTGCGCCGTCCCTCCATCGTCCGAAGCGCGCCCCGAAGGCCGTCTTTGCCCCGCCAAGCGCAGATTTCCGGGATGACTGCGGTGGAAAGCAGCACCGGATGGCCTCCCCTTCCCCGGTAGACCGGGGTGACGATGTCTCCGGGCGTCTCCCTGAGGCGGAGCAGCGTCTCCGGGACGAACATGGGAGCGGTCACCGGAGTGTAGGCCACCCGGCCGCACTTGTCTGCCAGGTAGGTCAGCCCGGTGCGGACGGCGTCCATGGGCTCCTTCGCCTCACTGTGGAGAAAGATGACGCCGTAATCCGACAGCTGATACCGGACAAGCTCCTCCTCCGCCCCGGTGAGGATGACGATAGGAAAGATGCCCGCCTGCTGAAAGGTCAGCACAATCCGCTTGAGTATGGTGATGGAGCCCGCCTGCCGCTGGGAGAGGATTCCGCTGGGGCTGGCCGCCTCGATGAGCCCCGCTGCCTGGCTGATTTGCATAATCACGGCCTCCTTCCTTCATTTTTCCATTGTATCACAGTTCGGAGCGCCGGGCAACAGACAGGCCCTGTCCTTCTCTTCAAAAAAATCGGGGCCTCTCGGCAAGATGCCGAAAAGCCCCGGTGGGAAGATTCTCAGTTGATCAGCTCCATAACCTCGCGCCACATATCGACGGACGGATTGCGATGTTCTTCGTAGTTGATCGTCTCTGCATATTCATAGCCGCTCCAGACGGCGGCGGTGTACTTGTCCGTATAGCCTACGAACCAGCGGTCAAAGTCATCGTTGGTGGTGCCGGTCTTACCTGCCACAGTGACGCCCTCGATCTGAGCGTCCTCACCGGTGCCGTTTTCCACTACATTCTGGAGCATATCGTCCATGTCCTGGACGGTGGACTCCTTCAGCACCGCCTCTCCCCCAGTATATCCGGTGATAATGGCACTGCCGTTGGCGTCATAGGTGATGCTGTATCCGTCCTGGCTCAGAATGACCTCGCCCTCGCTGTTGGTGACGATGGTGTAAACATAGGGCTCCACATAGATACCGTCCCGGGCAAAGACAGCGTACGCCGCCGCCATCTCATAGACGGAGACGCCGTCCGTCAGGCCGCCCAGCGCCAGAGGGCCGAAGTCCAGGTCGGACTTATACTTGCCGGAGGAGGTGATCCGCTCCTCCACCAGACTGGTGATGCCGAACCGCTCCTGGAGGAAGTTGAAGGAGTACTGGATGCTGACCCGCTGGAGCAGCTGCACGGCGATGGTGTTCAGCGACTCCTGCAGGCCATATTCCACCGTCACCAGATTTCCCGTGGGTGCCTTCCCTGAGTTGCTGGTGGGGTACAGGGTGCCGTCGCTGAGCCGTATCTGGCTGTCCTCCAGCAGGGAGTCCGGCGTGACCAGTCCCATCTCCAGCGCAGGCGCGTAGACAGAGAGGGGCTTGATAGCAGACCCTGGGGGCCGGAGCGTTTGGGTGGCCACATTCCACACCCGGTTTCCCGTTTTCTCACCCGAGGCGTTGGAAACCGCCACCACAGCTCCGGTGTCGTTGTCAATGACGACGATGGAGGACCAGAGGTCCTGCCCGCCGTCCGACCTGTGTCCGCTCAGGGTGTCGCTGTCCGTATAGACCTCGTCCACCGCCGCCTGAACCTCCGGGTCAAGGCAGCTGTAGATTTTCAGTCCGCCGGAGTAGATGAGCTGGCTGGCCGTCTCGCTGTCCAGGTCATACTCCTCCATGAGGTCAGAGATGACCGCAGAAATCACCGTCTCGGTGTACCAGGAGTAGTAGTCGCCGGAGGTCGTGGTCGTCTCCTCCTCTTCCTCGGTATCGTCCCGGGAGGCGAGCACCAGCTCCTCCGCCTTGGCGGCGTCCCGCTCCTCCTCGGTGATATAGCCCTGCTCACACATCTGATCCAGAACCAGACAACGGCGTCTCAGGTTGTTCTCCGGGTGCGTAGAGGGGTTATATGCGGAGGGATTATTGGTGATGGAGATCAGCGCGGCACACTCCGCAAGGCTCAGATCCTCCAGATCCTTGCCAAAGTAGGTCTGAGCCGCCGTGTAAATGCCATAGCAGTTGGTTCCGTTATAAGACCCCAGATAGATTTTGTTGAGATACCATTCCAGCGTCTCTTCCTTCGTGTGGGTACTGTCAAATTCCAAGGCCTCAAAAATTTCAAGCACCTTCCGTTTCACCGTCGTCTCGGTGTTATTGGTCAGGTTCTTGATCAGCTGCTGAGTGATGGTAGAGCCGCCCTCCTGCCGTTGGCCGGTGAGCATATAAAATGCCGCCGCCGCAGTGCGGGTCCAGTCTACGCCGTTGTGCTCCCAGAAGCGCTTATCCTCAATGGCCACCGTGGCGTTGATCAGATTCTGGGGGATGTCTTCGTAAGACACCCATACACGATTCTCCGACTGGTATAGGGTCTCCTCCGTCTGGTAGGTGCCGGTGCTCTCATCGTAGTAGTAGATGGCGGAGGTCAGGTCAGTGTCTGAGCGCACCAGAGACAGGGCGGCGTTGGCCTCCTCTGCCTCCGGAACCACCACCGACTGGACGTAACTGGCCGCGTACACCGCCAGAATGGCAGCCGTCGCCGCCCCGATGAGCAGGAGCGTCCCCAGCACCATCAGGATCCATTTCAATATTCCGCTGAACACGCTCCCGGCTACGCCGGATCGTTCTCTTGCCATATCTCGTTCCTCCGGGAATGCCCCGGCCTCTCTGCCGGAACAGGCTCATCCCTGACAGTATACCACAGACACCAAATAAATGCAAATTCGGAGCCGCTGTGAACCGCCTTTTCCCTATTATGCCAAATTTTTCCGTTCAATGCAACAGAAACCTGCTCATTCACGAAAAATTCAGAATGTTTTCAGAATATTTTCAGCCTTTTCCGGGGATGCTGTGAGACGGGAGGTGTTTTACACATGAAAAACCGAAGCCGCATTCTGTCTCTTGCCCTGGCGCTGGCGGGACTGGCCCTGTACTCTGCTCTGCTGCTGACCCTGCAACGCCAGTCCCTCTCGGCCGCTCAGATCCCGGTCTGGCAGGAAGCGTCCGTCTCTCTGCCCCAGACCGAGGATGCGTCCTCCTTCTCCTGGGTCCTCCAGTCAGTCGATGGAGAGGTCTGCATCCTCCGGGATGGGGAGATCGTGGTCCATACCGGCGTCTCAACTTCCCTGCTCCCTCAGCAGGATCGGGAGGCGCTGGAAGCAGGCATTCCGGTGGAAGATCAGCAGGCGCTGACATCCCTGCTGGAGGATCTGGGGTCCTGACGCGCATTCTGCGGGAAAACCGGCATAAATCGCACAGCTTCGTTCCCGTTCTCCCGAAACGTTTTGTTCAGGATGCCGCTGCGGGGCATTTTTTGGACAGATCCCAAAAATTGAGCGGCTCCGCCTCTTGCTTTTTTCCCGGTTACAGGGTACAATAGGAGCATGAAACAGAAAGGCCGGTGAGTGCGCATGAGCGAGGATTTCGAGAGCACCTTTATTACCCTGACCGATGAGGACGGGAATGAGATCGAGCTGGAATACCTGGACACTGTGGAATACAACGGCTCTGTCTATATGTCCTTCTTTCCCACCATCCCTGAAGACGAGGCGGAAACCGCCGAGGACAACGACGATTACGGCATGATTATCCTCCGGGTCGTTTCTGACAACGGCGAGGAGGAGGAACTGGTCACCATCGAGAACGAGGATGAGCTGAACGCCGTCTATCAGCTGTTTATGGAATCCATGTTCGAGGACGAGGAAGAATCCTCCGAGGACGAGGACTGAGAATCCCAGGCGTCACCATTGCCCTGCCCGGTGCGTGATGGCTCATATTTAAACCCACAATTCAAATACGGGATGCACCTCTCGACTGGTGGTTTGCAGGCCTCCCTGCGCTGTCTGCGCCGGAAGTTGGAAGCAGCAAAGCCAGACGGAAGCGTCCCACCTGCCATTCTGTGCAGGTTTGAACTGGGTCACACGGCCACGGCGGGGCTTGTTTGCGGATGCAGCGCCCGACAATGTACAATTGTGCATTGTCGGGCGCTTTTCCGGCTCTCTGTCAGGCACGGGGCAGGCTTTATTCTGATTCTGCTCCCGTATCGTCCGGCAGCGATGAGGGCGATGCGGCAGCTCCGAGGACGCAGGAGCCTTCTGCGCCGGACAGGCCGGATCTTCAGCCGGATTTGTAAACAAAGCTGTCGGCAGCGTCCGCCATCGGTCGCAGCCGCACAGCAAAACAGGCGCCGCCTGCGCAGCGCCTGTCCGCATAACTTTATATTTTCCTGCCAAGTCATTTTTTA
Source organism: Clostridiales bacterium (assembly GCA_021205695.1). GTDB lineage: Bacteria > Bacillota > Clostridia > Oscillospirales > Oscillospiraceae > Onthomonas. Next base: position 50,357 of record JAJPXB010000038.1, read on the forward strand.
CTGTCCGTACAGGATGATCCGCTTCCGCTCACTGCCGACTCTTGACAAGCTTAACGATACGGGAGGTGCCCAGGCGGTCGGCTCCCAGGTTCAGAAAGTCTTCGGCGTCCTGGAGGGAGGAGATGCCGCCCGCCGCCTTAACCTTCACATGGGGCTCCACATTGGCAGCCATCAGGGCCACGTCCGGCTTGGTGGCTCCGGCGGTGGAGAAGCCGGTGGACGTCTTGATGTAGTCCGTCCCGGATTGGGAGACAATCTGACACATTCTGACCTTCTCCTCGTCGGTAAGCAGGCAGGTCTCGATGATGACCTTCAGGATATGGTCCCCGCAGGCGGCCTTGACCTGGCGAATTTCATCCAGCAGGTCGTCCCATTTCTGATCCTTCACCCAGCCGATGTTGATGACCATGTCCACCTCGTCGGCACCGTTGTTCACAGCGTCGGCCGCTTCAAAGACCTTGGTGGCAGTGGTGGAATAGCCGTTGGGGAATCCGATCACCGTGCACACAGCGCAGCGGCCCTGGAGGTACTCCGCCGCAGACTTGACGAAGCTCGCGGGGATACAGACACTGGCGCAGCCATAGGCCGCCCCGTCGTCACAGATGGCGCGAATCTCCTCCCAGGTGGAAGAGGGCGCCAGCAGCGTATGATCTACATGGGACAGAATTTCCTTGATCTCCATTACGATATCATCCTTTCCCGGTCCGGATATTGCCGGAGAGCGTCCGGTCTTGCCAGTACCGTTTCATTTTAAAGCCACGCTCATAGGTAGTCTCCCTGCCCAGAAAGGGGAGGGGCTGCCATGCGTCGGCCGCCTCCTCTGACGGGAACTCCACCTCGGCATAGGCAAATGCGCCGTCGTCTACCACAGAGCACTCCAGAAGCAGGCCGTCTCCGATGTCGTAGGCCCGGTAATCCTTGTGAATCAGGGCTTTGTCCGGCTCCAGCAGGAGACACAGCTCCTCAAACTGCTCCCGGGTCAGCTCCGTCTCGATCTCGTGGCGGACGAGCTCGCCGCTGCTCTTGATGCAAAGCCGGTACTGCTCTCGCCCGGTATCCTCCTCCCTGCTTCGGCGAATACGCACCTCGCAGGGATCGGTATAGAGATATCCCTGCCAGACCTGCTGCCTGCGCACCAGAGGCAGCTGCTCCGGGAACTGCTTCAGCCAGAATTTCCGTTCAATCTCCATGGAAGCATCCTCCTTTTTCAGGGCTGTCCCGCCAATTTCAAAAGTACGTCCTGCTAATGTTTATTGTAACACGTTTTGGCCCTCCAGGACAATCCCCCGGCTCAAAAATCCATGACCATTTTTGCTGACTCCTCCTCCGTGAGCTGGGTCACATGGGTATCCACCACCCGGTAGACCCGCTGGCACAGGCTGAGCACGCTGGGCCGATGCGTAGTGACGATACAGGTCTTGTTGGGCCGCTGGCGGATAATGTTGCGCAGCACCTGACGTTCCGTCTCGATGTCCAGGTCGCTGGTTGCCTCGTCCAGGAGCAGCACCGGCGCATCCCGTAGCACTGCCCGGGCAATGGCGATGCGCTGTGCCTGTCCGCCGGAGAAGCCCTTCCCCCGTTCGCCCAGCTTGCCATTGATCCCGCCCTCCTTTTTGGATACGAAATCCCATGCGCAGGCGATCTTCAGCGCCTCAACAATCTCCTCGTCGGTGGCGTCCTCCTTGACCATGCGAAGATTCTCCGCCACGGTGCCGGAGATCATGGTGTTTCCCTGGGGGACATAGGAGAAGTACCGGCGGGTGTCGGCATTGATCTCCACCTGGTTGCCCTGGCTGTCCACCAGCGTCACCTCGCCGCTGCCCGGATGGATCAGGCCCAGGATGAGCCGGATCAGGGTGGTCTTTCCCTCTCCGGTGGGGCCCACCAGCGCCACGATCTCGTTGGGGCGGGCCACGAAGTCTGAGCCGGAGATGACCTTTTCCCCCTCCACATAGGAGAAGTCCACCCCGGTCATGCGCACCTCAAAGCCCTGCTCCGCAGCCTTCGCCATGGCCTCCGACTCCTCGGCAAGATGCACCTCCCGAGGCAGCTCTACCAGCTCCCGGACGCGGTGGGCGGAGACGGCGCTGTTAAGCATACCGGGAACGATGCTCACCAGGGAGGAGAAACTGCTGGAGAGCTGAGAGCGCTGGGTGAGGAACAGCGTCATGGTGCCATAAGTGATGCGCTCCGCCCAGAGCGCAAAGAGGCAGTAACAGAAGGCCACCACATAGGCCAAAGTGCCCAGGAGGTTGTTGAAAATGCCGGTCTTGATGGAGAACATATTGTAGTCCAGATTGACTTTTTTATACTTCTCCTGCCAGTCCCGCATTCCCTTGCTGTAGTGATCGGCCACGCCGAAGCTTTTGATGGTATCGAAATTATAGAAGGCCTCCGCCTCGAAGGTCATGAGGGAGCTGTTCATTTGCAGCACCTTCATACGGTATTCCCTGTTCTTCCGCATGATAAACCGGCTGGCCAGCAGGAGGAATGGGGCGGAAAGCAGGGCGATAAACGCCATGGCGTGATCGTAGTAGAACAGGACGCAGAAGGTGGCGACAAAGTAATACACAGCAATGATGACGTTGGGCAGCCAGCTCACGGCGTTGCTGGCGATGGTGCTCACATCGGAGTTGAATCGGTTGAGCAGGTCGCCGTTGGCGTACTTGCTCAGCTCATACCAGTCCGCGTCAATGATTTTATCAAAGATGTATGCCTGGATGTCGTTGTTGACATAGATACTCAGCTTGGTGGAATAGCGGCTCACCAGGCTGGAAAACACCAGGCTAAACACCGTGCTACATATCATGGAGATGATCAGCGCCCACAGCATACCCGTATCTCTATCGACAATGATGTCCACCAGATACTTGCTGATAACTGAGGACAACAGGCTGAGAGAGGTGCTGATGATACCCAGAATGGTGTAAAAGACGATGACCCACCTGTACTTTTTGCTAAAGGAAAAAATCCACTTCCAATCTGCAAAGAAGTCCCGAAAGGTGCCGTCGTCAACGATATTGATGATATACTGTACTGCCTTTGATTTGAACAGCCGGTTAATCCCGGAAAACTTCTCCACATCTCCAGGGCGTTTGACGTTGTCTGGCATAATATCTCCTCTTTTTCCCCGCTTTTCAGCCCGAAAAAGTCTCTGTGTTGAAAACGCCGCACACCCTGTCAGAAGTGTGCGGCGTGTTCTCGTGGCCTATTCAGTCCGCCGTGGCAGCGGAACCCGTTCCGTAAATAAATTCCTTCAAATTGGCCCGGAGCAGATCCCAGTTGGTGGGCACCAGCACAGCCATCTTCCGAATCGTCTGACTGGAATAGCTGCCGTCCTCCGGGACACGATACTCCTCGATGGAGTCCACCCCCAGATTATAGGCCGTCAGGGCCAGGGAAAGGATCTCATCGTTGTTCATGTCGGTGGTGATGTCGTCAGCCACCGTCTCATAGAGGGACCACAGGTCGGTAAACTCCTCCTCCTTAATCTGGTTAAAGATGGCCTGGATGACGGTACGCTGGCGCTGGGTGCGGCCGAAGTCGGAGTAGGAACCGTCCTCTGTGTTGACATAACGCATACGAGCATAGGCCAACGCCTCCTCCCCGTTGAGCAGGTTGTAGCCCGCTGTCAGACCGGAGTAGTAGTTTCCGTCGCCCTTGCTGCTGTACTTGCTGTTTCCGCTGAGGTAATTCACCTCCGCTTCAGTGAGCTTGATCGTCACGCCGCCGATGGCGTCGATGATCTCCTGGAAGCCGGTGAAATCCACCTCTATGTTATAGTCGATGGTAATGCCGAAGTTCGTCTCGATGGTAGCGTCCAGCAGGTCAAATCCGCCGAAGGCATAGGCAGCGTTGAGCTTGTTGTCGCTGTAGCCGGGAATCTGGACATACAGGTCACGCATAAGGGACGTCATTTTCAGCGCGCCGTTGGTGGTGTCGATGGTCAGGATGATCATCGTGTCCGACCGTGCCCGCTGACCGGATACACGGGTGTCCTGGCCCACCAGCAGAATATTGGTCACGCCCTCAACCGTCTCTATGTCTTCCACCGTACCGTAGTCGATGGAGCTGCTGTCGATGGTATCCTCCTCGTCCGTATCCTCTTCAAAGTCCTCGGTGGTGTACTCCGTCTCGCTGGCAGTGACACGGTTGATCTTATTGAGCTGAACCTGCAAAAAAGCGTATGCGCCGATCACCATCAGTGACAGAACGGCCAAAATGACCAGTACGACCTTCCTTAATTTTGACATCTGCTGTCATGACCTCCAGTCAAAAAGGGCACCGCCCGCAGGCGGCTACAAAACAGGGCGCAGGGGCAGAGCCGCCTGCGCTCCGAAACAAACTGCTGTCATTTTAATCTTTTTTCTCTCCACCGTCAAGGGATTTTCCCCTCTTTTTCCACCCAAGGAGAGAAAAACAGCATTTTGTCCCCTAATACCTGTTTTTTGACTTCCGGAGCGTTCAAATTCGCCAACTGATGCCGTCTGTTCCTTCCGTTCTGTATGATCTTTTCGTTCTATTCTCCAAAAATTCATAAAAATTTCATTACCATATGGTACAGTAACGCCATATCAGGAGAGTCGCCGGGCCAGGTGGATGGTCGGCTCTCCGCATGCGAGGAGCTGTCGTCATGAGTCGTATTATCGGGATCGATCTGGGCACCACCAACAGCTGTGTGGCGGTGCTGGAAAATGGGAAGCCTGTCATCATTCCCAACGCAGAGGGGAACCGCACCACCCCCTCCATCGTCGCCTTTACCAAGAGCGGCGAGCGGCTGGTGGGCGATCTGGCCAAGCGTCAGGCAGTGACCAACGCTGCCGGAACCGTCTCCTCCATCAAGCGGGAGATGGGGACGGACGCCCGCCTGGAGCTGGGAGGCAAGCGGCGCACTCCCCAGGAGATCAGCGCCATGATCCTCCACAAGCTGAAAACGGACGCGGAGGCCTATTTGGGAGAGCCGGTAAATGACGCCGTCATCACCGTCCCCGCCTATTTTAACGACGTACAACGTCAGGCCACCAAGGACGCCGGGCGTATCGCTGGACTAAACGTCCGGCGCATCATCAACGAGCCCACGGCGGCAGCTCTGGCCTACGGTCTGGATCACGGAGAGAGCCAAAAGATCATGGTCTACGACCTGGGCGGCGGCACTTTCGACGTGTCCATCATTGAAATCGGGGATGGGGTCATCGAGGTGCTCTCCACCTGCGGAGACAACCACCTGGGTGGAGACGACTTTGACCAGCGGCTGACCAATTACCTGGTCAGCGAGTTCAAGCAACAGACGAAGTACAACATCGCCAAGGATCCTGTGGCCCTCCAGCGGGTGCGGGAGGCGGCGGAGAAGGCCAAGAAGGAGCTTTCCGCCTCTACAACCGCCAATGTCAACCTGCCCTTCCTGGCTCAGGGCCGCTCCGGTCCCCTGCACATGGACATCACCGTCACCCGGGCCGTCTTCGAGCAGCTGACCCGCGACCTGGTGGAGCGCACCACCATGCCGGTGCAGACCGCACTCAACGATGCAGGGCTGTCCGTCTCCCAGCTGGGGCGGGTGCTGCTGGTGGGCGGCTCCACCCGGATCCCCGCCGTCCAGGACCATGTCCGCTCCCTGGTGGGCATGATGCCCAGCAAGGGGCTGAATCCGGACGAGTGCGTGGCCATGGGCGCCGCCATCCAGGGCGGTACCCTGGAGGGGTCTCTCATCGCCGGAAACGCCGGAAACGGGATGTCCGCCACCGGCAGTGGGCAGGAGATTCTGCTGCTGGACGTGACGCCCCTCTCCCTGTCCATCGAGACAGTGGGCGGCGTGGCCACACGGCTCATTGAGCGCAATTCCACGCTCCCCGTTCACTACTCCCAGATCTTCACCACCGCCGCCAACTTCCAGACCAACGTGGAAATTCACGTTCTCCAGGGAGAGCGGCCCATGGCCAAGGACAACAAGACCATCGGCAAGTTCCGCCTCACGGGTATCAAGCGCGCTCCACGGGGCGTGCCGCAGATCGAGGTCACCTTTGATCTGGATGCCAACGGCATTTTAAAGGTCAGCGCAAAGGATCTGGGCACCGGACGCGCCCAGGAGATCGTCATCTCCTCCAGCTCCAATCTGTCTGAGGCGGAGATCCAGCAGGCCATCCGGGATGCCCAGGAATACGCCGCCGCTGACAGCCAGCGGAAGGAGGCCATGGAGATCCGGAACCAGGCGGAAGCCCTGGTCATCGAGACAAAGGAGGCTTTCCGGGTCTGCGGCAAGGAGCTGAACAAGGCGGATCAGAAGCAGGTAAAAAACGACCTGGCCAATCTGGAGCAGCTGGTAAACCGGAACAGCCCGGAGAAAATCACGGCGGATGTTCTGCCGGAGATGAAGGCTGCCATGGAACAGCTGCACCGCTCCTCCGCGACCCTGTCCCAGCTGTACGCCAACCATCAGTCATCAGGGCAGAGCTGATATTCCCTTCGTTCCCCGTTCTTTTCCTTGACGCACATCATGGAAGCAGATATAATATGAACAGTACAGTGCAAATTTGGGGAACAATCATCTGAGAGGAGGCTGCGACTTTGAAGGTCATAAAGCGGGAGCGCTCTCCCTGGCCGGTCTATCTGATCGCCTTGGTCTGGATTTTTGCCGCCTTTGCCGTGGGCATCCACACCGTCTGGGGTTATCTGGCTGCCGCGGCAGTCTCTGCCGCCGCCTATTTCATCGGTCGCGCCATTTTCCCCGACCGGCAGGTGGAGACGGAGGTTCCCGACCCGGAGCCTGCCGACCCGGAGCTGGCCGCTCTGAAAAAGGATCGGGATCGGGATGTGGGCGAGATACGCCGCCTGAACGACAATATCGAGGACGCGGAGATTTCCGCCCATCTGGACCATATTGAAATGGTCACCGGAAAAATTTACGACTATGTGCTGGAGCACCCGGACAAGCGGACGCTGGTCCGCCGTTTTCTGGATTACTACCTCCCCACCACCATCAAGCTGCTCAACCAGTACGACCGGATGGACGGGCTGGGGCTGTCCGGAGAAAACGTCAGCGCCGCCAAGGAAAAGATAAGGGCGATGCTGTCCACCGTCTCCGCAGCCTTTGACAAGCAGCTGGACAGCCTGTTCCAGGACGACTATATGGATGTATCCGCCGAAATCACCGTGCTGGAGCAGATGATGGCTCAGGAAGGCCTGACCGGCGGCGGGATGCAGTAATCTGACCACCCTATCCTGACACCGATTTTAAATTGAAAATGGAGGAGAGAAAAATGAGTGAAATCAACCTGACCCTGGACCCCACCGGCGACGCTGCTGCCCAGGCCCCTGCCGCCCCTACCCTGACCCTGAACCCGGAGGGCGAAGCCGAAAAAAAACAGGAGGCTCCTGCCGTCGATCTGGACGAGCAGCTTCTGAGCGATGCGGAGAAAAAGGTCGTCGCTGACTTTGCCAAGAAGATAGACCTCCGGGACTCCACCCAGGTGCTCCAGTACGGAGCCGCCGCGCAGAAGAACGTGGCCGCCTTCTCCTCCAGCGCCCTGAACAAGGTAAGCACCAAGGATCTGGGCGAGGTGGGCGACACCCTCACCTCTCTGGTGGTGCAGCTGAAAAACAACGCCCCCGGTGAGCAGAAGAAGCGCGGCTTCTTCTCCAGGGGCAAGATTAAGATGGACGAGATGAAGGCCCAGTATTCCAAGGCCGAGGCCAACGTGGACGAGGTGACCAAGATTCTGGAGCAGCATCAGGTCGCTCTGATGAAGGACGTGGCCATGCTGGACCAGATGTACGATCTAAACCAGCAATACTACAAAGAGCTGACCATGTATATCCTGGCCGGAAAGCAGAAGCTGAAAGAGGTTCGGGAGGGCGAGCTGGAGGATCTGCGCAAGAAGGCGGAAACCTCCGGCCGCCAGGAGGACGCTGAAGCCTACAACGACTATGCCAACATGGTCAACCGTTTCGAAAAGAAGCTCCATGACCTGGAGCTGACCCGGATGGTTTCCATTCAGATGGGCCCTCAGACCCGGCTGCTCCAGAACAACGACACCCTGATGATTGAGAAGATTCAGACCTCTCTGGTAAACACCATCCCCCTGTGGAAGAGCCAGATGGTGCTTGCCCTGGGTCTGGAGCGCTCCCGTCAGGCGACCGCCGCTCAGACAGCAGTCACCGATATGACCAACGATCTGCTGAAAAAGAACGCCGAGATGCTCCATATGGGCACTGTCGCCACCGCCAAAGAGGCGGAGCGCTCCATCGTGGATATCGAGACCCTCCAGCACACCAACGAAGAGCTGATCTCCACTCTGGACGAAGTTATCTCCATCCAGCAGGAGGGCTCTCAGAAGCGCAAGGAGGCCGAGGTGGAGCTGAGCCGCATCGAGGGCGAGCTCAAGCAAAAGCTCCTCTCTCTGCGGGGGTAATCTACGGCCTCCCCCTCTCACGGAATCAGAAAGCAGGTGACTTCCCGTGAAAGCGCTGAACGCATTAAAAAAATTTCCGGTAGCTGTTGCCGTCACTGCCCTGATCGTAGCGGGCTGCATCGCATACAGCCTGTTTATGGCGCCGGTGGCCGTGATCGACGTCCAGGTGGGGAACTGGGTGCAGGATGACGCAGACGTTCTTTCAGACGCCACCGAGGAGACCTTGCGGGCCTATGACGAGGAATTTGACAGCAAGTACAGCAGCGTCATCGCCGTGGCCACCATCTCCTCCTCCCGTGGCTGGGATCTGGAGGACTATGCCCTGGAGCTGGCCACCGACTGGGATCTCACGCAGTATGACGTCATCCTTGTCCTGGACATCGGCGGGCAGCAGGTCTATATGGTAGACGGCGGCAGCCTGACGGAGCTGGACTCCACTGCGGCGACCACCGAAACCATGGCTTCGGACTTCTACGCCGGAGACTATGACAGCGCCGTGCTCAGTCTGTTCTCCTATATGAACGACTGGTACGGCGGCCATTTTGCGGACGGTTCCGATTATGGAGACGCTTACGGTTACTATGACGACTACTATTACGACGATTACTATTACAACGATTACTATTATGGCGGCGGCTCTGGGTTCAGCCTGTTCGGTCTGATCATACTGCTGGTGGTGATTTATCTCGTTCTCACCCTGATCGAACGCAGCCGCTATAACACCTGGTACAGCCAGTACGGACATATGGCCGCGCCTCCGGTGCTGTTCGTCCCCATCTTCCCCTGGCATCGTCCGGGGAGCGCCTGGTTCCGCAGGATGGGTCGGCAACCGCCCCGTGGCCCGGGCGGGCCCGGTCCCCGTGGGCCCGGCGGACCTGGCGGCGGTCGCGGCGGTCCGGGAGGTCGTCCCGGCGGACAGAGCCGGGGCGGCGGTTTCGGCGGCAGCAGCAGTCGGGGCGGCGGCTTTGGCGGCAGTAGCAGTCGGGGCGGCAGCTTTGGCGGCAGCAGCAGTCGGGGC
>JAJPXB010000022.1 GCA_021205695.1 Clostridiales bacterium
TGAAGCGATTTGGAAACGGAAGATCTCATTGTTCAGTTTTGAGGGTACAGCAAGACCCTGGCTTTGGGAAGAAAGGGTAGCACCGCTGAGGACCTGCCACTGAAAGAAGCGGCGAAAGGGAAACAGAGGAGAAACAGGGTTGCACCGCAGCCGCGGCGCATTGAAGTTTCTTTGCACACTTTCTTTTCAAAGGAAGTAAGCACCTTTAGCTCAGTTGGTAGAGCACCTGACTCTTAATCAGGGTGTCCAGGGTTCGAGTCCCTGAAGGTGTAGTAGACATCTGAGGGCGTATGAAGAGTACCCAAGGATGAGCGAACCGGCCCGTTGGTCAAGTGGTTAAGACAGCGGCCTCTCACGCCGTTAACATCGGTTCAAATCCGGTACGGGTCATTAAAAATACTTGACAAGCGAGAGCGGGTTGAGTATAATAGCATCTGTTGAAAAGAGAGGGGAACTTTCTTTTCAGGGGAAGCAAGAGTTGGTGCTGATTGCGATGAGGGTCCACCCGTTCCCATTCCGAACACGGCAGTTAAGCTCATCCGCGCCTACGATACTTGGCTGGAGACGGCCCGGGAAAATCGGTAGTGCCAACACTTTGAAAACAGCCAGTCTGCGGACTGGCTGTTTTTGTTCGGTTTCACGAAGATTTTGTGTCCCAGCTGAATGGCAGCGGCACGTTTGCCACATTTTACGCCCGAAACAGGCACAGAATCAGCCCGTAGATCACGCTGGAGCCGATGCCAAAGACCAGCACCGGTCCGGCGATCTGGAACATTTTGGCCGCCATGCCGGTGATATACCCCTCGGCCTTGAAGTCCATGGCCGGGGAGACGATGGAGTTGGCAAAGCCGGTCACCGGTACCAGAGTGCCTGCCCCGGCGTGCTTGGCCAGCCTGTCATAGAGCTTCAGCCCGGTGAACAGGGCCGACAGGAAGATCAGCGTGATGCTGACCCAGGTTCCGGCGTCTCGTTGGGAGGCCCCCATGGCCGTATAGAGCTCGGTCAGCAGCTGTCCGACGACGCAGATACCGCCCCCCACACAGAAGGCCATCGTGTAGTCCTTTGCTTTGGGGGAGGTCTTTGACATTTGGTTGACCATTTCACCGTAGGCCTGATTCGTCATATTCATGTGCGCACCGCCTTTCCTCAGGCAGTATGTCTCTTTCCCACAGAATTATGCGTCCGACGTTTTGTTGTCGGACGCATTTTGACGCTTATGGCCCGGGGCGAGCGTCAGCTCCTTCCCAGGGTACAGCCGGAACGGAAGGGACTGCAGCCGGAGGTGTCCAGACCGTCCGCCGTGGCAGGGGGGAAGAACTCATTCACCGGGAAATCCACCCGCTGGAACAGGGTGCAGGGATCGTCCTCGCTGGGGCCGTCATACTGACACTCCTTATCCGGAACGCAGTAGTCGTAGATGGGGATGAGAAGCTGGGAATCCCGCTCCATGCGCAGGAGAGAGAATTGTCCCAGAGTCAGGAGCAGCTGGCGGGGAGTGTCGCTGTCGGTGACCAGATCCTCGTCAAACAGTCGACGAATGGCGTCGGGAATGTCCACCGCAGAGACGCTCTCTCCGGCACAGTCACAGGTGAAGCCGGTCTGCTCCGGAGTGTAGAGCCGGACGCTGAGCACGATGGGGTCTACCGCTTCCACTACGGCGGTGGGAAGATTGCCGGTATAGGAGGCGGTCAGCTCCTGCGAGACGCTCCGGTCGGAGGAGAAGGTTCTGGCGGTCCCCTGGCTACCGAAGAGCATACAGCGCTTGCTGAAGGTGGCGAGACCGGTGACCACGGAGGGCCGGGCGGTGCCGGCGGTATAGGCGTCAACGGTGATACGGTAGAAATATTGCAGATCCACCGTGTAGAAACCCTGATTGTAGCCCACCTGATCCACTTGGATATCCACATAGAGCAGCTCGGCCTGGGCAGAGCGGACGGTCTGGGCGTTTTCCAGCGTTGTCTGGCTGCTGGCCTCGGGGTACAGCCGCAGATCCTCCATACAGTCCCTGGACTGGCAGGAGTCGTAGATCTTTTGGGTATGGATACAGGTCGCCTCCCGGATGGGAGTGCCCTCCGGCACGGGGCCGGGTAAGATGGTTTCAGCCATAGGTTTGACCTCCTGAGAAGAATGGGAGGAAGCGGAAACGCTCCTCATGACATTCTATGTTCCCGGGGGCAGACGGTGACGAAAAAGGGAGAGACGCCGTTCCCCATATCCCTGTATGCGGCAAAAACGCAATTCCAGGGCAAAAATACGTCTGTTTTGACCGAAAAAATGAAAATTTGCCTGTCAGAACAGACGGCATGCTGATAGAATGGGATATCCAGATGACAGGGGAGGAGAGAAGATGACAGTTTTACTGTTCCTGCAGGCGGCGGGAGAGCTGCTCCTGTTGGCCGTGTGGCTGCTGCTGAGAGGGAGCGGGGGATGATTGCGGATCATAGGATGAGGACAGGGGACGCGGACAACGCCACGGGAGGTGGATGTAAATGAGTAATTATCCGGATATCAGCCATTACCATCCGGTGGAGGACTGGAGCGAGGTCAGGGCAGGCTGCCCGTTCCTCATCTCCAAGGCGACCCAGGGGACGGGGTACACCGATGCCACGCTGGAGGACTTCATCAGGGGATGCGAGGAAAACGCAATCCCCTATTGGCTCTATGCCTATCTGAACAGAGGGGATGAGCTTGCACAGGCAAAGTTTCTGGTCAGCACCTGTGGAAATCTTGCGGGAGATTATTTCCGTGGATATGCCCTGGACGTGGAGGCGGGGAACGCTGCCGACGATGTCCGGGCGGCGCTGGACTATCTGGAGGGGCTGGGCGGCAGGTGCATCATCTACACCATGTACGTCCAGTACAGCACCTACAAGGCGGTCATTGTGGGCCGGGGAGATAATACCGCCTGGTGGGAGGCCCGGTACGGAAGAAACGACGGCAGCTACAGCAGCAGCTACCCGCCCCATGACGGGGCCGACCTGCACCAGTACACCAGCAGGGGCAGCTGTCCCGGCATCTCCGGGCGCTGCGACCTGAACCGGCTGACGGGCACGAGGGCGGAGGACTGGTTCACCGGGGACACAGCATCTGCAATTACAGGCGCTACGACAGGAGGATTCGACATGACATTGAATATTGTCCAAAAGGGCAGCACCGGAGCGCAGGTGAGCAGTCTCCAGAGCCTGCTCAACGGGAAGAACGGGGCGGGGTTGTCCGTGGACGGGATCTGTGGGACGAAAACCGTGGCGGCGATTCAGGCATACCAGAAGGCCATGGGCCTGACCGTGGACGGCATCTGCGGAGCTCGCACCTGGACGGCGATTTTGACGAAATAGGTTCCCGGGCCCGTCCCGGTACGGGGTGGGCCTTGCAATTTCCTGCCAAATGGGAGATAATATGGGGCGACAGAAACAGGAGCGTTCGGGAGGCCCCTATGAGAGATTATTTTAACATCCAACTGACGCCGGATCAGCTCCGGGAGATGAGCAGCCTGGCCCTGGCCCATATGGGGGACGGGGTGTATGAGCTGCTGGTCAGGGGCTGGCTGTGCAGCGGCGGGCTGGAGGTCAACGGCCACCTCCACCGGGAGACGGTGGCCCTGGTGCGGGCCTCCGCCCAGGCGGCGGCGCTGGACAAAATCACGCCGCTGCTCACCGACGAGGAGGACGGCGTGGTTCGCCGGGGCCGGAATGCCAACATCCACCTGATCCCCAAAGGGGCCAGTCGGGGAGAGTATCGAAAGGCCACCGCCCTGGAGGCCCTGTTCGGCTGGCTCTATCTTCAGCACCGGACAGAGCGCATCAATCAGCTGTTTGACGTCATCATGGCTTCGGACAGGGGAGAGGAGGGAGCCTGATGCCCTTAGACGCCGCCTGCCTCACCGCTCTGGTGGGGGAGCTCCGCCCTCAGCTGGAGGGGGCGAGGGTGGACAAGATCTTCCAGCCCGGGCGGGACGAGGTGGTGCTCCACCTCCGCACCCCGCAGGGCAATCAGAAGCTGCTCCTCACCGCCAATCCCTCCCATCCCCGGCTGCAGATGACTATGCTCACCCGGGAAAACCCCGCCTCGCCTCCCATGTTCTGTATGCTGCTGCGCAAGCACCTCACCGGGGCGAGGGTGTTGTCCGTCACCCAGCCACCCATGGAGCGGGTGGTGACGCTGGAGCTGGAGACGCTTAACGAGCTGGGCGACCGGGTGACGCGCTGCCTGATCCTGGAGGCCATGGGCCGCCGGTCAAACCTGATTTTGACAGACGAAAACGGTCGCATCACTGATTGCCTGCGGAAGGTGGACGGGGAGCTGTCTCAGCTCCGCCCGGTGCTGCCGGGGCTGTACTACCGCCTTCCCCCCGCCCGGGCGGACCGGCGCGACCCAAGGGAGACCGACCGGGAGACCCTGTCCGCCCTGCTGGAGACTGCCCCGGCGGAGGCGGAGGCCGACCGCTGGCTGTTGGACACCTTCTCCGGGCTGTCCCCGCTGATCTGCCGTGAAATGGTCTGCCGGGCCGCAGGGCGGACGGATGCCCGCCTGAACGAGTTGCGTCGGGATGCCCTGCTGGATGCTGTGGAGAGCGTGCTGGATGCCATCGACAGCCCACAGCCCACCGCCTTGTTCCGGGAGGGAGAGCCGAAGGACTTTTCTTATCTCCCCATCGGACAGTATGGGGACTATTACGAGCGGCGCACCTATGCAAGCTTCTCCGCCCTGCTGGACGAGTTCTACGCCGCCCGGGAGACCGGGGAGCGGGTGCGGCAAAGGGGACAGGAGCTGATCCGCCATCTGACCAGCGCCCGGAACCGGGTGGAGCGGAAGCTGCAGATTCAGGCGAAGGAGCTGGCGGAGGCCCGGAATCGGGAGCAGTACCGGGTCAGCGGAGATTTGATCACCGCCAACCTCTACCGGATGGAGAAGGGGCAGCGGTCGCTGACGGCGGTGAACTACTATGACCCGGAGTGCCGGGAGCTGACGGTGGCCCTCGACCCGCTGCTGACTCCCCAGCAGAACGCCGCAAAATATTATAAGAAATACAGCAAGGCAAAGACGGCGGAGACTGTGCTCACCGGACAGATGGAGCAGGGTCGGGGAGAGCTGGACTATCTGGAGAGCGTGCTGGAGTCCCTTCAACGGGCGGAGGGGGAGCGGGATCTGAACGAGATCCGCCAGGAGCTGGAGGACGGGGGCTATCTCCGCCCCCAGAAAAACGGCAAGCGGCCCATGAAGCGGCCCCGGCCCCAGCCTATGGAGTTCCGCTCCTCCGCAGGACTGCGCATCTCAGCGGGGAAGAACAACGTCCAGAACGACCAGCTCACCTGCAAGCTGGCGGGGAAGGGGGATATCTGGCTCCACACCCAGGGCATCCACGGCTCCCATGTGATCCTCTGGACAGAGGGAAGGGAGCCGGATGGGCAGAGCCTGGAGGAGGCGGCGATCCTGGCCGCCTGGTTCTCCCAGGGCCGGAGCGGCAGCCGGGTGCCGGTGGACTACACCCCGGTGAAATATGTGAAAAAGCCCGCCGGGGCCAGACCGGGGATGGTGATCTACACCACCTGCCGGACAATGTACGTCACCCCGGAGGAGTCTGTAGTGGAACGGATGCGGGGGCAGAGGTAAGCGGGCCCGAGAGGCCAAACTTTCCCTTGAGAAAAGGACATTCTGTGCTATAATGTCAACATGGCTGCGTACATCCTCCGTTGGGAGCGCGCGCACCTGGAAACGGGACATCGGATATAGAAGGAGACGGAACGCCGTATGAAATTAGGTATCGTGGGGCTCCCCAACGTGGGCAAGAGCACCCTGTTCAACGCCATCACCAACGCCGGGGCGGAGTGCGCCAACTACCCCTTCTGCACCATCGAGCCGAATGTGGGCACCGTGGCGGTGCCAGACAGCCGGCTGGACTGGCTCTCCAACCTGTACCACCCCAAAAAGACCACCCCCGCCGTCATCGAATTTGTGGACATCGCCGGTCTGGTGAAGGGGGCCAGCCGGGGAGAGGGCCTGGGGAACCAGTTCCTCTCCAACATCCGGGGCACCGACGCCATCGTCCATGTGGTCCGCTGCTTTGACGATGAGAATGTCATCCATGTGGAGGGCAGCACCGACCCTGTTCGGGACATTGGCATCATCGATCTGGAGCTGATTATGGCTGATTTGGAGATGGTCGACCGGCGCATCGACAAGGCGAAAAAGGCCGCCAAGGGGGACAAGAAGTTCCTCCACGAGGCGGAGGTGTTCTCCGGCCTCCGGGACTGGCTCAACGACGGCAACTCCGTGCGCTCCTACCAGTGCGGGGAGGACGACCGGGAGCTGATCGCCACCAGCGACCTGCTGACCCTGAAGCCGGTGATCTACGCCGCCAACCTGGACGAGGACGCCTTCTCCGGCGGGGAATACGGGGAGAATCCCTATTATTGCGCCGTGCAGGAGCTGGCCGACAAGGAGGGAGCGCAGGTGATCCCCGTCTGTGCCAGTCTGGAGGAGGAGCTGAGCCAGATGGACAGCGAGGAGCAGGCCGCCTTTATGGAGGACCTGGGTATCCCGGAGTCCGGCCTGGACCGGCTGGTGAAGGCCAGCTATACCCTTCTGGGCCTGATCTCCTTCCTGACCTCCGGGGAGGACGAGTGCCGGGCCTGGACAATCACCAGGGGCACCAAGGCTCCCCAGGCGGCGGGGAAGATCCACTCCGACTTCGAGCGGGGCTTTATCCGGGCGGAGGTCATCGCCTATGAGGACATGGTGGCCTGCGGCAGCGAAAAGACGGCGCGGGAAAAGGGCCTGATGCGCTCCGAGGGCAAGGATTACGTCGTCCAGGACGGGGACATTATCCTGTTCCGGTTCAACGTGTGAGCGCACGCAGCCGCACGGGCGAAGCGGAAAGGTTTGCAGCCAGCCGCAACGATGAGACGGGACGGACGGGATAAATCAGCGGAAAAGCCGGAAGGGATGGACGCCCCTCCGGCTTTATGCTGGCCTGATTCGATTTTACTTCACCTGATATGCCGCCCGACCTGTCTCGTAGAGACTGTTTCCTTGGGCATCCATGGCCACGGTGAGGGGGAGGTCGCAGACGGTCATCCGCTTCACCGATTCGCAGCCCAGATCATCAAAGGCGATGACCTCCGCCCTCTGAATGCACCGGGCGATCAGCGCCCCGGCGCCTCCCACGGCGGCAAAGTAGCAGGCCCCGTTGCGGACGATGGCCGCCCGAACCTGGTCGTCCATCTGGCCCTTGCCGATAATGCCCACCAGCCCCAGATCCAGCAGCCGGGGGGCAAAGCCGTTCATCCGGCTGGAGGTGGTGGGCCCACAGGCGCCCACAGCCATCCCCTGCTGGGCGGGGGTGGGGCCGGCATAGTAGATGACAGCGTCCTGAAGGGGAAAGGGGAGCTGCTCGCCCCGATCCAGCAGGGCGAAAATACGCTTGTGGGCCGCATCCCGGGCGGTGTAGATCGTCCCGCTGAGGACGACCCGATCTCCCGCACGGAGCCGGGGGGCGAATGCCCGGAGCTGTTCGGTGGAGAGCCGGTAGGTCTGTGCCGTGCTCACTGCTCTCCCTCCTCGCACAGCTCCTCCACCGCCTGGGCGTTCTCCTCGAAGGTGCGGCTCAGACCGGACAGATCCTGGCGCAGAGCTTCCACCTCCCGGAGAGCGCCGGTCACGCTGTTTTTCAGGTCGTCCGAGGCGGTGACGAAGTCCCGCCTTGTCCGGGACAGCAACTGCCGCCGCTCGGCCCTGATGTGCTCTGCCTCGTCCGTGGCCTGGGCGATGGTGCGCTCGGCCTGCTGCTGGGCCTGCTCCTGGACGGCCTCCGCCCGGGCGTTGGCCTGGGCCAGAATGTCTGACTCCTTTGCCTTTGCCTGGGCCAGAACCGCCTCCGCCTCTGCGCTGGCTGTCTCCAGCAGAACGGACGCCCGGCGGCGGGCCTCCAGCTCGATGGTGGCGAAATCGTCCTTCAGCCGCCGGTAGCCCTCCGCCTGATCCCGCAGCTCCTGGGCGGAGCAGCCCTCCGCCAGAAGCGGCTCCAGCTGGGCCTGAAGGGACTCGTTTTCCGACGCCAGGGCCTCCGCCCGGGCGTTGGCCGCCTCCAGCTGCTCCCGGAGCGCCGGAAGCTCCGTCTCGGCGGTCTGGGCGGCCCTGCGGGCCGTCTCCAGCTGGGAGGTCAGTCGCTCCTTCTCCTGGGTATGCTCCCTTGCGGTGCGCTCGATATAGTCCAGCACGTCCTGACGGTGAAAGCCGCCGAAGCTGACGGTACGAAAGGAATTGTTCTGCTCCATGCGAAGTCCTCCTTCTTTCTGTTCAAGGGCAGTATAGCATGGAACCGAAATTTTTACAAGATTTCCGGGAAATTCTGTGGGTTTTCCCCTTTACATTTGGGGGAGAAATTGGTATAATAACCAAGCGCTTGAGAAAGTGCATTGCTTATTTGCGCCCGTGGTCTAATGGATAAGGCACCAGATTCCGGTTCTGGTTACTGGGGGTTCGAGTCCCTTCGGGCGTACTTTGGCTGGACACTGATTTTGGTACATGGCGTATCAGGATGGGTGTCCGGCTTTGTTTTACGTGTTCAGATACCGCAAGCCCGTCTTGACAATCCCCCTCCCACGCACTATAATGAATCTCATGATTTTTGAAGAAAGGGAATGACTGCCATGTCGATCGCCGTCACCATTCAGGATTTGTATTCCCTGGAGCACACGCTGGCCGCCCCGCTGCTGCTGGGCTGCACCTATCCCTGGGAGGCCCTGGAGGGCATCGGGGACTTTATCCGGACCCTGGGGCCCAAGCTCGACCCGGAGGAGTATGAGGAGGTCAGCCCCCAGGTTTGGGTGGCCAAGTCCGCCCGGGTGTACCCCACCGCCACCCTCCTTTCCCCCTGCATCATCGGCCCGGAGACGGAGGTCCGGCCCGGAGCCTTTGTCCGGGGCAACGCCCTGGTGGGGGCGGGGGCCGTGGTGGGCAACTCCACCGAGCTGAAAAACGTTATCCTGTTCGACCGGGTGCAGGTGCCCCATTACAACTATGTGGGCGACTCCATCCTGGGCTTCAAGGCCCACATGGGGGCCGGCTCCATCACCTCCAATGTCAAGAGCGACAAGACCCTGGTGGTGGTGAAGGACCCGGACGGGACCCGATATGAGACGGGTCGGAAGAAGTTCGGCGCCATGCTGGGCGACCAGGTGGAGGTGGGCTGCAACAGCGTCCTCAACCCCGGCACCGTCATCGGCCGGGGGAGCAGCATCTACCCCCTCTCCTCCGTCCGGGGCGTCGTCCCTGCCGGGCACATCTACAAGTCGGCGGGAGATATCGTAAAAAAGATATAATATGGTTTCGGCCCCTGTTCCGGAAGAATGCTTCCGGGACGGGGGCCGGTTTTTGTCAGTCGAATCGGATCGAAGTCTGCTTCAATTCTGAATTGTTTCTTAAAATGCGCTGAAAAAGCTCCTGGCGGAGGGGCTTCATGCTATAATGGGGCGACAGGAGAAAGCGCAGACGCCGCCTTCCGGCGGCGGGAAAGGAAGAGATCCTATGAAGAAAAGACGTTACCTGGCCCTGGCATCCGCGCTGCTTTTGGGACTGAGCATGACCGGATGCGCCTCCTCTGCCGGGGAGAGCAGCGCCTCCGTCCAGTCGGTGGCCATGCTCATGGGAGTCGACATCACCGGGACCGACCTGTACAGCGGCGTGGTGGAGGCCAAGGCCACTGTCAAGGTGCAGAAGGACAGCAATAAGACGGTGGAAGAGGTCTATGTTCAGGCAGGGGACATGGTGCAGGCGGGCGACCTGCTGTTCTCCTACGACACCGACGCCCTGGAGCTGTCGGTGGAGACGGCAGAGCTGGAGGTGGAACAGCTCCAGAACAGCATCGCCAACTATGAGACACAGATTGCCGCGCTGGAGAAGGACAAGAAAAAGGCGTCCTCGTCGGAGCAGCTCTCCTATACGCTGCAAATTCAGGAGACGGAGCTGAACAAGTCGGAGGCGGAATACAATCTCAAGACAAAGCAGGCGGAGCTGGAGCGGCTCAAGAGCAGCATGGGCGAGACAGAGGTCTACGCCGAGGTCAGCGGTCTGGTGCAGTCGGTGGCCAGCGACAGCAGCAGCGAGTATGCCTACGCCTATTCCTACGACGACAGCTCCGGCGACGCCTACATCACCATTATGGAGACGGGCACCTATCGCATCAAGGGCACCGTCAGCGAGGAGAATATCTACAATCTGTACGAGGGCATGGAGATCACCGCCGTCTCCCGGACGGACGACACCCAGACCTGGACGGGCGTTATTGAGAGCATCGACACCGGAACCACCGCCGACGGGGACGAGAGCGACAGCTACTACGACAGCAGCTCCAGCGACAGCCGCAGCGCCAGATATTCCTTCTATGTAGCCCTGGACTCCTCCGATGGGCTGCTCATCGGCCAGCACGTTTACCTCAAGGCGGGGGACAGCGAGAGCGGAGATGAGATCGTCCTCCCCGCCGGATACCTGGTGCTGGACGGGGAGAACGCCTCCGTCTGGGCGGCGGACAGCAACTCCCAGCTGGAGCTGCGCGCCGTCACGCTGGGGGACTATGACGCCGCAGCGGACACCTACGTCGTCACCGACGGGCTGACCCTGGAGGACTACATCGCCTGGCCCGACAGCTCCCTCACCGTGGGCATGGCGGTGACGGAGTACGATGACGGCACCTTCGAGACGGTGGAGGACGATGGGTCCGCCGGGGACGAGTATGAGGAGGATGCGTACGAAGAAGACGAATACGACGAGGCCTATGCCGAGGACGAGATCGACGTTGTCGTGGAGGAGGGCTGAACCATGGTTTTGGAGCTGCGGGATATCTGCAAGGACTACACCCGGGGCAAGATCGTGGTGCCCGTCCTGGAAAATATCAACCTGACGGTGGAGGAGGGGGAGTACATCGCCATTATGGGTCCCTCCGGCTCCGGCAAGACCACCCTGATGAACCTGATCGGCTGTCTGGATCAGCCCACCTCTGGCAAGCGCATTTTGAAGGGGGAGGACCTGGACGGGGTCAGCGACAACCGGCTGGCGGACATCCGCAACCGGCAGATCGGCTTCGTCTTTCAAAACGCCGACCTGCTCCCGGGGCTGACTGCCCTGGATAACGTGGCCCTGCCCCTCATTTACCGGGGCGTGCGGAAGAAGGCGCGCCGGGCCAGAGCGCGGGAGATGCTGGAGCTGGTGGGGCTGGAGGATCGGATGGATCACAGGCCCAACCAGCTCTCCGGCGGGCAGTGCCAGCGGGTTGCCATCGCCCGGGCCATGGTGGGCGGCCCCAGTCTGCTGCTGGCGGACGAGCCCACCGGGGCCCTGGACACCAAATCCGGCGGACAGATCATGGAGCTGTTCCACCACCTGAACGCCAGCGGCGTGACCATCATCATGATTACCCACGCTCCGGAGGTGGCCAGCTGCGCCCAGAAGATTTATCTCATCCGGGACGGCAAAATTGACGCCGACCACAGCTCGGAGCGGCAGGAGGAGGGAGCGCAATGAACAAGACGGGAAAACGGGTCCTGTCCGTGGCCCTCGCCCTGCTCCTGGTGGCGGGGTGCGCTGCAGGTGGAGTGTACGCCTGGAACCACCGGAGCCGGGAGGCGGTGAACGTCTATGCCGTGTCCGACTTCGCCATGACCGACTACTGGGGGGACAGCACCACCAGCGACGGCCTGGTGGAGACGGAGGGCCTGCAGTCGGTCTATCTCTCCGACACCCAGACGGTGAAGGAGATACTGGTCTCCGAGGGGGACTATGTGCAGGAGGGCGACCCTCTGCTGACCTACGACACCACCCTCACCGAACTGGATCTGCAAAAGAAGGACATCGCCGTGCAACAGCTGGAGCTGGAGCTCTCCGACGCCCAGAAGGAGCTGTCCACGGTGAAGAGCTACAAGCCAAACACCTACATCCCCGGCACCGTCACGGTGACGGTCATCCCGGGGAGCGACCCCGTCGAAGAGCCGGGATGGGAGGACGACGGCACGCTGACCCTGCTCTCCGGCACAGGCACCTATGACGATCCCTTCGTCTACGAGTGGAGCAGCACCTACAGCTTCTCCGATGATTTTCTATACCAGGCCATGCGGGGCCTGGACGAGTGCTATGTGGAGTTCATCGTCACCGGGACGGGAGAGACAGCCGAGCCGGACGAGCGCACGGAGCCGGGCGAGCCCTCGGAACCGGACGAGCCCACAGGGCCGGAGGAGCCCACAGAGCCGGAGGAGCCCACGGAGCCGGACGAGCCCACAGAGCCGGAGGAGCCCACGGAGCCGGACGAGCCCACAGAGCCGGAGGAGCCAGACCCGGATACCGGCGGCGATGAGGGCGGAGATACCGACACCGATACGGATACAGACACAGACACAGATACCGACGCAGGCTCCTCTCCCACGACGACAACGCTGAAATACCGCCTGCTGATGCAGTTCCAGTATGTGGAGGGGACAGGCTACAGCTTCCAGATGATCTCCATGCGGGACGACGCCACGGACGACCTGGTCTTCCGGTGGGGTAACGATCCGCTCCCCGCCCTGCCCGAGGACGAGGAGGAAGAGGAAGAGAATACGGGCACGCCCTCCCAGACCTTCGTGGACGGCGTCAAATACACCGCAGCCGAGCTGACCGAGATGGTCCAGGAGGCGGAGAGCAAGGTGAAGGACCTGGACATCCAGCTCCGACAGGCCAAGCTGGAATACGAAAAGGCGGAGCAGGAGCTGAACAACGGCGCTGTCTACGCCACCCTGTCCGGCGAGGTGAAGGACCTGGTCAGCGAGGACGAGGCCATCACCAACGGCAGCGCTCTGATGCGTGTCTCCGCCGGGGGCGGGTTCTATATCCAGGTCTCGTGCAGCGAGCTGATGCTCTCCGAGGTGCAGGTGGGGCAGACGGTCTCCGTCTATGACTACTACAATGGCGCAGAGTGCGAGGGCACCGTCACCGAGATCTCCGAGTACCCCACCACCGACGGCTACTACTGGGGGGACGGCAACAGCAATATCTCCCTCTACCCCTTCACCGTATATGTGGACGAGGATGGCGGGCTGGAGCAGGGGGATTATGCAGAGGTCACCTACGGCACTGCCGAGAGCGGCGACAGCGGCTTTTATCTGGAGTCCATGTTTATCCGCCGGGAGAACGGCAGAAGCTACGTCTATACGGTGGCCGAGGACGGCACGCTGGTAAAGCGGTACATCTCCACCGGCCGTTCCCTGTGGGGCAGCTATACGCAGGTCACCGGGGGCCTGTCCCTGGACGAGCATATCTCCTTCCCCTACGGGGACGGGGCCGAGGAGGGCGTGCCCACGACGGAAGCCACTATGAATGCATTTTACGGCTGGTAAGGGAGGGAGCGCATTATGTTTGAAAACATCGGACTGTCCTTTCAGGGCATTTGGAACCACAAGCTCCGCTCTCTGCTGACCATGCTGGGCATTATCATCGGCATCGCCTCCATCATCGCTATCGTCTCCACCATCAAGGGCACCAACGAGCAGATCAAGGAGCAGCTCATCGGCGCGGGCAACAATGTGGTGACGGTGCAGCTGAACCAGAACGGCTACGGCTATGAGTTCCAGTACAGCGACCTCCCGGACGGCGTCCCGGTGATCGATCAGCAGACCCGGGCCCGCCTGGCCAGTCTGGAGGGGGCGGTGGATGCCACACTGTACACCGAGCGCACCTATGTGGACGGGCTGATCTACTACCGGAACACCGGCTTCTCCGGCACCCTTCGGGGCGTGGACACCCACTATTTCGGCGTCAACGGCTACCAGGTCTACCTGGGCCGGGACTTTGCCCAGTCGGACTATGACGACTACAAAAAGGTGGCGATCCTGGATCAGAGCGCCGCAGAGAGTCTGTTCCCCGGGGAGAATCCCCTGGGCAAGACCATTGAGATACGCAGCGAACCGTTTACCGTGGTAGGGGTGGTCTCTCTGACCAGCTCCTACGAGCCGTACATCTCCACCTATGAGGAATATTACACCTATGTGGGCAACGACAGCGGGGCGGTCTATATTCCCAGCACCTGCTGGCAGCTGGTGTGCCAGTATGACGAGCCCCAGACGGTGGACATCCAGGCGGCCACCACCGACGACATGACCTCGGTGGGCCAGGCGGCGGCCAAACTGCTCAACAGCAAGCTCACCGTATCCGAGGACTCCGACCTGGCCTACAGCAGCAACGATGTGCTGGAGCAGGCGGAGCAGCTCCAGCAGCTGGCCAACTCCACCAACCAGCAGCTGGTTTGGATCGCGTCCATCTCCCTGCTGGTGGGCGGCATCGGCGTGATGAACATCATGCTGGTCACCGTCACCGAGCGCACCCGGGAGATCGGATTGAAGAAGGCGGTGGGGGCGCGAAAGAGCCGCATTTTGTGGCAGTTTCTCACCGAGGCGGCGGTGCTCACCAGTCTGGGCGGCGTCATCGGCGTCCTGGCAGGCATCGGCATGGCGCAGGTGGTCAGCCAGCTCAGCGGCTCGCCCACGGCCGTCAGCGTCCCCTCCATCGTGCTGGCGGTGGTGTTCTCCATGTTCATCGGCATCCTCTTCGGGCTGATGCCCGCGGTCAAGGCGGCAAACCTCAACCCCATCGACGCCCTGCGTCGGGAGTGAGTACGGGACAGAGACAAGACAAAGGCTCCCCGGCGGACATCTGCCGTCAGGGAGCCTTTTGCGCTGTCATATGTGTTTTCCTGTGTTCAGCTGTCCTCCGTCTCCACCATCACATGGTCGGTCCCGTGAAGCTCGAATTCCTCCATGTACACGTCCATTCGCTGGTTCAGCTCCTCCATGTTGCTCTCGTCGATGGGGACGTCGTTCATGTCCCACCGGGCCAGCTCCTCCGCCAGAATGCGGAAAAAGATGGCGTCCTCATAGTCGGCGATGGCCTCATGGATGCCGCCGTTGACATAGTCGGGACTGGGCAGTGCGAGAGGGCCGTACCGGAGGACCAGGGAATCCATCCCCTCCTCCGCCGCTTTGGCGAACAGCAGGCTCTGCACCTGGTCATAGTCCCGGAACCGATCCTCTCCCCGGGTGGAGTTCAGGACCCAGTTCCCGATATAGGCCATGTCCAGCAGACGGCGAAACTGTTTTTGGGTGAGCTTCAGCTCCATCTCCATAACCTCCTCTCCAACGCCCCAAAAGGGGCCTTGAAAGACGCTGCATTGGCAGCGGGACGGAACTTTTGTGTGCCTGACCTATAGTATAGTATATTTTCAGCGGTTGTCAATTGGCACTGCACTTGAAAAGTTTCCCTTGTCCATTTGTCAATGATGTGAGACTGAGAAAAGGGAAAAAGTTTATTCGTAAG
>JAJPXB010000044.1 GCA_021205695.1 Clostridiales bacterium
AAACTCAATCGCCTTTTTCTATCCTCTGGTCTCACATCTATTGTAATGCTACATTCACCGCATAAATCGGCAGCGGCAGGCTGGCACAGACGTATTTGTGCGGCGATGCCCAGCCTCAACAGGACGGGATTCCAAGCGGAGGAAAGCATTGGTCTGTCCGGTTTCGGCGCGCACGGAGCCTGCCCCGGTTGTTCACAAATCGTTCCCAAACTTCTCACAAATTCTTCATGCACTCTCATCTCGCCTCTGTTATACTTCTCAATGTCAGGAACGAAGCATTCAACAAACATCCTCCTTTCTTTTCTCTCTCTTTTTTCTCTCAACCTACAGCCCGACAGACGAAAGCCTGTCGGGCTGTAGGCGTTTATTCGGCCAGGGGCGGGTCATTGACAACTCCCTTTTTTCCTGCTATGATATGGCACGAACCGATAAGCTTCTGTGTGTTTTTACAGGATACATGGCGCAAAATTGATTTCGGCCCATGGAGGGCCACAACAGGGAGAGCGGCTGACGACAGCTGCTCTCCCCATCTGAGCGAGAGAGGAGTTATTTTCGTGGCTGCGTCAAAATCATCCGATCTGATGACTTCAGGCCCCATCGGCCGTAAGCTCGTCACCTTTGCCTTCCCCATCTTTCTGGGCTATCTGTTTCAACAGCTCTATAATGTGGCAGATTCCCTCATCGTTGGCAACCTGCTGGGAAACAGCTCCCTGGCGGCTGTCAGCTCCACCGGCAGTCTGACCTTCCTGCTGGTGGGCTTCTTTATGGGTCTTGCCAGCGGCGAGGGCGTGGTCATCGCCCACTATTTCGGCGCCGGCGATCAGTGCGAGCTTCGTCGGGCCGTCCACACGGCGCTGGCCTTCGGCATCGCGTCCGGGCTGGCGGTTACTGTGATCGGCGTATTGCTGGCGCCTCAGATCCTGCTGTGGATGGGGACGCCGGAGGAGGTTCTGGAGGAGGCGACAGCCTATATTCAGACCTATTTCGCCGGGGCACTGGGCATGGTGTTCTACAACACCTGCACCGGCATCATGCGTGCGGTAGGTGACAGTCGCCACCCACTGGAATACCTCATCATCTCTTCCGGGCTCAACGTGGTGCTGGATCTGGTCATGATCGCCGTGCTGCACCTGGGCGTGGGCGGCGCCGCCCTGGCCACTATTCTCTCCCAGTTCATCAGCGCCCTGCTCTGCCTGTGGCGGCTGATCCGTGAGAAGGAGGTATACCAGGTTCGGCTCCGGGAGATTCGGTTCCACTGGGATATGCTCAAACAGATCGTCTCCAACGGTCTGCCCGCCGGACTGCAAAACTCCATCATCTCTATCGGCAACGTGGTGGTGCAGTCGAATATCAACGCCTTTGGCGAGATGGCCGTGGCGGGCTACGGAGCCTATACCCGCATCGACGGCTTCGGATTTATCCCCATCACCAGCTTCACCATGGCCCTGACCACCTTTGTCAGCCAGAACCTGGGGGCCGGAGAGTATGAGCGGGCCAAACGCGGCTCCCGCTTCGGCATCCTGTGCTCCGTCGCCCTGGCGGAGGTGGTGGGCATCCTCATCTATGTCACCATCCCCGTGCTGATCGGCGCCTTTACCCGAGAGGAGGAGGCCATCGCCTACGGCGTTCAGTGGGCCAGGGTGTGCACCCCCTTCTACTTCCTGCTCTCCTTCAGCCACTGTGTCTCCGCCGTCCTCCGGGGCGCAGGTCGGGCGGTGGTTCCCATGCTGACCATGATGGCCTACTGGTGCTTTGTCCGGGTAGGTTTCCTCACGGTCATGGTCCCCATCACCCAATCCTTCACCACCGTCAGCTGGGTCTACCCCCTGACCTGGCTGCTGAGCGCCGTCACCCTGGGCATCTATTACCTGAAGGTGGACTGGCTCCATGGCAGCCATCGCGTCCGCGGCATAAAACAGCCCGCCGGGACGAACTGACCCATTCGCATATCGACCCGCCTCCACGCCTGCCGCCTTGTTTTGAGGCGGCAGGCGTTTTAGTGACCCTCCGCCGTCCCCTGCTCTGTCACCAGCTCCGTCAGACGGCTCATGAGATGGGACACATATTTGTCCCGATGATAGAGCAGCACCAGCTCCCTGCGGAAGTCCAGCCCCTGCACCGGCACCTCCCGAAAGCTGTCCGGATGGGTCTCCAGGGCCTCCCGGGCCAGCTGGTAGGGCAGGACGGTCACCCCCTCCTTTTCCTGTGCAGCCCGGATGAGGACGGTGGAGGACACCGACTCCCAGTAGGGATGGCAGGGGCAGCCCGCCTGCTCCATCAGCCGCTGGAACTGCTCCCGCACGCCGGAGCCGCGCTCCCGAAGGAGCAGCCGCGCCTGAGAGAGCTCCTCCGCCGTGGCAGGGATGTGCCGGAAGATGGGGTGCTCCGGGTGGGCGGCGGCCAAAATCCGATCCTGCGCAAAGGGGATCTGGACATAATTGGGCTGCCCGGAGAGCGCTTCCGTCAGTGCCAGATCCAATCGGTTTCCCTCCAGCTGCTCCAGCAGGTCAGAGGAACGGCTGACATAGACCCGCATCTCCGCCTGGGGATACTCCGCCTCCAGCCGATTCAGGTAGGAGTGGAGCAGAGCGCAGCCCACGGTGAGATTGGCCCCGATGCGGAGGATCTGGGGCTGGCAGTCCCGGGCGGTCTCCCGCTCCAGCTCGTCAAACTCATCTACCATGGCTCTCGCCCTCGGATAGAGCCGCTCCCCCGCCGGAGTAAGGGCCAGTCGTCGGCCCAGCCGTTCAAACAGCAGCGTTCCGTAATGCTCCTCCATCTCCCGGATCGCCTGGCTCACCGAGGGCTGGGCCATGAACAGACTCTGTGCGGCGGCAGACATACTGCCCCGCTCGCAGACTGCACAGAAGATGCGCAAATGTCGTAGCGTCATCGTCGGTCTCCCCCTTTTCTATAGGTTTTACCTATTGAAATCTCATCTTTGCCCCTATAATACAATTGGACAGTGCTCTTGTCAAATGCTAAAATGGGTGAAACGCAGGAGGGGCTGCCAGCAGGCAGCCCCTTTCTGTAAGCATTGGGAGTTGTTTTCAGAAATTATTCGCTCCCGCGCTAAGTCAAGAAGAAAAGGGGTAACGAACAATGAAAAAGCTGATTGCGCTGCTGATGGCTCTGTGTATGGTCTTTGCTCTGACCGCCTGCGGCAGCACGACTGAGGACACCTCTGAAACCGCCGACGACGGCACCGCCGCCGAGACGGAGGAGGACGCAGAGGAGACCGCAGAGACGGAGGAAGCCGACACTGCCGAAGCCGAGGACGCCGACGTCGCCGACGAAGCAAGCGACAGCGAAGAGGAGACTGAGGACGTGTCCTCCGACGCAGAGGTCACGTTGAACGTATTTATCGCCGCCTCACTGAACAACGCCTTTGAGGAGCTGAAGGCCAATTATGAGGCCGAGCATCCCAACGTCACCATCACCCTGAACGCCGCCAGCTCCGGCACGCTGCTGACCCAGATTCAGGAGGGGTATGACTGCGACATCTTCTTCTCCGCCTCCACCAAGGAGATCGACCAGCTGGAGGAGGAGGGCCGCATTGTAGACGGCACCCGGACAGATCTGTTGAAAAATGAGGTCGTGGTCATCACCTGGCAGGGCTCCGGCACCACCGTCACCGGCCTGGACAATCTGAGCGACGCCTCCTCCATTGCTCTGGCGGACGGCTCTGTTCCTGTGGGCCGCTACACCCGGACTGCGCTCCAGGCCACCGGCGTTCTGGACAGCGATCTGACCGCCGCTGACATCACCACCGCCGAAGTCTCCGAGGCTCTGGGCGGGGTGGAAATCAACGAGTGCGCCAACGTCTCCGCCGTTCTCCAGGCTGTAGCCGAGGGCTCCAACGAGGTAGGCACTGTCTACTACTCCGACGCCTACTCCGAGATCGACCGGATTGAAATCCTGGAGCACGTCTCCACGGATTTGACCGGGGATATCATCTACCCCGTGGCCCAGATCGTCCCGCTGGACGAGTCTGCTGTCTCTGAGGAGCAGACGGCCGCCGCAGAGGAATTCCTGGCCTACATCCAGTCCGACGAGGCGATGGAGGTCTTTACCACCTATATGTTCCTGGATAACCGTTGATATGGAGGAGCTGATCTCGACCATCTCCAACCTGGACTGGTCGCCCCTCTGGATCACACTGGAATCCGGCGCAGCCGCCACAGCTCTCAGCTTTTTCCTGGGGCTGTGGGCGGCCCGCCGGGCCATGTCCGCCACCCCGAGATGGAAGGCCGTTTTGGACGGGCTGCTGACCCTGCCCATGGTGCTGCCCCCCACGGTGGCGGGCTTTTTCCTGTTGCTGATCTTCTCCCTCCGCAGACCCTTTGGCAGCTTTCTCTATGAATATCTGGGCATCAAGGTGGTGCAGACCTTCCTGGGCTGCGTCATCGCCGCCACGGTGATCGCCTTTCCTCTGATGTACCGGAACACCCGTGCAGCCTTTGAGCAGGTAGATGTGGATCTGATCCACGCCGCCCGCACCCTGGGGATGAGCGACACCGCTATCTTCTGGCGGGTGATCATCCCCACTGCAGGCCCGGGGGTCGCCTCCGGCACAGTTCTGACCTTCGCCCGGGCCATCGGGGAGTATGGCGCTACGTCTATGCTGGCGGGCAACATCGCCGGAAAGACAGGCACCATCTCCCAGCGTATCGCCATGGTGCTGCAAAACGGAGACTACATGACGGCCGGCATCTGGGTGGCGGTGGTCATTATCATCGCCTTTGTCCTCATTCTCGCCATCAACCTGCTCTCCAGCCGAACGGCTGCCCCGAAGGAGAGGTGGTAGCTGTGGCGCTCTCTCTGCAAATGGAGCGGGAGCTGGGCCGCTTCCGCCTGGACGTGGCTTTGGAGAGCCAAAGCCCCCGCATCGGTATCCTGGGGGCCTCCGGCTGCGGCAAAAGCATGACGCTGAAGTCCATCGCCGGAGTGGTTTCTCCTGACCGGGGGCATATTCAGGTGGATGGGCGGCTGCTGTATGACAGCGCCAAAAAGGTCAACCTGCCTCCCAGGAGCCGTCAGGTGGGCTATCTGTTCCAGAATTATGCTCTGTTCCCCACCATGACGGTGGCGCAGAACATCGCCTCCGGGATACGCGGGCCCAAGACCCGGCGGCAGGATCGGGTCCAATCGCTGATCGCTCAGTTTCGTCTGGAGGGGCTGGAGAGCCGCTACCCCGCCCAGCTCTCCGGTGGGCAGCAGCAGCGGGTAGCTCTGGCCCGAATGATGGCTCCGGAGCCCCTGACCATTCTCCTGGACGAGCCGTTTTCCGCCCTGGACCGGGTCCTGCGGGACGAGCTTCAACAGGAGCTGACCGATTTTCTCCAGAGCTTTTCCGGTCAGGCTATCCTGGTCTCCCACCGGCTGGAGGAGGTCTATCACTTCTGCCAGGAGCTGATAGTCATGGAGCAGGGGCACATTCTGCTCCAGGCTCCTAGGGAGGAGGTGCTGGCCAACCCCCGGCGACGGCAGGCGGCCCGTCTCACCGGCTGCGAAACTATTTTGGAGGCCGCTCCCGTGGGAGAGCATCGTCTCCGGCTGGCCGGCTGGAATGTAGAGCTGACCACCGCCCAGGTCGTCTCTCCCGACGCCACGCTGGTGGGGATACGTCCCAACGGACCTCTCCCGGCGAATGGGCTGGGGGACAACGTGGTGGAGGTGGAGGTACTACGGGAGGCCGCCGGGCCATTTGACCTGCGCGCCACCCTGGTTCCTCCCGGCGCTCCTCAGGCTCCCCCCATTCTGTGGAATCGTCCCGGCGGATCAGCCGCTCCCCGGTGGCTCTATCTGCCCCCGGAGCAGGTGCTGCCCCTGGAGGAATAACGCAAGACGCCCCGGAACAGGCCGTTTGTTTCCTGTTCCGAGGCGTTTTTTGTCAAAATCCGTTTTTATTCCACCAGTATCAGGCATCCGTCCTCGTCGTATTTCAGGGTCTGGATTTCATACTTTTGGCTGCGGATGATCTCGTTGAGCTTGATCTCCTCCGCTACGGTGCCCACAAAGGTATAGCTGACACCGTGCTTCTTCGCCCTGCCGGTGCGGCCGATGCGGTGGATATAGTATTCATTCTCGTCCGGCACATCGTAGTTGAACACCACGTCTACGTCGTCGATATCCAGGCCCCGGGCGGCCACATCGGTGGCCACCAGTACCCGGAGCTTGCCGCTGCGGAAGTTGGACAGGGTCTGCTCCCGCTCCTTCTGGGGGATGTCCCCGTGGATGGGCCTGGCGGAGATATGGTGCTGCTGGAGAAGCGCCGCCAGGCGGTCGGTCATGTTCTTCGTGTTGCAGAAGGCGATGGCCCGCTCGTAGCTTCCCCCTCTGAGCAGTCCCAGGAGGGTATCCAGCTTCTGATCCCGGCTCTCCAGGAGGATACGATACTGCTGGATGTCCGGCTTGTCCTCGTTCACCGGGCGGACGGTGATCTCCACCGGGTCACGCTGATATACCCAGGAGATGTCCATGACCTCCCGGCTGATGGTGGCGGAGAACAGGCCCAGATTTTTCCGGTTGGGGATGGAGTCCAGTATTTTGGTCACATCGTCGATAAAGCCCATGTCCAGCATCCGATCCGCCTCATCCAGGATGACGGTAGACACCTTATCCAGTCGCAGGGTGCGGCGCTTCTGATGGTCCATCAGCCGTCCGGGGGTGGCGACCACGATCTGGGGGGCATTTTTCAGCTGCTTGATCTGCCTGTCGATGGGCTGCCCCCCATATAGGCAGACCACCCGCACCCCTTCCTGGAAGGCACATAAGTCCTTTAACTCGTCCCGTATCTGAATCGCCAGCTCCCGGGTAGGGGCCAGGATGAGGGCCTGTACGCACTCAGAGGAGCGATCGATGTGCTCCAGAATCGGGATGCCGAAGGCAAAGGTCTTGCCCGTTCCGGTGGGGGCCTTGGCCACCACGTCCTTCCACTCCATCAGCGGCGGGATGGCCCCGCCCTGAATGGGAGTCGCCTGGACAAAGCCCTTTTTGTCCAGCGCCTGCATGATCGCCGGGGACAGCCCCAGCTGGTCATAGCGCACGTCCTCGCTGCACTCAACGCCATTGATTTCCATGGATGGTTTCCTTTCTGACTCCATGCGCCCAAATGCAGTCCCTGTTCCGGCTCTTTCGCCGTCCGGTGCGAGGCGCACGCTTTTTCTCGATTCGTATTCCTGCTCATTGTAGCATACCCCACTCCCCTTGACAAGCGGAATGTCCGCAGGTTTTCGACCATTTCCTCTCACTCTTTGCGCCCTCTCTTGCATTTTGGGACAAGTCATGGTATAGTACCGTTAAACAACGGCGGCCGCATATGTCCGCCGACGCAGGAAGGTATTCTCTATGAGCGAGCAGACCGCAGAACAGTCCCCGGTGTCTATCACCGCTGAAAATATCCATCTGAGCTATCGGAGCATTGTTCCGGTCTCCATGCGGAGCAGCAAAAATCCGGCGCCCGCCGCCAGATCCGCCGCCTCCAACGACGAGGCCTCTGGTATCTCCGCCAACGTTCTCTCCTCCTTTTCCCGGAAGGGCCGGGTAGAGCATTTCGAAGCTCTCCACGGCGTCTCCTTCGAGATTCATCAGGGGGATATCGTAGGCCTGGTGGGAAAAAACGGTAGCGGCAAGTCCACTCTGCTCCGGGTGCTGGCCGGTATTTTTGAGCCGGACGAGGGAACGGTCGATCTCCACGGCTCTACTGTCTCTCTGTTGGCTCTGGGGGTCGGCTTTCTCAAACAGCTCTCCGGTCGGGACAATATTTACCTCTCCGCCATGCTCCTGGGCTTTTCTAAGGATCAAATCGACGCACAGATC
Source organism: Clostridiales bacterium (assembly GCA_021205695.1). Classification (GTDB taxonomy): domain Bacteria; phylum Bacillota; class Clostridia; order Oscillospirales; family Oscillospiraceae; genus Onthomonas. Next base: position 7,822 of record JAJPXB010000044.1, read on the forward strand.
GATGAGATCATCGAGTTCTCCGAGCTCGGCGACTTCATCGAAAAGCCGGTCAAGACCTATTCCAGCGGCATGGTCTCCAAGCTGTCCTTCTCCATCACCGCCATCCTAAAGACGGATATCATCCTGGTGGACGAGGTTCTCTCGGTTGGCGACGCCAAATTCCGGAAAAAGAGCATGAACAAGATGCTGGAGCTGATTTCGGAAAAAAGCCGGACGGTGGTCATCGTCTCCCATGATGCCAAGACGATTCAAAGGCTGTGTACCTCAGTGATCTGGCTCCACGACGGAGATATCCGCATGATCGGCCCCACCAGTGAGGTCATGCCCGCTTACCGCAAATTCATGGACGATGAGGAATAATCGCCATCTTCCGTCTGCCCCTGTCCGCTCCTCCAGCCCTGGCGGGGGAGCGTTTTTCTTCCCATGATTCATCACGGACGAAGGGAGGGATCTCATGGATCTGTCCGCCATACAGGCTGCGCTGTCCTCTCTCTGGGACAGCATCCAGACCTGGTTTTCCGATCTGTCCCAGGACGCCGCCCTGCTGGAGACGTTCTCCGATGTACTGGACGTGATATTACAGCTTCTTCTGCCCCTGCTGGCCCTGCTGGTGGTGGTTCGATGCGCCCGCAGTCTGCTCCAGGGCAAGCTGGAACAGGAGCAATGGGGGCGGCTCACCGACCCGACCGGAAACGCCTATCCGCTCCGGCACTGGGAGATCCTCATTGGCCGCTCCCGCCAGTGCGATGTAGTGCTCTCTGATCCCGCCGTCTCCCGGAACCATGCAGCCCTGACCAGGGACGCCCAGGGGCATTGGACCCTGTTTCCCCTGCGGGCCAAAAACGGGGTCTATCTCAACGGTGCCCTGCTGGAGGCTGCCTCCCCCGTTCAGGCGGGAGATGTCATCGGACTGGGCAGCACGCAGCTGGCCTTCTATCCCATCTCCGCCGCCGAAGAAGCGGCCCAGGCCCAGAGCCGCACCCGGCCCGGGAAGGTCTTTTCCCCCGGCGTCACATTGATTTTGCTGACCATCTTCCAGGCTGGTCTGTGCTTCCAGCTGGAGTCGGTGGTAGAGGAGGAATACCTCCAGCCGGTGCTGGTTTCCTTTGGCGTGCTGTGCCTGCTCATGTGGGCAGTCTATTTCATTTACCGCGTCCTCCGGCGAACCGGCTTTGAGATCGAGACGCTGGCCTTCTTCCTGACCACACTCTGCCTGACCGTCACAGCCGACTCGTCGCCCTCCAGCCTTTATAAGCAGCTCGCCGCCGTAGTCATCGGCATCGTCCTCTTTTTCGCCCTGTCCATCGTCCTCCGGGACGTGGAGCTGGCAAAAAAGCTCCGCTGGCCCGCCGCCATCTTTGCGGTGGCGATGCTGGCCTTCAACGTGCTGTTTGGTGAGACGCTGTTCGGCGCCACCAACTGGATCTCCATCGGCCCTATCTCCTTCCAGCCCTCCGAGCTGGTAAAGGTAATTTTTATCCTGGTGGGGGCCACCACCCTGGATCGGATGTTCACCCGGCGGAACCTGATCTTTACCCTGATTTTTTCCGCCTACTGCGTGGGCTGTCTGGCCCTGATGAGCGACTTTGGCACGGCGCTGATCTTCTTCGTGGCCTTCCTGGCCATCGCCTTTCTCCGCACCGGCGACCTGCCCTCGGTGGCATTTATCACCGCCGCCGCCGTCTTTGCGTGCTTCCTCGTTTTGAGCTACAGACCTTATATTGCCAATCGTTTCGCCATCTATCGCCACGTCTGGGAGGATCCCTCCGGCATGGGGTATCAGCAGACACGGACCCTCTCCGCACTGGCCAGCGGCGGCCTGTTTGGTCAGGGGCTGGGAGAAGGCTGGCTGAAAAACATTGGGGCGGCCAATACCGACCTGGTCTTTGGCGTCCTTGCGGAGGAGCTGGGGCTGATCATCGCTCTGCTCGCAGTGGTGGTTATTATCCTGCTGGCCCTGTTTGCGGTCAAATCCGCCGCCGCCGGGCGTTCCTCCTTCTACGTCATCGCTGCCTGCGCCACCGCCACCATTTTCGTCGTCCAAACCATGCTCAACGTCTTTGGCTCCACCGACCTGCTGCCTCTCACCGGCGTGACCTTCCCCTTCGTTTCGGTAGGCGGCTCCAGTATGATGTCCTGCTGGTGTCTGCTGGCCTATATCAAGGCGTCGGACACCCGACAGAATGCGGGCATCGCCATCCGATTGCCCAGGCGGCTGAAAAAGGGGCAGGCCCCCGAGCCGGAGCCTGCGCCCCACTTCCGCCCTACTCCCGGCCCCGCTGCTGCCGGGGCCGCGGTCTCTGACGCCGACATGACCCAGTCGCTGCACATTCCGGAGCCGGAGCAGTGGTCTGAGGGGAGCTTTTCTGCCCGGCTCTCCATCCATCGGGAGGAACCGGAGGACTGGACGCTGCCGGGCGACGGAGAGGAGGATGCACCATGAAAAAGCTGCAGGGCCGCACCTGGTTCGTGCTGGTCTTTATTCTCCTGCTCATCGCGGGCTCGGTCATCCTCACGGGGATGTACTTTGTGGAGGGTCGGGACTGGGTCGCTTTCTCCGCCAACTCCCACCTGTACACCAACGGGCGCATCGCCACCGGGACCATCACCGACCGGAACGGCGTCCTGCTCTATGACGGGGAGACGGGGGACTACGCCGACGAGTCCTCTGTCCGTATCGCCACCCTTCACGCCGTGGGCGATCAGTATGGCAACATCGCCACCGGAGCCAAGGTGCTCTTTGACGAGTACATGGCCTCCTACAACCCCATCACCGGAGTCGGAAGCGGCGGCAACCAGATCTCTCTGACCATCGATGCGGAGCTGAACGTCACGGCCTGGAAAGCCCTGGACGGGCGGAAGGGGACGGTGGTGGTCTATAACTATGAGACGGGAGAGGTCGTCTGCATGGTCTCCTCCCCCACCTTTGACCCCTACGATTCGGAGGAGGTCCTCACGGCGGTGAATGAGGGGGACAGCCGGTATGACAGCGTCTACCTGAACCGGTTTCTCTCCTCCTCCTACACCCCCGGCTCCATCTTCAAGATCGTCACCACTGCAGCCGCCATCGAGCAGATCGATGACCTGGACGACTTCACCTACACCTGTACCGGCTCTCTGGAGGTGGGGGGCGACACGATCACCTGTCCCTCCGTTCACGGGACACAGACTCTGGCGGAGGCCCTGGCCAACTCCTGCAACTGCGCCTATGCCACCCTTGCCCTGGAGCTGGGAGGGGACACCCTCCAGACATACGCCAGCCAGGCGGGACTGCTGGACAGCGTGTCGGTGAACGGCCTGTCCTCCGCCAAGGGGAGTTATACCATTCCCACCTCGTCCTCTGATCTGGCCTGGTCCGGAGTGGGACAGTATACCGATCTGGTAAATCCCTGCTCCATGCTGGTGCTCATGGGCTGCATCGCCGGAGACGGCGAGGCAGCTGTCCCCACCCTGTTGAAATCGGTCACAGGCAGCTTCGGTCTCCCCGCCGCCATTCTCACCACCTCCACCACCTCCATCGGCTGGGAGGAGGAAACCTGTGAGACCCTAAAGACGCTCATGCGCAACAATGTCACCAGCCATTACGGACAGGAACAGTTTGGCGACCTGGCGGTCTGTGCCAAATCCGGTACTGCGGAGGTGAGCTCCTCTGACGACCCCCATGCCTGGTTCGTGGGCTTTATTGACGATGAGGACTATCCCTATGCCTTTGTCGTCCTGGTGGAAAACGGCGGCTGGGGCAGCTCCACGGCGGGGAGCATCGCCGCCACAGTTTTGACCCAGCTGTGCGGGTGAGCGCTCTCCATCTGTTCGCGTTCTTCTCTCATAGACAGAAAACTCCCCTGACCGGAGGCTTTCCCAGGTCAGGGGAGTTTTCTTTTTTCGGGGCGTTATCCCATTATTTCAGCAGTCCGCAGATTAGGTCGGTATAGGCCGCAGGATCCTCCAGGGGCAGACCGGCAATGAGCAGCGCCTGATTGTACAGCACCTCGGCGTAAATCTTTGCCTTCTCCGGATCGTTCTCCACGGCGTCCTTCAGGGCGGCGTAGGCGTCGGAATCGGCGTTCAGCTCCAGCACCCGCTCGGCCTTCATGCCCTCCATGTCGGCCCCCTGTTTCTTCAGATATTTCTCCATCTCCAGAGTGACCGGGCCGTCGGTGGTCATGCAGACGGCGTGGCTTTTCAGAATTTTGGAGACACGGGCCTCCTTGATCCGGTCGCCCAGGGTCTCCTTCAGGAAATCCAGGACGGGCTTGCCGCTCTCCGCCTTCTCCTCGGCAGCCTTCTTCTCCTCGTCCGTCTCCGGGAGGGCGTCCTCATCGTCGATGCTCTTGAGCTTCTTGCCGTCGAACTCGCCCACGGTCTGCATGACAAACTCGTCCACCTCGTCGGTCAGGTACAGGATCTCATAGCCCTTGTCCAGGATACGCTCCGCCTGAGGCAGCTTGGACAGCTGTCCGGCGTCCTCGCCGGTGGCGTAGTAGATATACTCCTGCCCCTCCGGCATCCGGTCCCGATACTCCTGGAAGGTGGTGCCCGTCTCCGCCTGAGAGGAGACGAACATAAGCAGTTCCATGACCTTGTCCTTGCTCATGCCGTAGTCCGCCACGGCGCCGTACTTCACATTCAGGCCAAAGCTCTTCCAGAACTGCTCGTACTTGGGCCGATCCTCCTGGAGCATCTTGAGCAGCTCCGCCTTGATCTTCTTCTCCAGGTTCTTTGCGATGACCTTGAGCTGGCGGGTATGCTGGAGCATTTCCCGGGAGATGTTCAGGCTCACATCCGGGGTGTCCACCACGCCCTTGACGAAGCGGAAGTGCTCCGGCAGCAGATCGGCGCAGTTCTCCATAATGAGTACCCCGGAGGAGTAAAGCTGGAGGCCCTTCTTATAGTCCCGGGTATAGAAGTCGTAGGGCGTCTTGCTGGGGATGAACAGCAGCGCCTCATAGCTCACGTTGCCCTCCGCGCTGACCCGAATGGTGGTCAGCGGCTTCTCCCAGTCGTTGAACTTGTCGGTATAAAAGGCGTTCAGCTCGTCCTCAGTGACGTCCTCTTTCTTCTTCTGCCACAGGGGAACCATCGAGTTCAGCGTCTCCAGCTCCCGATAGTCCTCCCACTCCGGCTTGTAGTCGTCTCCGGCATCCTCCGGCTTGGGCTTCTGGCGGGACTTGGTCTTGAGCATGGTGATGGGATAGTGGATATAGTCAGAGTACTTCTTTACCAGGCTGGACAGTGTGTACTCATCCAGATAGTCGCTGTACTTCTCGTCGTCCGTATCCTCTTTCAGGGTCATAATGACATCGGTGCCCACAGCGTCCTTCTCCGCCGGTTCAATGGTATAGCCGTCCGTACCGTTGGATTCCCACAGCCAGGCCGTCTCCGAGCCGTAGGGCCGGGTGAGCACCTTCACGTCGCTGGACACCATAAAGGCAGAGTAGAAGCCCACACCGAACTGGCCAATAATGTCCACATCCTCGGCCTCCACGCCCTCTTTGGCGGCCATATCCTGCTTGAACTGGAGAGAACCGCTCTTGGCGATGACGCCCAGGTTGTTCTCCAGCTCCTCCTCCGTCATGCCGATGCCGTTGTCGGAGACGGTCAGCGTCCGGTTCTCCTTGTCCACCGCAATGTGGATCTTGAAGTCAGAGCGGTCCAGACCCACCTGATCGTCGGTCAGGGCACGATAGGCCAGCTTGTCCACGGCGTCGCTGGCGTTGGACAGGATCTCCCGGAGAAAGATCTCCTTGTGGGTGTAGATCGAGTTGATCATCAGGTCCAGCATCCGCTGAGATTCCGCTTTGAATTGACGTTTTTCCATGACAGATTCCTCCATATAGGGGGAGCATTGGCTCCCAAAACAAAAATATAAACAGATAATTAGCACTCCTCATTTCTGAGTGCCAACATATCATACCCCTATTTCGCTCAAAATGCAATAGCGTTCATAAAAAGTTTGCAATTGAAAATATCGGGTGCAAATCTGCTGTCCGGCTACAGCTCTCCCGCCAATTTTTCTGTCTGTACCCCTGACAAATGGGGAAATGTCTGCTATAATATCTGTACAGACAACTGTCTATAGAACCGAGGTGTCACCATGAACGCAGCAGAACGCCGCCAGGCAGTGCTGAGCCTTCTCCAAACCACACAGACGCCCCAGAGTGCCGGCGCTCTGGCCCGGCGTTTTTCCGTCAGCCGCCAGATCATTGTGGGAGACGTGGCTCTGCTCCGGGCCGCGGGCCACGCCATCGACGCCACTCCCAGGGGCTATCTGCTCCGCCGTCCGGCGGAGGGCCTGCGGCACACCGTCGTCTGCTGTCACGACAAGGAAGGGATGGAACAGGAGCTGCTCCTCTGTGTGGATAACGGCTGTACCGTGCTGGATGTCAGTGTGGAGCATCCTCTCTACGGTCATCTCACCGGTCAGCTACAGCTTTCCTCCCGATATGACGTACAGCAGTTCATGGAGCAGTCCCGCCGGGAGCAGGCCGCTCCCCTGAGCTGTCTCACTGACGGCATCCACCTGCACACCCTTCTCTGCCCTGACGAGAACGCCTATCAACGGGTCGTCGCCGCGCTGAGAGATGCGGGTATGCTGGTAGATGAGGAGCAGTAAAGGACACAGGCAAAGGCCAGGCGACCCGTTTGGGCGCCTGGCCTTTTAAGCTGTCAAAAAAGCCGTTTTGTGAAAAATTTCGAACCGATTGATCGCGGTTGCTTCGAGAACCTGGCGTTTTAGACAGGCAAAAGTCCCCAGGCCGTACGGCCCGGGGGCTTGTCCGTTCATGTCAGAGCGGGGCGTTTGGTCAATAGGTGAGGGACTTGGCGGTGTAGGAGC
>JAJPXB010000036.1 GCA_021205695.1 Clostridiales bacterium
ATGCGTCTCAGTACATCACCCGGCTGGGGACGCCCACAGGCATTGCCGTCAGCAATGTCAAGAGCGGCGTACAGGTAACGTGGAATGCCGTCACCGGGGCCGCCTCCTACCAGGTCTGGCGGAAGCTGTCCGGCTCCTCCAGCTGGAGCAAGGTGGGGACGACCACCGACACCACCTATATCAGTACGGGCGTGACCTCCGGCAACACCTACGTCTTCACCGTGAAGGCAGTGTACAACTCCAGTGTCAGCGCCTACAGCACTACAGGAAAGACTATCTGTTATCTCTCTGAGCCCACCGTCACCCTGAGCAATGCCACCGGCGGCGTGACGATCGCCTGGACGGAGTCCACCGGAGCCACGGGTGGGTATTATGTCTACCGCAGGACCGAGAGCGGAAGCTATACCCAGATCGCCAAGGTAGCCAGCGGTACGCTGACCTATACCGACAAGGCCGCCAGCGCAGGCATCCAGTATTATTACGCAGTACAAGCCTGCAGCAACGGCTATTACAGCTCCTATACCGAGAAGGGGATCGTCCGGCTGGGGACGCCCACAGGCATTGCCGTCAGCAACGTCAAGAGCGGCGTCCAGGTGACTTGGGACGCCGTGACAGGCGCCACCTCCTACCAGGTCTGGCGGAAACTCTCCGGCTCCTCCAGCTGGTCTAAGGTGGGGACGACCACCGACACCACCTACACCAGTACCGGCGTGACCTCCGGCAACACCTACGTCTTTACGGTAAAGGCGGTCTACAATTCCAGCGTCAGCGCGTACAACACCACGGGCAAGACCATCAAGCGGCTCTCCGAGCCCACCATCACCCTGGAGAACCTGGTGGGCGGCCTGACCGCCAGCTGGACCTCCGTCACCGGCGCAGAGGGCTACAAGCTGTACCGCCGCTCGGAGGCGGGAAGCTATGTGCTCATCGCAACCCTGGACTCCGACACGCTGACCTACACCGACAAGGCGGCAGGGGCAGGCGTCGTCTACTACTACCGGGTGCAGGCGTACAGCGGGAGCTATACCAGCTCCTGGACGTCCCAGTTCAACCGGCGCATCGGCCACACCACCCTGACTCTGTCGAAGGGTGATTCCGGCGTGGTGCTGACCTGGACAAAGAGCGGCGGCTGCACGGGCTACTACATCTACCGGATGAACGAGGACGGCAGCTACACCCGCGTCAAGACCATCACCAGCGCCGACACCCTGACCTGGACGGATACGGACGTGGAGACGGGCAACTCCTATACCTACTACATCCGTGGCTATAACGGGAGCAGCCTGGGGTCGTATACCCCCAAGAGCATCGACTACTAAGCCTAAAATGCAGCAAACAGCCCTCTGGCCATCTCGGTCGGAGGGCTGCTTGCCGTCTCAGTATATGTCGTATGCGTGTGAGCCTACTCGTCCTCCTCCGGGGCGGAATCCTCGTCGAGCCCTATGTCGATCTCCAACTTCTGTCCGCAGCTGGGGCAGACTGTCTCGCCCTGGGCTACCGTCTCATCATCCAGGTACACCGGTTCTCCGCAGTTGGGGCATTCCAGCTCGTACTCCACGCCGTCGATCATATCATCGTCGTCCGCATCCTCATCGTCATCGTCGAGTATCTCGCCCACTTCTCCCATGGCGTCCTCCAGATCGGCGATCGCGTCGTCCAGCTCGTCCATCTCGTCAGCCAGGGCGCAGACGGAGTCTGTGTTGGCATCCACACTGGCGGCCATGTCGCCCAGGGCGTCAACGATCGCCAGCAGCAGGCGCTGCTCGTCGGACTTGTCGGCGCTCATGCCCATCCCGTCTGCCAGGCCGCGAAGGTAGGCCGCTTTTTCTGTCATAGACATCTGATCAGCTCCTTTTTGATTTTAAAACAGAACGTCCCATTATGCGCAGGCATAATGGGACAGGTCACGCTCACTTGCTGCGGGAGAGATACTCGCCTGTGCGGGTATCCACCTGGATACGGTCGCCCACGTTGATGAACAGGGGCACCCGGATCTCCGCGCCGGTCTCCAGGGTGGCGGGCTTGGTGACGTTGGTGGCGGTGTCGCCCCGGATTCCCGGCTCCGTCTCCACGACCTCCAGATCCATGAAGTTGGGGGCCTCGATACCGAACACGTTTCCCTTATAGGACAGCACCTTGCACTCGGTGTTCTCCTTCACGAAGCGGAAGGAGTCGCCCAGCTGATCCCGGTTCAGGGGGATCATGTCATAGGTCTCCACGTCCATGAAGTAGTACAGATCGCCGTCGGAATAGCTGTACTCCATCACCTTCCGTTCGATATAGGCGGACTCGAACTTGGCTGTGGGGTTGAAGGAAGTCTCGGTGACGGCGCCGGTAATGACGTTCTTCATCTTCGTCCGGACAAACGCCGCGCCCTTGCCGGGCTTGACGTGCTGGAACTCCACCACCTGCATGACCTTACCCTCATACTCAAAGGTGACGCCATTTCTGAAATCGCCTGCTGTAATCATTTTCTCAGCCTCCAAATCAGGTTCTCACTCCCGGCAGACGCGCTGCCTGTCGGAACGGTATTTTACTTTTCTATTTTAGCCTATTTTCTGCCGCTTGGCAAGAGGCTATCCGGGAAAAGGAGCGGCGACGCAGCGGATTTTCTTTTCGCAAACGGCCTCCGGGAGCCTGTCTCGGGGCCGGAGGGCAGCAGCGCGGATTCACAGACGGGCGGTCTGCCGGCACGGGCGCCCATGGGGAGACGGCGCTGTCGGGGTTCACATCCCCTGGAGCTGTTTCAGACAGCTGCGGCAGATATTTTTCCCCTTGTAAGGCACCACATTCTTCCCGTTTCCGCAGAAGATGCAGGTGGGCTGATATTTCCGCAGGACGATGGACGCGCCGTCCACATAGATCTCCAGCGCATCCTTCTCCGAGATCTCCATGGTGCGCCGCAGCTCCACGGGCAGGACGATCCGCCCCAGCTCGTCCACCTTCCGAACAATCCCCGTTGATTTCATCATCTTTCTCTTCCTTTCCTCTCTCCCCACGGCGTCAGTTGCTCACCCGGTGATGCACCGGCGTGGTAGACCGGTCGATGGCCTTGAAGGTATAGCCGTTCTCCCTGCCGTAATCGATGATAGACTGGAGCGCCTGCACCGTCGTCTTTTTGCCTCCGGCGTCGTGCATCAGGACCACGTTGGCCCGTCCCTTTTGCAGCTCGCCGGTGACGTTGGACACCAGGGTGCTGTCCGGGACGTTGCTCCCGCTGGCGTCCTCCGAGTCCACGTTCCAGTCAAAATATACCATGCCCAGGTCGGCCACCCGCTGGGTCAGCCGGGTCATAATACCCTCGTTGTAGTTGCGCTGATGGTGTTGGAGCTGCCCCCGGGGAACCGGAGGCAGAACGCCTCATACCCCGTGTCCTGGTACAGCTTCTCTTTCAGCTCCTCTACCCCGTCCAGGTAGGCGTCCTCGGAGGAATAGCACTTCTCATAGTCGTGCTCCAGGGCGTGAATGCCGATGGTTTCCCCGTCCTCGATCATCCGCTCCAGAAGGGGGATCTTGTCCTCGGAATAGTCCACGATGAAAAAGGTCGCCTGGACACAGTTCTCCTCCAGTATATCCAGGATCTCCCCTGTGACCGTGCTGCTGGGGCCGTCGTCGAAGGTCAGATAGATCACGCTGTTCGGGTCAGGCTCCGGGTATGTCTGCCCCTCTGTCTCCTCCGATCCGGTCTGGCTGGCGTTCTCCTCCGCCGGGGCGGCGTTCTCCTCCGCCGGGGCGGCGCTCTCCTCCCCGGCCTCCGTCTGTTCCTCTGTGTCAGTCTGTTCAACTGCGCCGACCCCTGTGGCATGGAGCAATACGGCGCAGCCCGCCGTCAGCATCACGCACAGCAGCAGGGCCGTCCCCGCCAGCCGGAGCGCCTGCCGCCGCCGCTGCCGCTGTCTCCGCCGTCTCCGCTGCTCCCGACGGCGGCGGTCCAGCTCCTGTTTTGTCATCTGCGCCCATATCCCCTCCGGCAGGAGCGGTTCCCGTCGCCGCTCCCAGCCGCCGATTTTCCTGTCTCCCATTTTATCGCAAATTGGAGGATAGTCAATAAAGATGGCGCAATTAAAAGAAACTGTTAAGAATTCGTCAGAATTTGAAAATAATTCATTGCTTTTTGTCGAAGTCAGGGAACTGCCCTCCATCCCATGCACACCGTCTCCCCTCCGCTCCCGACCCCTCCGGTCGGTCATATCGCCGCCGCGCTCTCATAGGATATACAGAATATATCGAGTATACCCGAAGGAGGGGTCGGTTATGGCAATGACCTGGCTGTGGATGGGGATGGTCGCTCTGAGCCTCATTTTTGGCTGGCTCAACGGGACGCTGGAGGCGGTCTCCGCCGCCGCCGGAACGGGGGCGCAGAGCGCGGTGGAGCTGTGCATTTCCATGGCGGGGCCGCTGTGTCTGTGGAACGGCGTGATGGAGGTGCTGAAGGCCTGCGGCGGGCTGGAGGGGCTGAGCCGCCTGCTCCGGCCCGTTCTGGGCAGGCTTTACCCCGCCTTTCGGGGCGACGGACGGGTGATGGAGGCCATTTCCGCCAACGTCTCCGCCAACCTGCTGGGACTGGGGAACGCCGCCACGCCCTCCGGCATCCAGGCCGCCCGGGGCATGGCGGAGCGCACTCCCGGCGTGGCCTCGGACAGTCTGTGTATGCTGGTGGTGTGCAACACCGCCTCCATCCAACTCATCCCCACCACGGTGGCGGCCCTGCGCAGCGGGGCGGGCTGCGCCACCCCCTTCGACATCCTCCCCGCCGTCTGGCTGGCCTCGGTCTGCTCGGTGACGGCGGGGATCCTGGCCTCCCGGCTGCTCGCCCGGCTGTGGAGGGCGCCATGAACACGCTTACCGCCCTTCTGCTGCCCTCCATTCTACTCGTCACCGCCGTGGCCGGGGCGTGGCGGCGGGTGGACGTGTACCAAACCCTGGCAGACGGCGCCGGAGAGGGCCTGCGCATCCTCCTGCGCATCCTGCCGCCCCTCATCGGGCTCATGACCGCCATCTCCATGCTCCGGGCCTCCGGCTTTCTGGACTGGGCGGCACAGGCGCTGGGGCCGCTGCTCTCCGGCCTGGGGATCCCCCCGGAGACGGTGGGCCTGCTGCTGGTCCGTCCCATGAGCGGCAGCGGCGCTCTGGGTCTGGGGGCGGAGCTGATGGAGACATACGGCCCGGACTCCCTCATCGGCCGGACGGCAGCGGTGATGCTCGGCTCCACCGAGACCACCTTTTACACCGTCAGCGTCTACTTCGGGGCGGTGGGCGTCCGCAGGACACGGTACGCCGTGCCCGCCGCCCTCTGTGCCGACATCGTCGGCTTTCTCGCCGCCGCCTGGGCCGTTCGGCTGTTTTTCCCCGAATCCTGACCCGTTCCCCCTCCTTCCGCCAAAAAGCATACACCCTCCGACGGGAAAATCCCGTCGAAGGGTGTCGGGTATGGAAATAATTGGCGTCACCGCCCCAGCAGGCTGTCCACCGTGTTGTGCTCCTGGGCCTCCAGCAGCTCGATGATGATGCCGTTGGACAGGAGAAAGCCCTCCGGGGTCAGCCGCCACCGGTCGCTCTCCAGCCGTCGGGCCAGGCCCCGGGCGACATACCCCTCCAGCAGCTTCTCCAGCGGTCTGAAGTTCATGTGGTACCGGCGGCTGTAATAGTCCCCGTCGATGCCCTCCGCCGTCCGCAGGCCCAGCATGATATACTCGCTCCGCCGCTCCTCCGGGGGGATGACCTGGTCCTCGTCCACGATGGGGGCGCCGTCCTCCATGCCGGAGAGGTAGCGGTCCAGATCCCGTACAAAGCTGTACCGGCGCCCGCCGAAATCGCTGTGCGCCCCGGGGCCGAGGCCGATATACTCCTCCAGCCGCCAATACCGGAGATTGTGCCGGGAGGCCCGTCCGGCCCGGGCAAAGTTGGAGATCTCGTACTGCTCGTACCCCGCCTCCCCCAGGCGCTGTACCATCCACAGGTACATGTCCGCCTGGAGGTCGTCGTCGGCGATGGCGTAGTCGCCGATGTGGTCATAGAGGTAGGTGCCCTCCTCCACCTGGAGACCGTAGCAGCTCAGATGCTCCGGGGCCAGCCGAAGGGCCTCCTCCACGCTGTGCTGCCATGAGGCCATGGTCTGTTCCGGCAGGCCGTAAATCAAATCCAGGCTCAGGTTATGGATGCCCGCTTTCCGGGCCAGTCGGACTGCCTCCTCCCCCTGCGCGAAGGTGTGCGGGCGGCCTACCGCCCGCAGCTCGTTGTCGTTGGCGGACTGTATCCCCAGGGACAGCCGATTCACTCCCGCCCGGCGGACAGCCCGCAGCAGGGGCAGGGTGACGCTCTCCGGGTTGGCCTCCAGGGTGATCTCACAGTCCCGGCTCAGCGCATAGTACCGCTTCACCGCTTTCAGCAGGGCGGTCAGCCGCTTCGCCCCCAGGAGGGTAGGGGTGCCGCCGCCCACATAGACGGTATCCACCCGCCGCCCCGCCGCCTGGGGCGCAGTCTCCCGGAGGTGCCGGGTCAATGCGGCCAGATACCGGTCCATATCCGCCTCCCGGTGGGGCAGGGAGTAGAAGTCACAATAGGCGCACTTGCTCCGGCAGAAGGGGACGTGAAGATAGATGCCCAGCGTTTTTCCCTTCTGGCTGCGGGCGTAGTCCCGCTGGAGCCGTTCCCGCTCCCACTGCTGGCGAAGCAGCGTTCTGCGCATGGCAAAGCCCTCCCCCTGTTTGGTGTCCCTGTGATTATAGCACAGTACAGACGGGATTTCACGGGAAATGAGGGGCAATTTTGCCCGGCGCGGAAAACCCGTCTCCCCCTTGACAGTCCTCCCCGCCTGTGGCATAATTAGAACACTAGTTCTAGCGAACAAAGTTTCTATTTTCCCGGAGGTGCATTCCTGTGGAGCTGATGGACAAGCTGGAGATACTCACCGACGCGGCCAAATACGACGCCGCCTGCACCTCCAGCGGCCTGGACCGGAAGGCCCGGGCGGGACGGATGGGCAGCACCATGCCGGCAGGCTGCTGTCACACCTTCTCCGCCGACGGCCGATGTGTCACCCTGCTCAAGGTGCTGCTGTCCAACTGCTGTGTCTATGACTGCCAGTACTGCGTCAACCGACGGAGCAACGACGTCCGGCGCACCTCCTTCACCCCGGAGGAGCTGGCGGAGCTGACCGTTCAGTTTTACCGGCGCAACTATATCGAGGGCCTGTTCCTCAGCTCGGCCGTCATCCGCAACCCGGACTACACCACCGAGCTGATGATCCGCGCCCTCTCCCTCCTGCGCAACACCTACGGCTTCGGCGGGTATATCCACGCCAAGGCCATTCCCGGCGCCGACCCCCGGCTCACCTGGCAGCTGGGGCTGCTGGCCGACCGGATGAGCGTCAACATCGAGCTGCCCTCGTCCAAGAGCCTGGGCCTGCTGGCCCCGGACAAAAAGCGGGAGGCCATTCTGCAGCCCATGGCCCAGATCCGGGACGGCTCCATGGAGAGCCGGAAGGAGCTGCGCAAGCTCCCCGCCCGCCAGGCGCTCCGCTTCGCCCCGGCGGGGCAGTCCACCCAGATGATCATCGGGGCCACCCCGGAGGACGACCGCCACATCCTCAATCTGACCCAGAATCTCTATCGAAAGTACCGGCTCAAGCGGGTGTTCTACTCCGCCTATATGCCGGTGTCCCATTCCAGCCTGCTCCCCGCTCCGGAAGGCTTCCGCCCGCCCCTGCTCCGGGAGCACCGGCTGTACCAGGCGGACTGGCTCCTGCGGTACTATCACTTTGACGCCGCCGAGCTGCTGGACGAGGACGCGCCGAACCTGGACCCCCGGCTGGACCCCAAATGCTGCTGGGCGCTGCGGCACCCGGACTTTTTCCCGGTAGAGGTGAATCAGGCGGACTATGAGACGCTTCTCCGGGTGCCAGGCGTCGGCGTCACCTCCGCAAAGCGCATCATCACCGCCCGGCGAACCTGCGCCCTGGACGAGACCGGGCTGAAGCGGCTGGGCGTGGTGCTGAAGCGCGCTCAGTACTTCATCACCTGCGGCGGTCGGATGAGCGACGGGCTGCGCGTCCGGCCCGACGGCGTGCTCCGGCATCTGCTGGCCCAGGAGCAGCCCACTCTGGCCGCCTATGAGCCGGAGCAGCTCTCCCTGTTCGACAACGGAGGTGCGGCCATATGAGCGATGTCTGGCGCCAGGTGTGCTACAGCTATGACGGCTCCTTTGCCGGATTCCTCACCTGTGCAGACGAGAGCTTTCGCCACCATGAGGAGCCGGTGGCCTTTTGCTCCCCGGAGGAGGAACGCATCTCCCTCTATCCGGAGCATCCTGTGGAAACGGATCAGCGGCGGGCCAAGGCGTTTTACCGCTGGCTGCGGGAGGGCATCTCCCCGGAGGCCCAGCGCCTGGTGGCCCACGGCTTTCTCACCTGCATTCCCAATCGGGAGTGCGTCATCTGGCAGTTTATCCAAATGGGCCGAACCGTCGGCCCGGAGGTGACCGGGCATCTGGCGGACCGGCGGGTGGACGCCCTGTACGCCGCCGTCCGGTACCTTCACAACGAGGCCCATCTGCTCAAGGGCTTCATCCGATTCTCCGACTGCAGGGGGCTCCTGTGGGCGGAGATCAGCCCCAGGAACCGGGTGCTGCCCCTGCTGCGCCCTCACTTCTGCGCCCGGTTCAACAACGAAACCTTTCTCATCTTCGACACTGTCCACCACGAGGCGCTGCTCTACGCCCGGGGCCGCTGGGCCATCCGCCCTGTGGACCATATCGATTTTCCCGCAAACGACAGCCGGGAGGAGGACTGTCAGCGGCTGTGGAAGAAATTTTACGATACCATCTCCATCGAGGGGCGGTACAATCCCAGGCTGCGGATGAGCAACGTCCCCAGGCGCTACTGGGAGCATATGACCGAGCTGAAGGACGAGCTGTCGGCCGGGCCGTCGTCCTCCTCCCTTTCCGCCCCCGCCTCCAAAGGGAACCCCTGAACCGGTCGATCGTTTTTTGCACATTTTCCCAGTTTCGGGCAGAATGCGCTTCGGGGGGAAATTTTGTCGGGTATCGCCGCCGCAAATGAACACATCCTATACCCAGACAGCCCGGAAACGGGCGGTCTGAGAAGAAATCTGACAGAGAAGGAGATGTGTTCTTATGTCCAGCAACAGCAATGGTAAGCAGTCCCTGGTCCCTGAGGCCCGCGACGCGCTGAACAAGTTCAAGATGGAGGCCGCCTCCGAGGTGGGCGTCAACCTGAAGCAGGGCTACAACGGCGACCTGACCTCCCGTCAGGCCGGCTCCGTGGGCGGACAGATGGTCAAGAAGATGATCGAGGCCTACGAAAACGGCATGAAGTAAACGCAGCGTCTCGCCCTGACAGTATGCCGGTCCCCCGCCCTGGTTATTCCGGGGCGGGGGACCGCCCCGTTCTGAGGGCCTTCCCCACTGTCGCCCTCACGGCGCCGGTTTCGTGCGATACATACCATTTTTCCCTGCCGTTTTTCACGTCAAAGATTGTCAAGATGTCTCTTGCAAGGCGTCGCATCCCCATCAGGTCGGAGCGGAGTGGCTCTCTGGTAGATTGCCGTCTCTCACAGGCCCGATTCCCATGGGCGTTTTGGAAAAAGGATTGCCTTTTCCCCGAAAGATGGGTATAATAGGGACAAACGAGCGGGCAGGAGGCGAAAACCGGTGTACGACATTCTTATCCTCGGCGGCGGCCCGGCGGGGCTCTCCGCCGCGGTAGCGGCCCAGGGCCGGGGAAAGCGGTGCCTCATCCTCTCCAACCCCGGAGCGCAGAACCCTCTGAGCAGGGCTCCCGCCGTCCACAACTATCTGGGGCTCCCCGGTCTCAGCGGCGGGGAGCTGATGGAGCGCTTTCTCCGCCACGCCCTGGACATGGGGGCGGAGCTGCGCACCGGGCGGGTTCTCTCCGCCATGGCCCTGGACGGGACGTTCTATCTCACCGTGGGCAGCGAGGTCTGCGAGGGGCGGAAGCTCATCCTGGCGGGCGGCGTCCAGCGGGGGCAGAAGTATCCCGGCGAGGAGGCCCTTCTGGGCCGGGGCGTCAGCTACTGCGCCACCTGTGACGGGATGCTCTACCGGAAAAAGTCGGTCATCGTCATCGGCCGGGCCAAGGACGCCCCCCTGGAGGCCAACTATCTCCGGGAAATCGGCTGTCAGGTGACCTATCTCAGTCCCACCCCGCCGGTGGGGCTCCGGGAGGACATCCCCTTTCTCCGGGCGGGGCGCATCTCCATTTTGGGAGAGGCCGCCGTCACCGGCGTGGACGCAGAGGGCGCGGTTCTGCCCTGCGACGGGGTGTTCGTCCTCCGGGAGTCGGTGGCCCCCGCCGACCTGCTCCCCGGGCTGGAGGTACGGGGCGGCTACATCGCCGTGAGCCGTCAGATGGAAACCAATCTCCCCGGCGTCTACGCCGCAGGGGACTGCACAGGAAAGCCCTTACAGATCGCCAAGGCGGTGGGCGAGGGTCTGATCGCCGGAGAGACGGCGGCAGAGGCGCTGGAGGCGGAGAACGCCTGACCCACCGAAACACAGACAGAAAGGAAAATCGATATGTCCGAGCTGATTCATTTCAATCAAAAGACCTTTGTGGACGCCGTCAGCGCCGGAGGCGTGGTGGTAGTGGATTTCTGGGCCACCTGGTGCGGCCCCTGCCGGATGATCGCCCCGGCCATCGAGCGCCTGGCGGACGAGTTCGCCGGACGCGCCACGGTGGGCAAGGTGGACGTGGACCAGGAGGATGCGCTGGCCGCCGCCTATGGCATTATGAGCATCCCCTGCGTCATCGTCTTTCAGAACGGACAGGAGTTCCGGCGGCTCGTGGGCGCACAGCCCTATGAGAACCTTGCCGGTCTGGTCCGGTCTGCACTGGGGTGAGGTGCTGGCGTCATGGAGAACAACTCCTTTTGTGAAGTCCTGGTCAAGGTCAAGCCGACCAAGTGGGAGAATTTCCTCAGCAAAGCCCTGTGGGTGCTCACCTTTGTCTATCTGGCTCTGGGCCTGATTTATATCATCTTCCTGGCATTCTTTCTGGTCTTTCTCATCGCCGCTCTGCTCTATCGGCGGCATCTGCGCCTGGAGTACGAGTATCAGTACCTGGACGGCGGTCTTCGTATCGACCGGATCAAAAACCGCTCCAAGCGGAAAAAGCTGGGGGTGTACTCCATGGAAAACCTGACGGTCATGGCCCCGGAGGGCCACGACCGGCTGTCCCCCTACACCAATCGGAAGGAGCTGAAGGTGCTGGACTACAGCAGCCACGACCCCACGGCGGAGCTGCGGTACATCCTGGTGTTCCAGGGAGGCGGCGTCATCCAGCTGCTCCTGCTGGAGCCGACCCAGGCCATGGTACAGGCCATGTGGCGGGCGGCCCCCAGCAAGGTGGTGCGCAAGGCGATGCTGCCCGGGCAATGACGGGGCGTCCGTCTCCGCGCCACAACGGAGGATGACAAAAAATCCCGCAGAACCACCGCCTCAGTGATTCTGCGGAATCAATGGCACCGAAGAGACCCGAACCCCCGGCCTCTTGGAATCGTGAAACGCTGCTTTCGGTCTGTGCCCCGGCAGCGCAGCACACACAGCTTCCAGCCACGAATCACGAATATTAAGGCGGTAACTTCCCCTTTGGGAAATTGCCGCTTTTTCCTTTTGGGCTGAAAAACGACTTTATCCTCTCGTCGGCGTCATGCGCGTAAAATTCGCCGCATTTGCTCCGAGCGCCTGTCGCTTTTCGAAGGACTCAGGGGAGGCTGCGCATACGCACAGCCTCCCCCGGAAATCGCTTTTGATACGCTTTGGACGGGCCGCTTACCTCTGTCCCTTGTCGTAGGGGATACCCTCTGCCTTGGGCGCTCTGGACTTCTTGGAGGTGAAGGCCAGGACGATCAGGGTGACCAGGTAGGGCAGCAGGCGGTAGAAGTAGGAGCTGATGCCCAGGTTGCTGAGCACCTCGATGCTGGAATAAGAGGCGGCGATGTACTTGAACAGGCCGAACAGCAGCGCCGCGCCGGCGATGTTCAGCGGCTTCCAGTTGCCGAAGATCATGACGGCCAGGGCCAGGAAGCCGAAGCCTGCCACGTCGCCGTTGGCGGAGCAGCCCGCAGTGGTCAGGGCATAGACGAAGCCGCCCAGACCTGCCAGCGCGCCGGAGATGGTAGTGCCTGCGTACCGCATCCGGTACACGTTGATGCCCAGGGAATCTGCCGCCTGCGGATTCTCGCCGCAGGAGCGGAGGCGCAGGCCGAACCGGGTCTTGTACAGCAGGATGGAGAGGATCACAAACAGGAGGATACAGACATAGGTTGCCAGATACACCTTGTTGATGAGGATCTCCAGAATGGGATTCAGCTCCGTGGAGCTGTCGATGCCCAGGGTGGACTTCTTGATCATGAACCAGCTGGCGGCGTCGCCCTCAGCCATATAGAGCGTGCTCTGGTTGGCCAGGATACGGATGAGGAACAGGACCAGGGCGGGGGCCATCAGGTTCAACGCGGTGCCGCCGATGGTCTGGTCCGCCTTCAGGTTGACCGAGGCGAAGCTCAGCAGCAGGGAGAAAACTGCGCCCAGGATAGCGGACACCAGCATGGCCAGCAGCTCAAACCCCTGCAGGGCGAGCCAGTCGCCGTTGGCCTTGGCCTCTGCGAACCAGCCCCACTCCTGGACCACACGGACGAACCACACGCCCACGAAGGCGCCGAAGATCATAATGCCTTCCAGTGCCAGGTTGATGATACCGCTGCGCTCGGCAAACACACCGGCCAGGGCGACGATCATCAGGGGAACGGCGTATAACAGCGTTTTTTGAATCAGGTCTACCATGATCAATCGTCTCCTTTCACAGTCTGTTGAACCGCAGCTTCCGGTTCCGTATCGTCTCCCGTGGGCGGCGCGGCGTCCGGTTCCGTATCGTCTCCCGTGGGCGGTGCGGCATCCGATGCGGAAGCGGCGGCCGCAGCGGGCTCGTCCTTATGCTTCTTCCGGGTGGTGAGCATCTGCTTGATGACCAGGGAGAAGGCGCTGAGGTAGACGATGACGGCGATAATGACATCGGTGATGTACTCGTTGTAGGCGGTCAGGTTGGTCAGCTGCAGACCGCAGATGTCCAGCATGGACATGAACATGGCGGTAAAGATGACGCCGATGGGATTGTTGGCCGCCAGCAGCGCCACGGGGATGCCGTTGAATCCGGCGTCCGGGAGAGACTGGTAGGTAGACCAGAAGAACTCGGTGTTGCCGGAGAGGTAATACAGAGCGGCGCCCGTCCCCGCCAGAGCGCCGGCGATGGCCATGGACAGGACGATGTTCCGCTTGTCGGAGATGCCCGCATACCGGGCTGCATGGCGGTTGCTGCCGCAGGCCTTGAGCTGATAGCCAAGGGTGGTCTTGCTCATGAGGATGTAAATCAGAATGGCAATGACGATGGCAATGACGATGCCTCCGTTGACCTGGGAGTCGGGGAAGATCTTGTCCAGCCCCAGCTTTGCCGTGGCCACGTCGTTGTAGCTGGTCTTGTAGATGTAGCCGGTCTTGCCGGACTCCAGCGTGTTGCGCAGGGCGCTGCCGTCAAAGACCCAGGTGACCAGGTTGGCGGCGATCCAGTTGCACATAATGCACGCCAGCACCTCGTTGATGTTCAGGTAAGCCTTGACCAGGCCGGGAATCGCGCCCCAGATGGCTCCGGCCAGCATACCGGCCAGGAAGGCCAGCACCCACACCAGCCAGGAGGGGACGGTGCCGCCCTCATACAGGGTGGAGGTGGAGGTGGGGATGCTCAGGGCCACATACAGGGTCGCCGCAGTGCCCATCAGGTACTGCCCAGGGGCGCCGATGTTGAACAGGCCGGTCTTTTGGGCGATGGCCACGGAGAGGCCAGTCATGATCAGGGGGAAGGCCCGGAAGAGCATATTGCCCAGATTGGTGGAGTTGAAGCCGAAGGTCAGATTGCCTGCTGCGTCACGGCCGGTGCTGAACAGGCCGCCGAACACCAGCTGGATGCCCTCGCCCACGCTGTTGATGCCCAGGGAGGAGGTGCAGGCGCCCACGATGACGATGATGATGCTGCCCACGACCATGCCGATGATGATGGAAATGATGGAGGACAGGACGGTCTTGGTGCCGTCCTTGGCATACAGTTTGGAAAGCCGCTCTTTCATGCGCCTCTGGCCTCCTTTCCGCTCTGACGTTTTGCGCCGGCCATGTAGAGGCCCAGCTCCTGAACGTCGGTCTTTTTCGGGTCAAGCTCGCCCACGATCTCACCCTCGTACATGACCAGGATGCGGTCGCTCAGGCTCATGACCTCGTCCAGCTCCAGGGAGATCAGCAGGATGGCATGGCCCCGGTCACGGGCCGCCACGAGCTGGCCATGGATGTACTCGATAGCGCCCACGTCCAGGCCGCGGGTGGGCTGGACGGCCATAATCAGGGGCTTATCCCGATCCAGCTCCCGGGCGATGATCGCCTTCTGCTGGTTGCCGCCGGACATACTTCTGGCGGTGGTGATGGAGCCCTGTCCGGAGCGGACGTCATACTGTTCGATGAGCCGGTCGGAGTACTCCCGCACGGCGGGGGCGTTGATGAAGCCGAAGTGCTGGAACTGGGGCTCCTGGAATCGCTGGAGCACCATATTCTGCTCCAGCGTGAAGTCCAGAATCAGACCATGCTTGTGCCGGTCCTCGGGGATATGGCTCATATTCTCTCCCCGCTGGCGGATGGTGGCGTGAGAGATGTCCTTCCCGCAGAGGGTGACGGTGCCGCCGGAGCTCTTCTCCAGACCGGTCAGCCCGTAGACCAACTCGCTCTGGCCGTTGCCGTCGATACCGGCGATGCAGACGATCTCCCCTGCCCGCACGTCAAAGGAGACGCCGTTGACCGCGTTGCGCTTGTGGGTGGTAGAGGGGACGGTCAGATTCTCCACATGGAGAACGGTGTCCGTGGGCTTCGCCTCGTCCTTGACCACCTCCAGCTGCACCGGACGGCCCACCATCATGTTGGACAGGCTCTGTTTGTCGGTGTCCTTGGTATTCACGGTGCCGATGCACTTGCCCTTCCGGAGTACCGTGACCCGGTCGGCCACCGTCATGATCTCGTTGAGCTTGTGGGAGATGAACAGGATGCTCTTGCCCTCGTCGGCGAAGGCCCGCATAGTGACCAGCAGCTCGTCGATCTCCTGGGGGGTGAGGACGGCGGTGGGCTCGTCGAAGATCAGGATCTCGTTGTCCCGATACAGCATTTTCAGGATCTCTACCCGCTGCTGCATGCCCACGGTGATGTCCTCTACCCTGGCGTCCAGGTCCACCTTCAGGCCGTACTTCTCGGAGATGGCCTCCACCTTTTTCCGGGCCTCCTTTTTCTGGAGGAATCCCAGCTTGGTGGTCTCTGCGCCGAGGATGATGTTGTCCAGGACGGTGAACACCTCGATGAGCTTGAAGTGCTGGTGAACCATGCCGATCCCCAGGGCGGTGGCGTCGTTGGGGTCGTTGATCTTGACCTCCTGGCCGTTTTTCTTAATGACGCCCTTCTCCGGCTGATACAAGCCGAAAAGGACGCTCATCAGCGTGGATTTTCCCGCACCGTTTTCGCCCAGCAGCGCATGAACCTCTCCCCGGCGAAGCTGGAGGGTGATGTCGTCGTTGGCGATAATGCCGGGAAACTCCTTTGTGATGTGGAGCATCTCAATGACATTGTCTGGTTGCACAGTTTTCATCCCTCTTTCCTGTGTTGCCACGTTGTAGAATGCAATTCAAATTTTAACATACAACTTTTGAAAAAGCAATGGTTTACAGGAGAAACATTAAAATTTCAGGATACAAATGTCCCAAAAAGCGGAAAAGCGGGGAGGATGCAAGCGCATCCTCCCCGCTGCATTGCGGAGCTTCTATTGAGACAGAAATCACTCGATCATGTTGATGACGACGTTGGAATACTCCTGATCGAAGTTGTTCTCATAGTCGTTGTCAACGACCAGCTCGCCGCTGACGACGGAAGCCAGCAGGGCCTCGTAATCCTCGACGGTGAAGTTGGTCATGGACCAGGTATCGGTGGGCAGGCCCACGGCGCCGTCAGCAGCGCCCAGGGTGGTGGTGGTGCCGCCGATCTCGTCCCAGGTGCCGTCATAGTACTTGCCGACGGCGTACTCGGTAGCCTCGGCCAGGCCCTTCATGGCGGAGGTGATGACGGTATCGGACTCGCTGGACTGGTCGACGTCCACGCCGATCACAGCGCCGTCGTTCTCAGCGGCGGCGGTGGCGATGGAGGAGAACATGGAGCCGCCGCAGGCGAACACGACCTCAGTGCCGTTGGAATACCAGCCGGAAATCATGGTCTGCAGGTCAGGGGAGGCGCTGTAGCTGGAGCCATAGAGCCAGGAATAGTTGATGTTGACAGTGATGCCCAGAGCGGCAGCGGCGTCATTGGCGCCCTGCACATAGCCATAGCCGTAACGGCAGCAGGCGGGGTTGGTGCCGCCACCGCCGCCGGAGAAGCCCAGCTCGGTGTAGCCTTCCATGACGGCAGCATAGCCGGCGAAGTAGCCGCACTGCTCCTCCTGGAAGTTGATGCCGGCCACGTTGGTCAGAGCGGTGTCGCCATCATACAGGGTGTAGCCGTCGATAAAGACGAACTGCACGTCAGGATAGGCGATAGCGGCCTGGGTCAGAGCGGTCTCCTGGAGATAACCGGCGCAGACAACGACCTTGGCGCCTGCATCGCAGGCGGCTGCCATGGCGTCATAGCGGTCATCATCGGTGGCCTCGCTCTCGTTGGCGGGCTGATAATACTTGTAGGACAGGCCGTTCTCATAGGCGTACAGCTTGACGCCGTTCCAGGTGCCCTCGTTGAAGGACTTGTCCTTCAGGGAACCCACGTCGGTGACGAAGGCGATCTCATAAGTACCGTCCTCGGAGGTCATGTTGTCGTCGATGTCGTCGGCGGAGACAGTCTCGGTGGAGGTGGTGTCCTCAGTCTCGGCCTCAGCCTCAGCCTCGACTTCATCGGTCTCCTCAGCGGTGTCGGCGTCGCTGGACTCCTCGGTGGTGTCAGCGTCGCTGGTTTCCTCGGTGGTATCACTGGTGTCTTCGGTGGTAGTGCTGTCGCTGCTGCTGCCACAGGCGGCCAGGGCGAAGCACATCATCAGAGCCAGCAGGAGAGCGAGGAGCTTCTTCATCTGTTTCATCCGTGTGTCATCCTTTCCTGATTAGATTCCCCGGCGTCATTGCACTCCGGGGCCGGAATTGCCCAGAGCCGCACCTTGTCACCAAAGATCATAAGTCTGAGCGTATGAACATTTTAACATTGGCTTTACAAAATAGCAACCCCCAAAATCGGCTAATTTTGGACAAAAACAGCGCCCGATGGCGGCAAATTTCCCATGCCTGTCCCCACTTCGCGCCCGGATCGGGTATGGGAATGCGCTGACAGGGCATATTTTACACAAATCAGACAAAATCGGTTGACCGCGCCGGGGAAATACGGTATAATAAGCCAAAATCAGCTTGGTAAGCATTTGTTTATTCAGGTGTGGGAGAGGAGGGGCCTTCATGACCCAGCGGGAGCGGGAAATTCTGAACTGGATCGCAGAAAACCCCATGATCTCCCAGCAGGAGCTGGCGGATCGGGCGGGGATCACCCGCTCCTCGGTGGCGGTCCACATCTCCAACCTGATGAAGAAGGGATATATCGCCGGAAAGGGCTACGTCCTCCGTACCGCCTCCTATGTGGCGGTGGTGGGCGGCGTGAATATGGACATCGGCGGGCGGGCCTATGCCCCCCTGGTGGCCGGCGACTCCAACCCCGGCCGGGTGCGTATGTCCCTGGGCGGCGTGGGGCGGAACATCGCCCACAACCTGGCGCTGCTGGGGGCGGACGTTCGGCTGCTCACCGCCTTCGGGGACGACATCTACGCCCAGAAAATCGCCGCCTCCTGCGGGGAGCTGGGCATCGACATCTCCCAGGCGCTCCAGGTCCCCGGCGGGATCACCTCTAACTATGTCTTTCTCTCCGGCCCGGATGGGGACATGGCTCTGGCCATCTCGGACATGGACATCTACGACCACGTGACCCCGGGCTATCTCCAGAGCCACAGGGCTCTGCTGGACAACGCCCAGATCGTCATTCTGGACACCAACATCCCCACCGAATCGGTGTGCTGGCTGTGCGAGAATGTAAAGGCCCCCATCTTTGCCGACCCGGTGTCCACCGCCAAGGCGGTCAAGCTCCGGGGGGTGCTGGGCAAAATCCACACTCTCAAGCCCAACCGCTGTGAGGCGGAGCTGCTCTCCGGGATATCCATCACCGACGACGAGAGCCTGGCGCGGGCGACCCAGGTCCTGCTGGACACCGGCCTGCGCCGGGTGTTCATCTCCCTGGGCAGCGAGGGCGTTTACGCCGCCGACCACCGGGAGCGTCTTCGGCTGCCCTGCTATCCCGCCCATGTGGTCAACGCCACCGGCGCCGGAGACGCTTTTATGGCGGCTCTGGCCTGGGCCTACCTGGAGGGCAACGACCTGGAGGGCTCCGCCCGGCGGGCCCTGGCCGCCGCCGCCGTCTCCATCGAGGGGACGGAGACCATCAACCCTCAGCTCACCGGCGAGGCCATTTTGGCCCGGATGGCCCAATAAAAGCTGTCCCTGCCGCTGCGCGGCTGTTTTCACCATCCGCCATCCAATTCATTTCGCATCATAATAGTAGGAGGTACTGCACTATGTCTCTCAACAAGTATCTGGACGTGGCCCCCGAGGTGGCCCAGGCGCTGAAGGACAACCGGCCCGTGGTGGCCCTGGAGTCCACCATCATCTCCCACGGTATGCCCTATCCGCAGAACGTGGAGACCGCCCTCAAGGTGGAAGAGATCATCCGCTCCTGCGGAGCCGTCCCGGCCACCATCGCCATTATCGGCGGGCGGCTCAAGGCAGGCTGCACCCCGGAGGAGATCGAGCATCTGGGCAAGAAGGGCCAGGCGGTCACCAAGGTCTCCCGCCGCGATCTGCCGGTCATCATCGCCAAGGGGATGGACGGGGCCACCACCGTCACCACCACCATGCTCATCGCCAATCTGGCGGGCATCTCCGTCTTTGCCACCGGCGGCATCGGCGGCGTCCACCGGGGAGCGGAGACCACCATGGACATCTCCGCCGACCTGGAGGAACTGGCCCAGACGCCTGTCATGGTCATCTGCGCCGGAGCCAAGTCCATTCTGGACCTGGGGCTGACCCTGGAGTATCTGGAGACTAAGGGCGTCCCCGTCATCGGCTACGGCACCAGCGAGCTGCCCGCCTTCTATACCCGCAAGAGCGGCTTCGGCGTGGACTACGAGCTGGACACCCCCGCAGAGGTGGCCGCAGCCTTCCGCGCCCAGCGGGAGCTGGGGCTCAAAGGCGGTATGCTGGTGACCAACCCCATCCCGGAGGAGTACTCCATGGATGCGGACGTCATCAACAGGGCCATCGACGAGGCGGTGGCCGAGGCCAACGCCCAGGGTATCCACGGCAAGCAGACCACCCCCTTCCTGCTGGCCAGAATCAAGGATCTGACCGGCGGCGACAGTCTGGACTCCAACATCCAGCTGGTGTTCAACAACGCCCGCCTGGCCTCCGCCGTGGCCACGGAGCTGTGCAAGTAAAACAACATCCGCATTTTGGCAGGCCGAGCCTCCCCGGGGAGGTTCGGTTTGCTTTTTCCCTGCGGATGGGGTACAATGGTTGCAGTGAAGCTTTCGGAAAGGAATGAAGCAAACGCCATGAGCACCACCCTTCGCAAAGATGTCCCCGTCGCCGAGACATGGGATCTGTCCCTCATCTACCCCACCGAGGAGGCCATGTATCAGGATGCCCGGCGCCTGGAAGCGCTGGCCGACAGCATGGTTCAGCAGTACCAGGGCAGGCTGACCACCCCTGAGACGGTCAACGCCTGCCTGGACGACTTCCGGGAGGCCATCCGGCTGCTGACCCTGACCTCCAACTATTGCCATCTGGCGGTGGAGGTGGACTACACCGACGCCCATAACCAGGAGCGGAACGGGGAGCAGAACCGCCTGGCCGCCCAGGTGATGAGCCGGCTCAGCTTTGTAAACAGCGAGCTGTCCCAGGCGGACGAGGCCCTGCTGGCAGAGGCCGCCGCCCAGTCTGAGGCCAACTGCCATTTTCTCCGGGATATCCTCCGGGAGAAGCCCCACCGGCTCCACCCGGATACGGAGCGCACCTTGGCCGCCCTGTCCCAGACGATCAATGCGCCCTACCAGATCTACAATATGGCGAAGCTGGCGGACATGAAATTCCTGCCCTTTGCCGTGGACGGGAAGGAGTACCCTCTGGGCTACTCCCTGTTTGAGGACGATTACGAATACGAGACGGATACCGCCGTCCGGCGGGGCGCCTTCTCCGCCTTCTCCGCCAAGCTCCGGGAGTACGAAAACGTCACCGCCGCCGCCTACAACGCCCAGGTGCAGACGGAAAAGACCATGGCCGACCTCCGGGGCTACGATTCCGTATTTGACAGCCTTCTCTTTGACCAGAAGGTGGACCAGACCCTCTACCACCGGCAGATCGACCTGATCATGGAGCGGCTCGCGCCCCATATGCGGCGGTATGCCCGGCTGCTGAAAAAGCTGCACGGGCTGGATCGAATGACCTTTGCCGATCTGAAGATCGCCGTAGACCCGGCATATGACCCCAAGGTCACCATCCAGGGCTCCAGGGAATATATCGAGAAGGGCCTCTCCATCATGGGGGAGGACTATGTGGCCATGGTGCGGGAGGCCTATGAAAACCGCTGGATCGACTTTGCCCGGAATCAGGGCAAATCCACCGGCGGCTTCTGCTCCAGCCCCTACGGGAAAAATTCCTACATCCTGCTGGCCTGGAACGAGCGGATGTCGGACGTGTTCACGCTGGCCCACGAGCTGGGCCATGCCGGGCATTTCCGGGCCTGCAACAGCGCCCAGTCCATTTTCGACACCAACGTCTCCACCTATTTTGTGGAGGCTCCCTCCACCATGAACGAGCTGCTCATGGCCCACTATCTCCTCAAGACCAGCGACGATCCCCGATTCCGCCGCTGGGTGCTCTCCTGCATGATCCGCAACACCTATTACCACAACTTCGTCACCCATCTGCTGGAGGCCGCCTATCAGCGGGAGGTCTACCGCATCGTGGACCGGGGCGGCAGCGTCAACGCCGATACGCTGAGCCGTATCATGAAGGAGACGCTACAGACCTTCTGGGGCGACGCCGTGGATATCGACGATGATGCGGCCCTGACCTGGATGCGGCAGCCCCACTATTACATGGGCCTGTACTCTTACACCTACAGCGCAGGGCTGACGGTGGCGACCCAGGTCTGCAAGCGCATTGAGACGGAGGGCCAGACCGCCGTGGACGACTGGAAGCGGGTACTGGCCGCGGGCAGCACCCTGGACCCGGTGGGCCTGGCCGCCCTGGCCGGGGTGGATATCACCACGGACGCCCCCCTGCTGGACACCATCGATACCATCGGCGGCATCATCACCGAGATCGAGGAGCTGACCGCCCAAATCGAGGGTGTGTGAACGCCACAGACAAGTCCAAACAGATAAGCGGAACCGTCTATCATTACAGTGCAAATCGAATATGCGGCTCCTCGCCGCACTGCAATGTGCTAAGAGCTATACTTTGCGCAATTGCACACTGCATGCCTCCTGCGGGCGGCGTCTTATCTCTCGCACAGTCGTTGCCTCAGAGCCCAAAGCTCCCCGACAGCAAACGCTGCCGGGGAGCCGCTTGGGGAAATGAGGATTTATATCATCTGTGTTATCACGCCTGCCTGGCGGCCTCTTTTGCCGCTCTCTTTGCGGCTTTTTTTGCCGCTTTTCGCTCCAGCTTGGCCAGCTTGCGCCTGCTGGGCTTGAAGGTACGGAAAATAGTGTAGACGATCCACAAAATCAGCAGGATGCAGACGGCATTTATACCGATCAGGAGCTTGTCCGTCAGCCGCATTCCCTCCACGAAGGTGCCGCCGGGGGCCAGACCGTTCATGGCGTTGGAGTTGGCGATGGTGTAGAGAATGTGGTGCATGGCCTGACGGGCGTAGTAGTAGGTGGCCTCGTCGTTCTCGTCGAAGTCGTACCGGGCGGCCTCCTCCAGATAGGTCAGCTTGGCGTCGCCGCCGGCCTCGGTCATCTGGTAACCGTCCATGAACACGCCGGTGTTGGCAGCGTCCGTGAGGACAAAGCCGTTGAACGCCCACTCGTTGCGGAGAATGCCGGTGAGCAGATTATAGCATCCGCCCGTCCAGGTGGCGCCCACCCGGTTGAAGGAGGTCATGACTGCCTGGGCCGCCCGGATGGTGGTAGTGGCGTTGGTGAGGTTGCCGTCCTCATCCTGGGCGATGTACTTCAGCTCCACATCCCCCACCTTCATGCACATCTCAAAGGGAACCAGGTAGATTTCCCGGGCTGCCTGCTCGTTGAGCCAGGTGGCGACAGAGTACTGACCCTCCGTGTCACCCCGGTGGTCCTCCTGGTCGTTGAAGGCAAAGTGCTTGATATAGGCGTACACGCCCTTGGTGGCCGCGCCATAGATGGCGTTGGAGGCCACAGCGCCGGAGAGGAAGGCGTCCTCAGAGTAGTACTCGCCGTTCCGCCCGGAGAAGGGGGTGCGGTGGATGTTCATGGAGGGGGCATACCAGCCGTTGCAGCCGCCCAGCAGGGCCTCGTTGCCGATCATGGTGCCAAATTCCAATGCCAGCTCCTGGTTCCAGGTCTGGGCCAGCGTCATGGAATTAGGATAATATTTCCCGGTGCCGCCGTAGAGCAAGCCGTTAGCGGTGTCGGAATCAATGGTGAAGGGCTTGTCCACGCTCTCGATTGACTCCACGCCGTAGCCGGAACAGGAGACGGTGTTGTAATAGTCCTCGGCGGTGAGCTGATCCAGCAGGTCATCCCACAGGGGGTCGTCGTAGTCCAGGCCACGCAGGTCGATGAGGGTCAGGCCGTTGTCCGCCCCGTAGACGATGTCCACGTCGATGGTGGAGGCATCCACCGGAGTGCCGGAGTCGAAGCTCTCCAGCTGGGCCAGAAGCTCGTCACTGGCAGTCTTGGTGTAGGTGTAGGAGACGCCGTCCTCCCCGTTGATCTCATTGCCCCAGGTGGAGACCTGGCTGCTGACCTCGCCGTCATGAGTGGGGAAGGTGCCCACCCAGTCGGACCGGGTCAGATAGGTGACGTCGCCCTGGGCGTCGGAGAGCTGGTTGGTGATCTCCACGCCGCTGTAGCTGTCCACAGAGTAGGTGGTGGCGTCGAACTCCTCCACCACATAGAGGGAGGTAAAGGAGGCGTCCCCTTCCACGTCGGCGCCCTTGGCGGCCAGGACATTGTTCACGGCGGCATGGGCGTTGACAGCAGCGGTGACGTAGTAGTCACCGGCATCCAGGATATAGGTCTGGGCGTTGGTGTAGTCATAGGATTTCAGCTGCTCCCGGGAGAAGGAGATTTCCACCGTCTCGGTGGCCCCCGGTTCCAGCTCGCTGGTCTTGCCATAGCCCACCAGGGCAACGGAGGCCTTTTCCACGCTGTTTTCGATGTCGTACTCGGTGTAGGGGGACTGGATGTAGACCTCCACCACGTCCTTGCCCGCCACGTCGCCGGTGTTGGTCACGTCCACGGTGACGGTGCAGGTGTCGTCCGTCCAGTTCGTGGTCATGTTGGACCACTCGAAGGTGGTGTAGCTCAGGCCGTAGCCGAAGGGATAGACTACCTCGGTGTCATAGTCGTACTCCCCGGCGTTGCCCTGATTCAGCTCCACGTCCTCATAGCGGGTCTCATAATACTTATAGCCTACATAGATGCCCTCTTCGTAGGAGACGTAATTGTAGACGGTCATGTTGCCGTCCTCATCGGTGTACTGATAGTCACCGAAGTTCTGGGCGGCGGGGGAGGCCAGTGCGTCGGCGGCGAAGGTGTCCACCGTCCGGCCGGAGGGGTTCACCTCGCCGGTGAGGATGCGGGGGATAGCTGTAATGCCGTCGGGCGCATAGAGAACCGCCGTGATGTTGGGGTAGTCCTCCAGCCAGCCCAGTTCCAGAGCAGCGTTGGAGTTCACCACCAGGATAACCTCATCAAAGTTGTCGTTCAGGTACTGGAGAATCTCCAGCTCGATGGAGTCCGGCTCCAGGTAGCTCTTGCTCTTGTCCTCCTCGATGTCGGTGTGGTTATACATGGAGCGGGGCATATCCCGGCCCTCGCCGGCTACCCGCTTGAGCCAATAGATGGGAACGGTGCCTTCCACGCTCTCCAGCAGGCCATCCTCCGCCTCCAGCTCGCTGAGGGGTACCTCGTTGATGGAGAAGTCCTCATCGTCGCCGTAGCTGATGGAGCCGGTGCCCAGACCGTAGCCCTCGCCGGACTTGGCAGAGTAGAAGCCCCACAGGGTAGTGTTGATGCTGACCCCTGCCTCGGAGAACAGGGTCTGGAGGCTCCGGCCGCCCGTTATGCTGTCCGTAGAGGTGACCGTCGCGCTGTTCACGCTGAACAGGCTGTATACCGTGTCCTCACTGAGGGGCAGGGTGCCGTCGTTCTCCAGCAGGACGACGCCCTCGTCGGCGATCTGGTCAGCCAGAGCGTCCTCCGCGTCGCTGATGGTTTCGGCGGTGTAGTCGGCGGTGTAGTAGTCCAGGTCAAGCCCGGTGGTGTCTACGGCGGAATTGTCCACCCCGATATCGAGGCCGCTCATAAAGACATCCACCATCCGTTCGTAGCTGGGCAGGATGGTGCTGACCGCCACCATCACCACCACCAGAATGAGACAGACGATGCCCCGTAACGTGGTGGTGACGATTTTTCCCGCCAATCCCGGGTGTTTTTTCTTCCCTTCCATAAAAATTTCCTCCTATCCGTTGTTGGCCGGGTGTGTCCCGGCTGGATAGGAGGATGATAACAAATTATTTTTTAAATGTGGGCACTTCTGCCGCAGACTGTTGTTTTTCTGCCGCAGACTGTTCCCCTACCAGGAAGGTGAGCCGGAGACGGAACACCTGATTCTCTCCGCTGATCTGGAAAATCCCGTGGTAGCGTTCGGCAATGCTCTGAATGCTCCGCAGGCCGAAGCCGTGCCAGCCCTTGTCCCCCTTACTGGTCTCCGGCAGGCCGTCCTCCAGGATCAGCGTGCCCTGATAGGGGTTCTCCACCTGCACCAGCACCAGGTCGGACCGCCGCCGCACTGTCACCCGGATCAGGCGGTTCTCCTCCTCCAGGGCGGCCACCGCCTCCATGGCGTTGTCCATGGCGTTGCCGAACAGGGTATACAGGTCTACCGTGTCCAGGAAGGTCAGGGCGCTCCCCTCTGCCAGACAGATCAGGGTGATGTGCTCTCGCTGACACCGGAGACTCTTTTCCGTGAGCACCGTGTTCAAAATCTCATTCCCCGTCTCGATTTTCGTGTCGTAAATCATCACCGCATCCTGGAGAGAGTCGATGACGGTGTTCCGGTACTCCGGCTCATTGATGTGCCGGAGGGCCTCCACCTGGTGCTTCAAATCGTGGCACTTCTGGTTGATGAGCTGGATAGTGTCCCGGCTCATCTCATATTGGGCCTTCTGCTGCTGCCAGAGCTGCTGCTGGAGCGCCAGCTCCTGCTCCAGCCCCTGCTTCTGCTGCTGCCGGAGCTGACCGTAGAAGGTGCCGGTACAAAAGAACAGGGCATAGATGGCATGAATCACCTCAAAGTCATAGGCGGAGGCCAGCACGCTCATGACAAGCACCACCGCCAGCACGCTGAGGGTCAGCCCCAGGGAGTTCAGCGCATTGGTGACA
This sequence comes from Clostridiales bacterium, assembly GCA_021205695.1. Taxonomy (GTDB): domain Bacteria; phylum Bacillota; class Clostridia; order Oscillospirales; family Oscillospiraceae; genus Onthomonas. The sequence goes on from JAJPXB010000036.1 coordinate 25,778, forward strand.
CAGTGCCCCTTTTGCACCATTTTGCGGACAAACAGAACATACACACAAACATAGACCACAATATGATCGATAATGTAGAGCAAACTCCCCAGCGACACCTCCGCCGGTGCCAACACCCAATTTTCCAACAGACGGATGCAATAAGCGATATGCTCTATCAGGTAGGCGCAGGCGGCGCAGTACGCCGCTTCACGCAAAGAAACCCAGCACACGCCCAGGATCAGCGGAATCAGCAGAAGGAACAGCAGTCCGCACCAGAACAGCGAGGAGAGATAGCCACTTTGCGCACTTGTCTGTACCGTTAGCCAACCGATCTCATACAGATGCTCTGCGAAAAGAAAGGACAGCCGGAACAGAAGGCAGATGGAAACCGCAAATCCAACCGCCCTCAGAACCGGCTTTTTCCGCTTCTCCAGGGGCAGGATAAAGACCAGCGCAGCGGTCAGCATCTCCAGAGGATAAAAAAAGAAATATTCCTGTACCGCCGTCATCACAGCTCCACCCCCAAATACTCGGAATACGCCTGTAAAAAGGGCTTTCGTCTCGGTCTGCTGAAGGGCAGCTCGTGGCCGGAGACGTTGACGCTCTCCCGCCCCACCGAGGTCACATATTGCAGATTCACCAGATAGTGCTGGTTGCAGCGGGCAAAATTGGCCCCCTCCAGCTGCTGCTCCAGGTCGCTCAGGGTGGCCCGGAGGTGGTAGGTCACGGTGGGGGTGACGACGCTGAGTGCGTGGTTCTGCACCTCCGCGTAGAGGATATCCCCGGAGGACACCTTCACCAGCCTGTCCCCCTGGGGCAGCAGGATGTTGCGGCTCTCGTTTCGCCGCAGCAGCGCCACGACGCGATCCATACTCATTTTCAGCTGGGCGTAGGTCACCGGTTTGAGCAGATAGTCCAGGGCATTCACCCGATAGCCCTCTACAGCGTACTGGGCCATGGAGGTGACAAAAACCAGTATCACTTCGCTGTCCTGCTCCCGGATGCGCCGGGCGGCGCTCATACCGTCCAGGTTGGGCATCTCAATGTCCATCAGGATGACGTCCCATACCGGGCGATAATCCTCCACCACGTCCAGCCCGTCGGGGAACTGGGTGACGGTCAGCTCCGTCCCCGTCTCCCTGCTGTAGCGCTCCACATACTCCTGGAGCTGCCGGGCGCAGACAGGGTCGTCCTCTACAATGGCGATACGGGGCATGGCGATCCCTCCCTGGGTTAAAAGATGGGCAATCAGGCGGAAAGTCGGTTCTTTTGTCATTATAACAGAGGGTAAGCGGAAAGTAAATTGAAACTGAAACAGGGATGAACAGATATTTTGTACCGGCCGGAAGCGGAAATCAACGCCTGCCGAAGCAGCGGAGGGATCATGCGGCAAGCAGGGGGACGACCGGTCGCGCCCCTTCCCCACGAGCAGGCCGCCGGTCGGGACACAGTTGTAACGCTCCCATTCTGCAGGGGCCGGTATCGGGGCGGCAATTGACAAAAATCTGTATAGCTGATACGATAGGGAAAATGCAGGGGAACGGGCGGAAAGGCGGCCTGGAGCGATGAAGCAGTCTGCATATGCGTCCGTTGCAGAGGGGGTGCTGTGATGAATGTCGCCATCGTGGAGGACCAGTATGGGGATCGGGAGATCCTTTTGCGGTATCTGCGGCAGTATGAAAAGAAGAATATGTTAAGCTTCGATATACGGCTCTACTCAGACGGGCTCAGCTTTCTGGAGCAGTACCGCTGCGACTGCGCGGTTATTTTTATGGACATCGAGATGCCGTTGCTCAACGGGATGGAGACCGCACGTCGGCTGCGGGAGCTGGACGATGAAGCTGGCCTGGTCTTTGTGACAAATGTGGCCCAGTATGCGGTAGAGGGGTATACGGTGCAGGCCGCAGGCTATCTGCTCAAGCCGGTAGCCTACTACCAGTTCTCCGTCATGCTGGAAAAGATCCTGGCTGCACAGGACCGGAGAGCGCGTTCAGAGCTGCTGCTGCCGGTGGGCAGCGATCTTGTGCGGCTGAATGCGGCGGCTGTGACCTATATCGAGGTGCGCAACCACTGGCTCTACTACCACTGTGTTGACGGCGGGGAAAAGGTGGTGCGGGGGACTATCGGAGAGGCAGAGCAACGGCTGGCGCCCCTGGGCTTTGCCCGCTGTAACCAGAGCTTTCTGGTCAATATGAAATATGTCGAGCGGGTCAGCAGTGATACCGTACTCATCGCAGGCGAGCGGCTGCCTGTCAGCCGCTCCAGGCGAAAGCCGTTCCTACAGGCATTGACAGATTATCTGGGAGGTGCTGACTGATCATGAATATGGCACTGACTCGTTATGTGATTCAATTTGCCGTGATTTTTGCCCTGCTCATCAGGCACCGCAGATCAGGAAAGCAGAAATGGTGGCGCTGGATTCTGGCAGGTCTGGTTGGCCTGGGATGCGGACTTTTCATTGACCTGGCGGACATGATGACGCCCATTCTCTTCTACCCGCTGACGGGCTACCTGCTGTTGGCCTACTGGTGGGTGACGGGGCTGCCCTTCCTGGAATATCTCTTCTACTTTTCCGCAGGAATGCTGATCCAGGACGCGGTCTTCAATCTGTTCCTGATTTTCTACTATGCGTTTGGCCTGACAGATGATATGTGGCAGAGCACAGCGATCTACCTTGCCGTTTTTGTTCTCCTGTACACGGTGATTTTCCGGCTGTTTACCTGGTGGCGAAACAGGGAGGGAGAGCCTCGGATACAGACGAATGTGACGGTACTTTCCATCCTGATCTTCCTTATCAACCAGATAAGCCAGCTTTTCATTGTGATAGATGAAAACTATGACTGGCACAACGTGGAGCTGCGGCTGTACAGCATTCTGGTCTGTGCTCTGGCGCTGAGCGTCCAGTTTGGCCTGTTCCACTCCAACCGGCTGCAAAGGGAAAACGAGACGATCCGCCTGCTCCTCCAGAACGAGCAGAAGCAGCACGCCCTGCAGGCGGAGAATGTAGCGCTGATCAACCGAAAGTGCCATGACCTGAAGCAGCAGATCGCCGCCATTCGGCAGATGACCCGGGCGCCGGAGCAGGAACAGGAGCTGGCCCGGGTAGAGGAGGCGATCAGCTTTTACGACAGTATTCTGAAGACCGGAAACGACGCGCTGGACGCCATCCTGGGCGAAAAACGCATGGTCTGTGAAAAAGAACAGATTCGGCTGAATTACATGGGAGACGGCAGCGCACTGGACTTTTTGCAGGCGGTAGACGTCTACACCCTGCTGGGCAACGCCTTGGACAACGCCATCGAGAGCGTGCGGTCGGAAGAGGACGTGGAGAAGCGCTTTGTCCTGATCGAGATCAGGCAGACGGCGGGGATGGCGGTCATCCATATGGAGAATTACTGCGGCAGGCCGCTGCAGTTCGTAGATGGGCTGCCGGAGACGACAAAGGGAGACCGGCGTTATCACGGCTATGGGATGAAGAGCATCCGTTACCTGGTGAACCAGTACGGCGGGACGCTGTCCGTCGACCAGAAGGATTGCCGCTTTGTGATGAACGTCGCCATTCCCTTTCCGACAGGACAGATGCAGAAGGAATCGTGAATCCTTTGAAATGGGCGGAGAGCAGCACCGGCTCTCCGCCCATCTGTGCGAATTACGACAGAATTTTGCGAGTTACGACAGACTTATTGTGGCCTTCTGACGGATGCGATATACTACCGATGTCAAATGAGTGGCCGCTCGTGGAAAAACCTGCTCAAAGCGAGCAGGTTTTACAACTTTACACAAGGAGGAAGGCACACATGAAAATCTGCAAGAAGCTGATGGCCCTGCTGCTGGCGCTGATGCTGGTATTCAGCCTGGTGGCATGCACCTCGTCTGACGACTCCAGCAGCAGCTCTGCCAGCGACAGCTCCACTTCCGACACCGCGGATGACACCACCGAGGAGGAAGAAGACGAGGACGAGACCGAAGAGGCGGAGGACGAAGAGGAAGAGGCCGAGGACGAGGCTGAGGATGACTACACCGATCCCTATGCCGATCCCTACACCTCTGGCAGCACCACCGAGGAAGAGGACGACGAGGAAGAGGAATCCACCGACGACTATACCGACCCCTACGCCGACCCCTACACCCAGGGCTGATCTCTGATGCGTCATTGATGCTCCCCACCCCACCCGGCGCACACAGGGAAGCGTGTGCGTCGGGATTTGCACTCGAAAGGAGAACCACAAATGAAGCACCTGAACAAACTGTTGGCTCTTCTGCTGGCTTTGGCTATGGTTCTGAGCATGGCAGCCTGCGGCGGCAGCACTTCTGATTCTGACACGACCACCGATTCCGACACCACCACAGACAACACCTCCGCTTCCGACGCCACCGATGACGACGCCGCCGAGGCAGAGGAGACCGCCGCCGAGGTCGAGGGTTACATCCCCGTTCCCAGCGACGGCGCGAAGTACACCGTCGAGGTCACTGACGACGGCTGGATCAAGATTGAAAACGAGGACGGCGATACCCTCGGCCTGTCCCCCACCTCCGGCGTCACCATCATCGAGGACGACGGCTACGCCTTCAAGGACCTGAACCAGAACGGCGAGCTGGACGCATATGAAGATTGGCGTCTCACCAGCGAGGAGCGCGCCGCGAACCTGGTCAGCCTGATGTCCGGCTCCGAGATGGCGGCTATCCTGGCCCACGGCGGCTGGGGCAGCTTCACCACCGATCCTCTGACCGAGGACGACACCTCCTACACCTTCCTGATGTCCGGCGGCCGCGGCGGCGTCACCCGTAACATCGGCCGTGGCGGCGGCGTCCACGCCCAGTGGACCAACCAAATCCAGGCCGTGGCCGAGAGCTGCTGGTACGGCATCCCCGCCATGATCTCCATCGACCCGTCCAATATCTCCGGTCTGGTCGAGTGCGTCGCTCTAGCCTCCACCATGGACACCGAGCTGGCCGCCGAGATCGGCGAGGAGACCGCCAAGGAGTATCGGGCAGCCGGCATCACCGCCTTCCTGGGTCCCCAGATCGATATTGCAGGTGCCACCATGGAGCGCTCTTTCGGCACCTACGGCGAGGATCCCCTGCTGACCACGGATATTGCCACCGCCTATGTCAACGCCATGCAGTCCACCTATGACGACGACGGCACCGATCTGGGCTGGGGCAGTGAATCCGTCTACTGCTTCTCCAAGCACTATGCCGGCGCAGGCGCTACTGAGGCCGGCCGCAACGACCACGGCACCTCCGCCCGCTACGCCGTGTTCCCCGGGGACAACCTGGAGGCGCACCTGATCCCCTTCTTTGACGGCGTGCTCGACCTGCCCGGTCTGACCGGCTCCTCCGGCATCATGACCCAGTACTCCGTCAACGTGGACGGCAACGGCGACGCTTACGGCGGCGAGGAAGTTGCCGGCGCGTACAACGCCTATATGTACGGCCTGCTGGAAGAGTACGGCTACGAAGGTCTGAAGATGACCGACTGGGAAGTTTACACCTATATGGGCGTCTGGGGCGCTGAGGACATGACTGAGGCCGAGCGCATTGCCTACAGCTGGGAGCAGGGCGCTGAGCTGCTGGGCGGCTATGACTCCATGGATACGGTAGCTGAGGCTTACGACATCCTGGTGGAGAACAACGGCCAGGAGGCTGCCGATGAGATCATCAGCAGCGCAGCCTATGACTTTATTCTCGTCATGATGAACCTGAATATGTTCGATCAGCCCTACAACGATTCCGCCTATGCCGAGTCCATCATCTCCACCGGCTCCGACAGCGAGCTGGCGCTGGAGTCCCAGGCGGCCTCCGTGGTCATGATCAAGAACGATGGCACCATCAGCGAGGACGGCGCCGTCTCTGAGAAGCCCACCGTCTATGTCCCCTATGTCTACAACACCGGCTTCAGCGTCAGCGCCTTTACCGGCATCAGCGAAGGCACCCCCTCCTGGGAGGCCAGCATGGATCTGGACGTTTTGAGCGAGTACTTCAACATCGTCACCGACACGGTGGGCGAGCCCACCGGTGAGGCTGACGACGACGGCAACGCCACCTACACCGAGGACGACATCATCCGGGCCTCCGCCGAGGAGATCGCCGCCTGTGACTACATCCTGGTGGGTATGACCGCACCCTACACCCCGTCCTATAACGAAAACTTTGTGAACGCGTGGAACTATATGACCGCCTATGAGGAAGGGACCCTCGTCACCGCAGATGACATCTGGTATCCCGTGTCCCTGCAATACGGCGAGTACACCGCCACCACCGCCCGCGATCCCTCCATCTCCGGCATGACCCTGGAGGACGGTACCCAGGAGAATCGCTCCTATCAGGGCAACACCGCTCAGGCCGCTGCCAACTATGGCGATCTGACTGCTCTGGAGTACGCCGCCTCCGTGGCCGGCGACATTCCCGTGATCGTGTCCATGTGCATGGAGCGCGGAATGGTCTGGTCTGAGGTGGAGCCTCTGGCCGACGTCATCCTGGTCTGCTACAACGATCAGTACCCCGAAGCGGTCTCCGAGATCATCCTGGGCGAGGTCGAACCCAACGGCCTGCTGGTCTTCCAGCAGCCCGCCTCCATGGAGGCCGTCGAGGCCCAGCTCGAGGACGTGCCGCGCGACATGGAGTGCTATGTGGACTCCGTCGGCAACACCTATGACTTCGCCTTCGGTATGAACTGGTCCGGCGTGATCGATGACGACCGTGTCGCCACCTACTCCGCTGAGCCGCTCACCGAGGTTCAGAACATCGACTACGACGCATACGCTGCGTCCTACAGCACAGAGGATTAAACCCGCAAACCGAAGGGGGCGCCGCGCAGCGGCGTCCCCCGTTTTTTGTGCCCGAAAGAGGCTGGAGCCTGACCGGCTTCCGGCCTCTGATGCCGCTCCGGAGAGGGAGTACAGCCAGATCCTGCGCCGGGCAGATCTATAATGGCCAGGCGTCCTCTGGCGCAAAAAAAATGATCGTCAGTCAGCTGATTCGGGCAGACTATGTCCGCCGGGATTACGAGGCGGAGATCGACTTTAATATCTCTTTTGATGAGGAAGCATGGCAATAAAAGAAATTCCGGGAATCAACCCTTGGATGATTCCCGGAAATCTGGTGGACCTGATCGGATTCGAACCGACGACCCCCACAATGCGAATGTGATGCGCTCCCATGCGGTATGGTTTTATGCACATACTCAAGTTCGTATTTTGACTTTTTTGCTTGTGATTCGGCATCTGAACGGTACTTTTCTAACAATTCAGCTTTCTCCTGATTTTGGAATGGACGTAAGTGCCAATTTCCCTGAAATCGTGAGCTGTTGCTTTTCGGCCTGTGACACAGCGGCACACATCACGTTCGCATATGCATGGAAGTGACGCAGATGCTACGCATTGCGTTCGCATAGCGCACAGTTCTTGGCCACGAATATAAGACGGTAATTTTCCTTCCTGGAAATTGCCGCCTTTTTCTTTTGGGCAGAATTGGTTTCATCGTCAGGTCGATTATGATAGAGTATTGGAGGGATGTCGATGGCAGTATTTCGAGTAGAGAAAAACGCAAATTATACCACTATGAGCAACCATCATTTGAAGGATCACGGGCTGTCTTTGAAAGCGAAGGGACTCCTGTCACAGTTTTTGAGCCTGCCGGATTCATGGCACTACAACGTCAAAGGACTGGTCACGATCAACAAGGACGGAAAGGCGGCCATTGAGACTGCCCTGTGGGAGTTGGAGCAGTGTGGCTATGTGCAGCGGCGACAGCTTCGAGATGAGAATGGCAGAATGACCGGAGTGGAGTACACCATCTACGAGGTGCCTCAAACACCGGAACCAGTGACCGCTTTACCGTTACCCGAAAATCCGTCAACGGGGAATCCGGCAGCGGATAAACCGCAGGCGGAAAACCCGCCACAATTAAATACTAACCCATCAAATACAGATAGAATCAAATACAAAGAGAAGAAAGAGCCACGCCGCCAGTATGGGGCGTATGGCAATGTACTCTTTACAGATTCTGAGTATGAGAGGCTCCAGGCGGAGTTCCCATCTGACTACCAGCAGCGCATCGAGCGTCTGTCTGAATACATGGCCTCCACGGGCAAGCACTATAAGAACCATCTCGCTACCCTGCGGAGCTGGGCCAGGCGGGATGAGAAGAAACCGGTGTCGGGTTACAGCCACAGCAACTATGCGTTTGAGGAGGGAGACAGCCTATGACAACACTTGCCGATATGTTTGACCGTCTGCATACTCGGACAGAACCACGGGAAGACGAGTACGTCGGAGACAACGGACTGCTGTACTGTAAAAAGTGCGACACTCCGGTTCAGTGCCGGGTCAGCCTTGAGGGAACGGAGCATATCTTTCCCTGTCTGTGCCAGTGCCGGAAGGAAAAACGAGACCGGGAGGCACAGCTTGCAAAGGAACAGGAGCGAATGATAAACGTCCAGCGGCTGAAGGCCACTGGGATTCAGGAAAAGCATTTGCTTGACTGGCGTTTTGAGGTTGCAAAGGACACCCCCAGCGTCCAAATGGCACGGCGATATGTGAATAGCTGGAAGAAGGTCAAGGCGGAAAACCTTGGCCTTTTGTTTTGGGGTGACGTTGGCACCGGCAAATCCTTTCTGGCCGCCTGTATCGCTAACGCCCTAATCGAGCAAAACGTCCCTGTCCTGATGACGAACTTCTCGAAGATCCTTGGCCAAATGGGTGGGTTCTACTCAGATGAGCGCTACCAGTACATCGCCTCTTTCTCCCATTTCCCACTGCTCATTCTGGACGACCTGGGTATCGAGCGCAACACCGAATATGCGCTGGAACAGGTGTATGCTGTTATCGACGAGCGCTATAAGTCCGGGCTGCCAGTCATTATCACCACCAACCTGACCATCCAGCAGATTCGCAACCCATCCGATGTAGCTCATGCCCGGATTTTCAGCCGGGTGCTGGAAATGTGTACGCCGGTGCATATCGGCGGAGATGACCAGAGGACGGCCATCGGAAGGGGGAAACAGGCGGTGGTGAAGAATGTCCTGTTCCCGGAGGAAGGAGGAGACTATGCCCATTAAGAAAAGTGAAGAAATTCAGGAGATTCCACTGTCAGAACTGCACCCCTTCAAAAACCATCCCTTCAAGGTGGTGGATGATGAAGCCATGCAGCGAACGATGGAAAGCGTTGCCCAATTCGGCGTACTGGCACCGGCGGTTGCCCGTCCCCGGCCAGAGGGCGGTTATGAGCTGATTGCAGGCCACCGGAGGCTCCATGCCTCGGAGCTGGCAGGACTGGAGACTATGCCGGTCATTGTCCGGGAGATGGATGATGACGCCGCTGTTATCGCGCTGGTGGATTCCAACCTCCAGCGGGAGACGCTACTGCCCAGCGAAAGGGCTTTTGCGTACAGAATGAAGATAGAGGCCATTGATCGTGCAAGGGGGCGACCCAGAAAAGAGGGACAAGTTGTCCCAGATTATTTTGGCAAACGCACCACAGAGGTCATTGCGGATGGGACAGGAGAAAGCTATAAGCAAGTGCAGCGCTACGTTCGCCTGACCTACCTCATCCCCGAACTACTGGAGATGGTAGACCAGAAGCAGATTGCCTTTAATCCGGCGGTGGAGCTGTCCTTTCTCACAGAGGAGGAGCAGCGTGGCTTTCTGGACGCTATGGACTACGGGCAGGCCACTCCTTCTCTCTCCCAGGCGCAGCGTATCAAAAAACTCAGTCAAGCCGGAGCCTGCACCCAGGACGCCATGAATGAGATCATGAACGAGGAGAAAAAGAGTGCGCTGGACAATGTGGTCATCAAGCATGATGTGCTGCGAAAATATTTCCCACGTTCCTACACACCGAAGCAGATGCAGGACACCATCATCAAACTGCTGGAACAGTGGCAGCGACGGCGGCAGCGGGATCAGTCAAGGTAAGAGATGAATCAGGGCAAAGCACAGGGCGGTTATTCGCATCCGAGGTTCGGGTGGCGGATAGCCGCCTTTTCTTTTTGTCCGCAGGAGATAAGGAGTTTTGTATGGATTACAAAGGTTTTGGCGAATGGAAGCACAAATCCATCCCGGACATCGACATGGATATGTTGATGAACTCGCTCGAAAAGGTGATTGCAGATGCCAAGCACTGCATCGAGGCAATCGAGCTTGGCAGAGAGGATGATTATCTGCCCACGATCATGGTGGCAGTCGTCCCCGGCAAGCCGATTCAGGTGATCGACGTGGATGAGTGCTGTGACATCCTTCCCTGTTTTGGGGAGAGTGACCGTATCATGGAGACCCCCGACGAGCTTGGCCTCATTATGAGTTGTGATGAGCGCCATCTGCTGACCCTGGGAGATGAGCGATACCTCATCGGCCCGGCCATACTATATGACGTGGACGCTGACGGCGAGGAAGCGTCTGTATCTGCGCTGGAGATCTACCTGACCCGCCAGACAGTGGAATCTCGCACCGTGACCCTGTGTGCAGACGGCAAAGATTTCCCGGCCATTCGGCTGGATTGACAGAGGTGCGCTAATGAAAGAATATGATGTGAAAATCACAGAGACGCTGGAGCGCACCGCGACTGTGCAAGCGGAGAGCCGTGAGGAAGCACAGGAGCAGGTGGAGCAGAAATGGAATGACTCGGTATATGTGCTGGACGCAGAGGATTTCACGCACGCCGATTTTGCCGTAACCGGCGAGCGTTCTATGGAAAAGTCTCGAATGTCTGTCCTGCTGGTAGAACCGGAACAGCACCCGAAGCTGGTGGAGATCGACCTTGGGCTGAAATCGCTGCAAGCGGCGGTGGGCGGGGACATCGAAGTCGTCTATCCCTATAGCGACCCCGTGGGCATTGTCTGCGGTGAGGAATCCAAGCTCAGGGGGCTGCCGATGAATCGGGCGCTGCGGGATGAAAACGGCGATGTATACGATATTGTCGCCGGTAACTTCCTTGTGGTGGGACTTTCCGAGGATGATTTTTGCTCTCTGACGCCGGAACAGACAAACAAGTTCGAGGCGCCCTTTCACCGCCCAGAGCTGTTTATCCGTATGGGTCGGAGCATTGCCGCCATACCCATTCCAGACGATATTGTGGCCGAGCGGCAGGCGGCTCGGGAAAAGGCAGCAAAGGCCAAAGCGAAGCCTGTCCCGGAGCGTGATGCAATTTGATCTTTCCCGGCGCTATCGGAGTGAAACGAGGTGATTGCTTTTGCAGGAGGAAATTGAAAACAGGACAATCAACCTGGCTATCAGCACCACTAAACTGACCGGCCGGGCGCTCATGTCGGCATTCCGGAAGTTTATGCAGCACCGCAGCAACGTGAAGGCGAAAAAGGCGGCGCTGGCCAACGAGAAGCCCGTGGGCGAACAGACCATTGACCAGCTCATCGGCCAGAATCAGGGAGCCACCAATATTGAGATCGAAAAGACGGATGTAAAGGGCTTCAAAAAGATTCTGGACAAGTACGGCGTGGACTACGCCATCACAAAAGACCCGTCCCAGGAGCCGCCCAGGTACCTGGTGTTCTTCAAGGCAAGGGACGGCGACGCCCTGACTGCTGCCTTTAAGGAGTACAACGCCACGCTGGTGCAAAAGGAGAAGAAACCCAGCGTCTTGAAGCAGCTCAACAAGCTCAAGGAGATGGTGGCCGGTATTCCCAAGAAGGTACGGGAAAAGAGTCAGGAGCGTGACTTATGAGCAAAAAGATAACCAAGCTGCTGGCGCTGTACCTGCCCTATGTGCTGGTTGGACTGGTGGCGACCAATCTGGGGGAAGCGTGGCGGCTGGCAACAGGAACAACCAGTGGGGAGCGTATCCTTTCACTGCTCTCTACGATTCCGACGGCGTTTGGGAACCCGCTGCCCAGCTTTCACCCATTTGATTTGCTCATCGGTCTGCTATGCGGCGGCGGTCTGCGCCTGGCGGTGTACATGAAAGGCAAGAACGCCAAGAAGTACCGCCACAACGAGGAATACGGCTCTGCCCGTTGGGGGACAGCCAAAGACATTGAACCGTTTATCGACCCAGATTTCCAGCAGAATGTAATCCTCACCAAAACGGAGCGCCTGATGATGTCCAACCGCCCCAAGAATCCGGCCAATGCCCGGAACAAAAACGTGCTCATCGTCGGCGGTTCCGGCAGCGGCAAGACAAGGTTCTTCATCAAGCCGAATCTGCTACAGATGCACTCCTCCTATGTCCTGACAGACCCCAAAGGGGAACTGCTGTTGTCCTGCGGCCACGCAATGGAGGCCAACGGTTATCAGGTAAAGGTGCTGAACTCCATCAATTTCAAGAAATCCATGCACTATAACCCCTTCGCTTACATCCACAGCGAAAAGGATATTTTGAAGCTGGTGACCACCCTTATCACCAATACCAAAGGCGACGGGAAAGCCGGAGACCCCTTCTGGGAAAAGGCGGAGACGCTGCTGTACACGGCGCTCATCGGATACATCCACTATGAAGCGCCAGTGGAGGAACAGAACTTTGCCACTATGATCGAATTCATCAATGCAATGGAGGTGCGGGAGGACGACGAGACCTTTGAAAACCCGGTTGACCTGATGTTCAAAGACCTGGAACGGCGGAAGCCCAACCACTTCGCTGTTCGACAGTACGCCAAATACAAGCTGGCGGCAGCGAAAACGGCAAAATCCATCCTGATTAGCTGTGGCGCAAGGCTGGCTCCCTTTGACATTGAGGAGCTGCGGGAAATCACTGCCTATGATGAGCTGGAGCTGGACAAGCTGGGAGATCGGAAAACAGCGCTGTTCCTCATCATGTCGGATACGGACAGCACATTCAATTTCCTGATCTCTATGGTCTATACCCAGCTCTTCAATCTGCTCTGTGAAAAGGCGGATGATGTATATGGCGGACGGCTGCCGGTTCACGTCCGGTGCCTTATCGATGAGGCTGCCAATATCGGGCAGATACCCAACCTGGAAAAGCTGATTGCCACCATCCGTTCCCGGGAGATTTCCGCCTGTCTGGTGTTGCAGGCCAGGAGCCAGCTCAAGGCCATTTATAAGGACAATGCCGACACCATCATCGGTAACTGCGACGCTCAAATCTTCCTGGGCGGCTCAGAACCCACCACTCTAAAGGAGCTGACCGCTGCCCTAGGGAAAGAGACCATCGACCTTTATAACACAGGAGAGAGCCGTGGGTGGGAGGAATCTCACAGCCTAAATTATCAAAAAACAGGTCATGAACTCATGAGTCAGGATGAGCTTGCCGTCATGGATGGTGGAAAGTGCATTCTCCAGCTCCGGGGCGTCAGGCCGTTTCTCTCGGACAAATACGATCTGACTCAGCACCCCAATTACAAATTAACGTCCGATTACGATAAACGAAACGCCTTTGACATCGAGGCGTTCCTGAACCACAGGCTGAAATTGCGCCCCAATGATCGGTACACAGTCGTTGACGCAGACGAATAATGGAGGGAATCCAATGGCAAAAGAAAAACAGGCGGCACGTAGCGAAGTGACCGTCAAATTTGGCAAGGGGCTGGTGGGAGAGCCGTTCATTTCCAAAGCCGGCAAGCAGCTGGTGCAGGTCAGCATCCCAAACCAGTCCCCAAACGACCACCGCCCCTGGCAGACCTTTGTGGTCTCCCCGACCATGATTCATGACAACAAGTATGGAAAGGGCGTTTGGATGAAGCTCCCTGAGGACGGTGCCACGAAGGTCTCCCGCCCTGTTGTACAGGAGCAGGGCGAGGATGGGAAGCGTGTCTGGGGCAGAGAAAGCCGCATGGTTCCCAACACCGAATTGAAATCCATGCTGGAGGCGTACAAAGAGCGTGACCGGAGTTCCGTTCTCGCCGATCTCTCCTCCAAACAGACGGCAAGTGCCGCACGTCCCGCATTCCAGAAGGCTGCCCCATCGAAGGAAACGACTCGGTGAAACAATTCAATCCTCTTTGTATCTGACCGCCTTGTAACAGGCGGCTTTTTGTTTGCCCAAAGCTGGACAGCACTGTCAGCAAAACAAACCGCTGCGGTTAGCAGAAGAAATCATTGTTTCTCAGAACAGTGTGCAGTGCGGGCAGACTGCATAGCTCCCAAACAAATCATCAAAACAGGAAGGAGCGAAACCATCCCCAGGGAGCAGCGCTGCGGCGTGGGTAGCGGGATGGGTTTCAACAATCACTATGGCATTTTTCAATTCTGCGGTCACTGTCCTCCAGACCCTCGTGATCGCCCTCGGCGCTGGCCTGGGCATCTGGGGTGCGATCAACCTGCTGGAAGGTTACGGCAACGACAACCCCGGTGCCAAGAGCCAGGGTATGAAACAGTTGATGGCGGGCGGCGGTGTCGCGCTCATCGGAACGACCCTCGTACCCCTGCTTTCGGGGCTTTTCGGCTGATTTTTCGAACAAAATCAGCCGATTCATCCGCCCCGTGGTATGAACCTGTTCATGCCCTGGGGCGGCGCTGAAGCCCGATCACACGCATTTTGACCGGGGCTGGCAGTCAGGGAACCCGCTGCGGGTAGCAGTTTACATTGCCCTCACTGCCCAGTTTCCAGTCTCCGCACTTCACACGGAGGTAGCTTTATTTGAACGCCATCATCGAACAGATTGGCGAATGGCTCAAAGAGATCATTGTCAGCGGTATCATGGGCAATCTGTCAGGGATGTTCGATTCAGTCAATCAACAGGTAGGAGACGTGGCCACACAGGTTGGGACTTCCCCGGCGAACTTCTCTCCGGGGATCTTCTCCATGATACAGTCTGTGTCCGAATCGGTCATTGTCCCCATTGCGGGACTGATCCTCACGTTTATTGCCTGTTATGAGCTGATTCAGATGATTATCGAGCATAACAACCTCGCCAATTTTGAAACGTGGACTTTTTTCAAGTGGGTCTTTAAGACCTTTATGGCAGTTCTGCTGGTAACGAACTGCTTCAATATCACCCTGGCCGTCTTTGACGTAGCGCAGTCGGTTATCAGCAGTGCCGGAGGCATTATCTCCGGCAGTACAGCGGTAGACGCATCGGCGCTGGAAAGCATGGAGGACACCTTAATGGAGATGGACATCGGCCCATTGATCGGCGTGTATCTCCAGTCCCTCATTGTCCATGTGACCATGTGGGCGCTCTCCGCCCTGATTTTTGTCATCATATATGGTCGCATGATCGAGATTTACCTCATGGTCAGTCTCGCACCCATCCCCTTTGCCACCTTTGGCAATCGGGAGCAGAGCCAAATCGGACAGAATTATCTGCGCTCCCTGGCGGCACTGGGCTTTCAGGGATTTCTCATCTTAGTCTGCGTGGGTATCTACGCAGTGCTTATACAGAGCATCGCAATCAGTGACGACATCATCGCCTCCATCTGGGGGGTGATGGGCTACACGGTGCTGCTGTGCTTCACCCTGTTTAAGACCGGCTCTCTGGCCAAGGGAGTATTCAATGCACACTGATAGAAACGGAGGTTTTTCTTTGGCAGCGTATATTTCCGTTCCCCGTGACCTGTCACGGGTCAAATCCAAGGTGCTTTTTAACCTGACAAAGCGCCAGCTCATCTGCTTCGGCATCGGTGCGGTCATCGGCGTACCGGCCTTTTTCCTGCTGAAGCAGTCGGGTAACGTCTCTTTTGCGGCGATGGGGATGATGGTCATCATGCTCCCCATGTTCTTTCTCGGAATGTATGAACGGGACGGGCAGCCGCTGGAGGTCATTGCAAAACAGTTTATCACAGCCAAGCTGATCCGCCCCAAGACCCGACCCTATCGGACGAACAACTACTATTTGCTCCTGATGCGTCAGGCAGAGGCAGAAATGGAGGTACACCGCATTGTTCAGCTTTCTCAGCAGCAAAAAGGCGGCTGGCAGCGACGTAAAGCTGCCGGAGAATCTGACCCGGCGTGAACGCCGTCAGATTCAGGCCGTTATCGACCAGGCCAGAGGAAACGACGGCATTCCCCGGACAGCCCAACAGTCCATCCCGTTTGAGCGGATGTTCCCGGACGGTATCTGCCGGGTCAGCAGTCGCTATTACACGAAAACCATCCAGTTCTGGGACATTAACTACCAGCTCGCCCAGCAGGAGGATCAGACCGCCATCTTTGAGGAGTGGTGTAGCTTTCTCAACTTCTTTGACAGTTCCGTGCGCTTTCAGCTCTCCTTCATGAATATGGCGGCAAATGCGGAGGACTTTGAAAAGAGCGTTCGTATTCAGTCCCGGAACGACGGCTTTGACCGGGAACGGGTGGAGTTCAGCCGTATCCTGAAAATGCAGCAGGAGCAGGGCAACAACGGTCTGTCCAAGGCCAAGTATCTGACCTTTGGCATCGAGGCAGAGTCCATGAAGCAGGCCAAGCCCCGGCTCGACCATGTGCAGACCGACCTGCTGAACAACTTCCGGCGGCTGGGGGTGACAGCCAGGGTGCTGGACGGAAAAGCCCGTCTGCGCCTGATGCACGATATATTCCACATGGGCAGCCGTGACCGGTTCTACTTCGACTGGAAGTGGCTGGTGGAGGGCGGCCTTTCGGTCAAAGACTTTATCGCTCCCACATCCTTCTCCTTCCCCGGTGGCCGCACCTTTCAGATGGGGGAGCTGCACGGAGCCATGAGCTACTTGCAGATCACAGCCTCCGACCTGAGCGACCAGCTTTTGAAGGACTTCCTGGATATGGAGTCCAGCGAGATCGTGACCATGCACGTCCAGTCCGTTGACCAGAACAAGGCCATCAAGCAAATCAAGCGCACCATCACGGAGCTGGACAGGAGCAAAATCGAGGAGCAGAAGAAGGCCGTTCGCAGCGGGTATGATATGGACATTCTCCCCAGTGACCTGGCTACCTACGGCAAGGATGCCAAGTCACTGCTGAAGGAGTTGCAGAGCCAGAATGAGCGGATGTTCCTCATCACTTTCCTGGTGATGAACACCGGGCGCACCGCCCAGGAGCTGGAGGACAATGTGTTTCAGGCCAGTTCCATCGCCCAGAAGCACAACTGCAATCTGCGGCGGCTGGACTTTCAGCAGGAGCAGGGGCTGATGTCCTCACTCCCCCTGGCGCAGAATCTGATTGAGATTCAGCGGGCGCTGACCACCAGCTCCACCGCCATTTTTGTCCCGTTTACCACCCAGGAGCTGTTCCAGAGCGGCGGCGAGTCCCTGTACTATGGCATCAACGCCATCTCCAACAACCTGATCATGGTAGACCGGAAGAAGCTGAAAAATCCGAATGGCCTGATTCTCGGTACCCCCGGCAGCGGCAAGTCGTTCTCTGCCAAGCGGGAGATCACCAACGCTTTCCTCTCGACAGACGATGATATTATCGTGTGTGACCCGGAGGCGGAATATGCGGCACTGGTACAGCGGCTGAATGGGCAGGTCATTAAAATCAGCCCCACCAGCTCCCAGTATATCAACCCGATGGACATTAACAGCAACTACTCCGAGGAGGACAACCCCATTGCGTTGAAATCCGATTTTATCCTCTCCCTGTGCGAGTTGGTGGTGGGCGGCAAGGAGGGCTTACAACCCATTGAAAAGACGGTCATTGACCGCTGTGTCCATCAAATCTATCAGCGGTACTTCGAGCACCCCACGCCGGAGAATATGCCGTTGCTGGAGGACTTGTACCACGCCCTGCTGGAGCAGGAGGAAAAGGAAGCCCGGCACGTTGCCACGGCATTGGAGATTTACGTCAAAGGCTCCCTGAACCTCTTTAACCACCGTACCAACGTGGATGTCAACAACCGCTTCTGTTGCTATGACATCAAGGAACTGGGCAAGCAGCTCAAGAAAATCGGGATGCTCATCGTCCAGGATCAGGTCTGGGGTCGCGTCACTGCCAACCGGAACGCTGGGAAAAGCACCCGCTACTATGTGGATGAGTTCCACCTGCTGTTGAAGGAGGAACAGACGGCGGCCTATTCTGTGGAGATTTGGAAGCGGTTCAGAAAGTGGGGCGGTCTGCCGACCGGTATTACTCAGAACGTGAAGGACCTGCTTTCCAGCCGGGAAGTGACCAATATCTTTGAAAACAGCGACTTTATCCTCATGCTGAACCAGGCCGCTGGCGACAGAGAGATTCTGGCCAAACAGCTCAATATCAGCCCCCATCAGTTGTCCTACGTCACTCACTCCGGTGAGGGCGAAGGACTGCTTTTTTATGGAGATGTCATTCTGCCCTTTGTAGATCATTTCCCCACGGACTCCGAGCTGTACCAGGTGATGACCACCAAGCTGAGTGAAGTGTCCGGCCAGACTGCGGAATTGCCTGAGAGAGCATCCGCACCGGAGGTGACAGATGCTCGATAAATCGCCCCGGCTGCGGTTCTCCGATGAGGAATTGGAGAACCGCACCGTAGAACGGGCGGCAGAACGAGCAGAAAGAGCCGCAGACAAGGCTGATGCTGCCAAATCCAAGCTGCGTCGGGAGGGAGATCGGGCAAAGGCTCAGGGAAGAAAGCTGCGATTCGGCAAGAAGGACACTTCCGGACAAACGGCTCCGCCGTGCCGGGGGACGAAGCCGCCCTCACCCGGCAGAGCTCAAAAGGCCGGTGCCGCTCCTCCGTCAAAGGCAGCGACCTCTGCCGGGGGCAGCGGAAAGACAAGAAACGGCAAAAGGTCTGCTGCAAATCCTGCACAGGGAAACGGCAAGCCTGCCAGAAGCAAGCTAAAGACGGAGCCGACAGCCGGTAGGTCTGTTCGTTCCCGGCTCCGCTTCGACAGCACCACCAAAGAGGTCGCCGCCCCCGGCAATCGGTTCCGGCAGTCCGCCGCCCATGCAGTGGGCGGCACGGTAGCTGGGCAGGTACATCACCAGGTCAACACGCAAAATGAGGATGGCAATGTGGGGGTTCAGGCAGTCCATCAGGGCGAGGAGGCCGTGGAAGGGACAGCCCATGCCGTGAGTCACGCCGGGTACAGCCGAAAGGTGAAAGCCTATGACAAGGCGGCGAAACTGGAGCGCAAGGCGGATAAGGCCAATATAGAGGCGCTTTTCCAGCAGGAGCTGGCCGAAAATCCCGGTGCGGCATCCAACCCCTTCTCCCGCTGGCGGCAGAAGCAGCAAATCAAAAAGGAGTATGCAGCGGCAAAAGCAGCAGCGTCCAAAAGCAGCAAAGCAGGTTCTGCCAAGGCGGTGGAAGAAGCCAGGGAGAAAGGCAGCGCCGCTCTGAATACGGTCATAGAGTTCTTCAAGTCGCAGAGCGGAACGGTGAAAATCGTTTTGATTGCCTGCCTTGTCCTGCTGCTTCTCGTTGTGCAGCTCCAGTCCTGCTCTATCCTGGCCTCCGGTACGCTGACCTCCGTAACTCTGACCTCCTGGCCTGCTGATGATACAGAGATCACCAAGGCCGACGCCTACTACACCAAACTGGAGGCACAGCTACAGAAAAAGATCAACAACATGGAATCCACCCACTCCAACTGTGATGAGTTCAATTACAGCATTGGAGAGATCGGCCATGATTCCACGGTGCTTATCAGCTATCTGTGTGCCAAATATGGCGACTTCACGTTCAGCGAGGTGAAATCCGAGCTGGATACTATTTTTGCCTTGCAGTATGACCTGGATGTGGAGACCGCCAACGAGACCCGGACAGTGACAAAGACCGTGCAGGCCGGTGAGTATATTGGCGAGGTCGTGACCAGTGGCTACTGCTCCTGTTCCATCTGCTGTGGGCAGTGGGCAGGTGGGCCAACGGCATCCGGGGTGTATCCCACAGCCAACCACACGATAGCGGTGGACGCAAACAATCCCATTGTCCCCATCGGGACGCAGATTATTATGAACGGCGTTCTCTACACGGTAGAGGACACCGGCAACTTTGCCCGGTATGGCGTGGACTTCGATGTCTATTATGATGACCACTCCACAGCACTTGCTCACGGTCATAAGACCTGGGACGCTTACTATGCTGGTGGTGATGGGGAATCCATCGAAGTGACTACAACAGAGACCGTGAAGGTCTGCTATGTGACCCTGACCGTCACCGACTTTGAGAGCATTCTGACTGGCCGTTTGGATGAGGAACAGACCGAGATGTACGACATCTATCAGGAGACCAAGGGCAACCGGGTCATCTTTGGGACGCCACTGGACTTCAACTGGCACCTGTATATCACCGGCGAGTACGGCTACCGATGCAGCGGCACCAGCGTGGTGTCCTCTGACTGCCTGGATGTGACAGTTCCCACCGGAACAGAGGTGCTTTCCGTCATGGATGGCACTGTGAAGTCGGCGTCCGGCGGCACCGTTGCTCTGAAAAATGACAGCGGTTATATCATCAAGCTGGGCGGGCTGAAAAATATCAGCGTATCCGCAGGCGAGGAAGTGACCAACGGGCAGACCATCGGCAAGGTGGGCAGTTCCGGGGCGCTGACGATCTCCTTCACCTACAACGGCACCAGCTTCAACCCCTACTTCTACCTGGATGTGGGTGAAGGCAGTCTGTTCGGAGATGTGGACGTGGGTGACGCCACCGGCAAGGCGGCACTGCTGATCGCCAAGGCGTATCAGTATCTGGGGGTTCCCTATGTGTGGGGCGGCTATTCCCCCAGCGGGTTCGATTGCTCCGGCTTCGTGTCCTACTGCATCAACAACTGCGGTGCAGATTGGAGCGTGGGGCGGCTGACCGCCAACGGTCTGCTGGGTATCTGCACAAAGGTATCTTCGTCGGAGGCGCAGCCGGGCGACCTGATCTTCTTCCAGGGGACGTATTCCACCAGCGGCGCAAGCCATGTGGGTATCTACCTGGGGAATGGTCAGATGATCCACTGCGGCAACCCCTGTCAGGTGAGCAGCATCAACACATCGTACTGGCAACAACACTTTTTATGTTTCGGGCGCTTATCATAAGCCGGGACAGATTGGAGGAATTGTTATGAGCGCAAAGCTCGACAGGCTCGGTGCAGACCGAGAAAAGGCACGTCAGAAACGTGACGAATGGGACAGCCGGTTCAAGGAGCTTGACCGGCGCTATAAGGAACAGGAAAACACAGAAATTCACGACATGGTACACGCCGCAAATCTGACCCCGGAGCAGCTCGGTGCGCTGATTCGCAGAGCGATGAGCGCCGCCCCAGAGGGCAGCATTCCGGCGGATATTACCACAGAGGATAAGGAGGACAACGCCTATGAGGATTAAGCGCATGGTGGCCGCACTGTTGGCCTGTATGATGATGGCAACACTGACGATCCCCTGCTATGCAGCAGAGGTAGCAGAGGATGAGGTAACTTCCACCGAGGACACCGCCTCTGCCACGGCGGAGGAAACCGAGGAGGCCAGAGTGACTGTTTCCTGGGAAGAGCTGTTGGACGAACTCAGTGACGGTGATGATGGGGATACCACAACGGATACAGCCGCAGAGGAAACCATCCTGACCGGGACTGTGACCGCCGATTCTTATCTGAATCTGCGCTCTGGTGCCGGTACAGATTATGATGTGCTGGGGCAGCTCCCCAGCGGCACCCAGGTCACTGTAATCGGCGAGGAGGACGGATGGTATCAGGTCACAGTCTCTGAACTGACCGGGTATGTGTACAGCGATTTTCTCGATGTCGTTGAGTCCTCCATTTCCACCGACACGGAGGATTCCGATGAGCTGGATACCGCTCTTCTGCTGATGCTGTTCAGCTTGATGCTGCAAAACAGCGACGAAGATGCGGACACTTCCTCTGCCCTGACTCCGGAAGGAAATCTGACGCTGGTAGATAATATTGAGGACAGCACCAGCGGAAAGCAGTTCATCACGGTGGTCACAAAGAGCGGCAACTACTTCTATCTCATCATTGACGAGGACGACGAGGGTGAAAGCACTGTCCACTTCTTGAATCAGGTGGACGAGGCCGACCTGCTGGCTCTGATGGATGACGAAGATGTGGAGGAGTATACCGCATCCCAGGAGACAGAGACAGAGCCTGTGACGGAACCGGTGGAAGATGAGCCGGAGACCACCGTTGACGAAACAGAGGTAGAGACTACTGCGGACGAGGAAACAGAGGAAGAAGCCTCCAATTCCGGCAGCACGATGCCGATGATCGTTCTGGTGCTCGTCCTGTTTTGCGGCGGTGGCGGCTTCCTGTACCTCCAGGCGAAGAAAAAGAAGCAGACCCAGCAGAAGCCTGACCCGGATGCAGATTACACCGGGGAGGATGACGAGGAGCTGGAGCTTCCCGACGAGGACAGCTATGCTGACGAGGGCGGCTACACGGATACGGATGAGGAGTTTGACAGCGACGATGACGGTTTCACCGACGATGAGCCGGTCTGATTCTCCATAACGGGCTATGCGCCCGGGGCGGCCACGAGGTCGCCCTGAACATATCGTCGATTTGAAGATAGGAAGACAGTGAAATAGCACAATTTCTTTTGATTGTTCTGCCTGATTCGAGTATAATGAAATGAGAAATGGAAGGGGTATCTGCTATGGTCGTAACTGCAACTGAGTTCAAGACGAATTTTGGGAAATACCTGGATATGCTGTTGAGCGAGGACATCTTTATCACCCGGAAGGGGAAGGTTGTCGCCAAGGTTGTCAATCCCAACGTGAGTGCTGTCGATACCATCAGCGGAATGCTGGCAGGAAAGCTCCCCGAAGAATACGATGCAAGGTCGATAAGAGAGGAGCGCCTGAACAAATATGCGCTTGACGATTGACCCCCAATATCTTTCTGGAGGTGCTGGCAGAGCGGGAGCTTTTTTATGAACACTCCAAAGTAGACCTCGAGCTCTGTGAAAGTAGAAAGGTGCCGAGGTTATTCTATACCGTTTGCGGAGGAAGTGCATTTACATGGCAAGAAACTCAAATCCTTATGTACAATCGAATATGAAGAAGCGGGCTGAATCCATCCCGTTTGCAGAGAAGCTGCCGGAACCCCGTTTCCCTGATCTGAGAGATATGCCCCAGCAGCAGGTTGACGCAGAATTGGAAAGAGGCTACGTTGATATTGTCGCTGGACGTACTCGTTCAGCCAAAGATGTATTCGCCGCTATCCAAGAGGAGTACGGCATATGAGTATAAGCTATGATGTAGAAACCAAACTGGATGAGGCAGACCGTGCAGCGGAATTGGACGATGTGCGCTACACAGAGGAGCAGGTGTTTGGCCGTGTGAAAGAGCGTCTCATTGACAGTCTCCGTAATTTACCGGAACACGTCTGAACGTTTGCACGAAGGCGAGATTATGGTGTGTAACTAAGTGAGATTCACGCATTGTGCTCCTGATTCCAGAATGAGACAAATGATGGCGTGGTTGGAAATCCAGCCACGCCATAAATATTATTGATTTGCTGTCACATAACGCTGTTTGGGGCTGCGTGGAGTATCCGGTAGTGTTAACTGAATTGCGCCCGCTTGAACCAGTGGATTCAGATAACGATGGAGTGCATACTGACCAGAGGGGATTTCCAGAAACTCAATTATTTCTGCACGGCTTCTTGGCGTGCGGCAAAATTCCAGTAGTCCCTTGTCGTCCCGAATTTGTACGGACGGAACGGTTACATCCGCAGGGGTCTGGACAGACACATCCTCTGCCTTATGATATAACACAACCTTAAATTGTCCACGAGAATCTACAAATAATGGCTCTGGAAGGGATTGCGCATTCATTGCGTATCGTATCGTTGGGATACCAGAATAACGGTTTTCGGCCTTTCCCAGGGTCTCCATTGCAGTAACCAGCACCGGGTTTCGCGTATCCGGTTGCACATGACCCAACTGGTCAACAGTGAGTCGCCCATATAATCCGCCGGGGTTGATAACTTCCATCCGGTCTGCATACATCACCAGTTGAATTGGCATACCCTCCGTGTGGATGCTGTAATCCCGGTGTATGAGTGCGTTCAGCACTGTTTCACGAACGGCATCCATAGGATACTGCGGCAAGTCAATTCTTGCCCCAGTCTTTTTATCTATTTTTGTAGCAGTCCTCATATTTTTTCGCACAAATGCCAGTGCACCTTCCAACATATCCGGAAGTGTTCCTTCAATACGTTTTGTGTCTGTAAATCGGTTTCCGGACGAATCAACCTCCCCTATTTCACGACCTGGCACACAGGTCGCAATAATACTGAGTTGCGGGAAATAGGCTTGGGGATAAACACCGAATAGCAGGAGCGCTGCCAATGTGATTTGATTCTGTTTTGTAATTCCGGTAAGTTCATATAACTGCTCCAAAGAAGAAAGCGCAAGATTTGGCCGTTCTGCTTTTTTGCGTGAAAGGTATTCCTCTAAGCTGGTTTGATCCAGAACGGTTATGGAGGCACGTTCCACGATTCGGACGTCATCCTGGTATTTTTTTCGGAATGCTTCGTAGCTGTATACCTCATATTCCGTCATTCGCTTATCTGCATCTCCAACACGGATATAGGAACCCTGCAATCTGCCTTTGGCGGTTTTGAAGCAGGGCCTGTCTGCCACGTCAACAGGCGGGATTTCCGCTGAAACAAATACCATATCCTCTTCATCGCATACGGTGAAAATCGGCCGTACTACCGGCGTCATCTGTTCGCAGTACTCCATGACCTTCTTTTGAAGGTCTTGCGCATTATATACCCCCACCTTGGCAAACCCACTCTTTTCGTCCAGACCAAAGACAAATGTTCCTCCACTGTTTTGATTGGAAAAAGAAGAAATCGTGTCATACAACTTCTCAGGGCATCCGTAGTGAGCGGCCTTTACTTCTGTTGTCTGTGCTTCGCAGCCCCGCCGCTGGATGGACTGGATTAAATCGTGAAGCTCTTTTTCAACCATGCTGCTGCCTCCTGTCATTGCTATAATAACTGCATCTTTTCTCTTATGATAACACGCGGAGCCAAAGAAGTAAAGAAGAAACATAAGAAAAGCTTCGACAATTTCTTATGTTCTTCTCTGAATTTGTTATGTTTCTCCCAGAACACAACAAGAACATAAGACGGTTCTTCATTTACAGACAGCTTGCCATTGCAGACTTTCATATAAAACCGAATCCACGAACATAGCAGTCTTGAACGTCCCCGTTTTAAGGCTGCGTTTCTTTTGCTCAAAATCAGGGAGGAGTGTGTTGCCTATGAGCAAATTGGTCATCTGTGAGAAACCGTCAGTCGCCATGAGCATTGCAAAGGTGTTGGGCACAAAGGAAAGACGGGACGGCTATCTGGAAAGTAGCGATTACGTCGTCAGTTGGTGCATCGGCCATCTGGTGGAGCTGGCTGCACCAGGGAGCTATGATGAGCGCTATGCGAAATGGCGCAAAGAGGATCTGCCTATTCTGCCCCGTCAGTGGCAATATCAGGTATCCTCGGCTACGAAGAAGCAGTTCGGGATTCTCCGCCAGCTTATGAATCGGGCAGATGTGGAAAGCCTGATCTGCGCCACAGACGCCGGGCGTGAAGGTGAGCTGATTTTCCGGTTGGCCTACCACCAGTGCGGCTGTACCAAGCCCTTTGAACGGCTCTGGATCTCCAGTATGGAGGACAGCGCTATTCGGGATGGTTTCGCCAGCCTCCGTCCGGGAAGTGAATATGACGCTTTGTATGAAGCTGCCCTCTGCCGGGAACGTGCCGACTGGCTGGTCGGTATCAACGCTACCCGGCTTTTTTCCTGTCTGTATCGGCAGACGCTGAACGTGGGTCGAGTCATGACGCCCACGCTGGGGATGGTCGTGCAGCGGGAGGCTGCCATCAGCGCTTTTGTGCCAGAGCCATTCTACACGGTGCGGCTACTTGCGGACGGCTGCGAAGCGTTGAGTGACCGTTTCACAGAAAAATCTGCGGCAGTTGCCTTGCGGGACGCCTGCAAAAAGGAGATGCAGACCGTGGTGAAAACGGTAGTACGCAAAGAGAAGCAGGAGAAGCCTCCTGCCCTCTATGACCTGACTACGCTTCAGCGGGACGCCAACCGGCTGCTGGGATTCACGGCACAACAGACGCTCACCTACCTACAGTCGCTGTACGAGCGAAAACTGGCAACGTACCCCCGAACAGACAGCCGCTATCTGACGGAGGATATGGCGGAGACGCTGCCGGGGCTGGTTTCTCTCACCGCCGCCGCATTCGATTTGGATGGGAGCCTCCCCGTTCATGCGGCACAGGTGATTGACAGCAAAAAGGTCAGTGACCACCATGCCGTTATTCCCACCCGTGAATTGCAGAATTGCAATTTTGCGGCGATGCCCAAGGGGGAATTTGCAGTTTTGCAACTGATCTCTGCCCGGCTGCTCTGCGCCGTTGGTGAGCCTTACCGCTATGCGGAGACTACCGTGGAATTGGAGTGCGCCGGTCAGGTGTTTACAGCTAAGGGAAGAACAGTTCTGGATGAGGGCTGGAAAGCGGTAGAGAAGCGTTTCTTC
Source organism: Clostridiales bacterium (assembly GCA_021205695.1). Lineage (GTDB taxonomy): Bacteria > Bacillota > Clostridia > Oscillospirales > Oscillospiraceae > Onthomonas. Next base: position 52,045 of record JAJPXB010000036.1, read on the forward strand.
CCCAACAAGGTCGAGAAGCAAGCCCCTGTTTTGCCTGAATTGAGTATGGATGGCACTCTGCCTATTGCCAGTGTGGACGTGAAAGAGGGCAAAACCTCCCCGCCGAAACACTTCACGGAAGATTTGCTCTTGCAGGCGATGGAGACTGCCAGCGCAGACGAGTTCCCCGATGAGGCCGAGCGCAAGGGCATTGGCACCCCGGCCACCCGTGCGGGCATCATCGAAAAGCTGGTGCAAAAGGGCTTTCTGGAGCGACAAGGCAGCGGAAAGGTCAAAAATCTGTTGCCCACGGACAAGGGAAAAGCTCTGATCACGGTCACACCAGAACAGCTCCAGTCCCCGTCCATGACTGCGGAATGGGAGGAAAAGCTGGTGCAGATCGAACACGGAGCGTATGCACCGGAGGCGTTTATGGAGGAGATCACCGGCATGGTGACAGAGTTAGTACAGAATTATGAAGTCGTGAAAGGAGCGCAGGTGCTTATGCCTGAAAGAAATGTGATTGGGAACTGCCCTCACTGTGGGGCCGAGGTGATAGACCGTCAGAAGGGCTGGTTCTGTGCGAACCGCCAGTGCCGTTTTGTTCTCTGGAAGGACAACGCCTATTTCAACAAAATCGGCAAACACCTGACGAAGCAGATGGCGGAGAAGTTGCTCCGGGACAGGCGCATCCGGGTCAAGGACTGTGTGAGCCAGCGGACGGGCAAGACGTATAACGCCACCGTGCTGTTGTCAGCTGAGGAGGATGGACGTGCTGTGTTCAGCATGGAGTTTGAGAATGGAGGCGGGAAATGAGCGATAAGCCTTTGGAAACGGCCTGGCTGGTAGGCGATTCGAATTTCCTGCACCTGAAAGAAAGCACTGATGGCTTTTCCTATGAGGTCTTTCACACCGGTCAGCCGAGAAAGGTTGCGGCCGGCCAGATCTCCGTCCAGCAGGTTGAGAAATCACCCATCCGCAGCCCCTTGGCGGCGGCAAGGACGCTGGCCATTGCAGAGGCCAGGCTGAACGGTGGACGTGTTGCCCGGGTCTCTGTTAATATGCTGGAGAGGTTTGTGGATTCGGACGTTCGCAGACGGCGTATTTGGGAACCGGAGACCCTTCCTGACAACGATATTCGCTTTATCACCAGCGATTACAGGGAGTTGTTCCGCATTCCGAATGGCGGCACGATTCTGGTGGATTACCCTGACCGGCACTTCGCCGCCCGCTGTGAGCATCTGGACGATTACCACACCCGTATCAACGGTGAGGTGTTCCACATCTGCCAGTTTGCCGAGCTGTTAGAGCGTAACGGCGGCACCTGCCGCCCAGAGCCGGAGCTGCTGCGGGATGAAGCGGCATGGCGGCTGGGGCCTAAGAACTACTTGACCGTCCAGGCCTGCGAAGGCGGCTGGGATTATTCGATCTATGACCAGTCCTTCCATGCTGTAGGCGGAGGACAGCTTGACCGTCCGGAACTCTCCATACTGGAAGCCCGTGACGCCATTCTGCTGGACAACGGGATGCAAAACCGGAGTCGGACGCAGGTAAGCTATGAATTTGTGACGGAGAAGGCGGAAGCTGTAGAGGAACGTGAGGGGGCTGCTAAGCGGGAATCCGTGTTAGGCCAGCTTTCCACCTTGAAGGAAATAGCGCCGGAACCAAAACCCGGCAGCAAAAGAAGTCAGGAGGCCAGCTTATGAGCCGCCGGGGGCTGACTCTGGCAGAGCAGGAGACCATTCTGCTGTGGGACAATGAACTGGACACGGCCAACGTCTACACCCATGATGCCCGCCTGATCGCTAAGCTGAAAGAGCTGTCCGAAAAGTATCCGGAACAATTCAAGCTGGAGCGCCGGGGGCCGCACCGTGCAGTCACCTATACGGTGCCGAAATGGTGTATCACCATCCGCACCCCGTACAGCGAGGAGCGCCGTCAGCAGCAGATTCAGGAGGCCGCAGAGAACGGCAGCCCATTCAAAGAGGAGGATACTTATGCCGAAAATTGAGAAGTGGGATGAAGTGAACGGTGCCTCTGCGGAAAACCGCATGGAGGCATTTCTGGAGAGCGCTACAGATTCCTATGCCATCATGCAGCTCCGGCGCACGGATGAGACAGCACAAGACCGTTTTATGAACTATGACTGGCTGGAACGCAGCGGCAGAGTGCCGGAAATCGACCATTATGAGGTGGTTTATGTAGGGGATCTGTCTCACACCGCCGACCTGAACGCCATGCTGGAGGGGCTGTATGTACAATTCAATGTGGCCAGACCCGAAGATTTTCGTGGTCATAGTCTTTCTGTCAGCGACATTGTGGCTCTGCGCCAAAATGGTGTGGTAAGCTGTCACTATGTGGATTCCGTCGGATTCCGGGAGCTGCCTGGCTTTTTGCAGCCGGAGAACTATCTGCGGAATGCGGAAATGGCGGTGGAGGATGATTTGTCTATGTTGGACGGTATAATCAACAACGGCTCGAAGAAGCCTGCCCGGGACGAGCGGCCTTCTGTACTGGAACAGCTCAAACAGGAACGGGACCGCCCGGCAGAACCGCCCAAACGTGCTGCCAGAACCGTCGATGACAGGGAGATTTGAGAGATGAACTTTACCCAGGAGGAGCTTCTTCTGATGATGCTCTACAGTCCCGGCAGCCGGTTGGGGCTGGCAGAGGCGCTCATAGCAATGCGGGCGCAGCTTGCCCCAGATGAGGCGGAACTGGCTGCGCTGACCGATTCGGTGCTGACCAAGCTGGAAGCGATGAGCGACGCCGCCTTTGACCGACTTGACCTGTACCGTGATTTTTAAGAGATTGGAGGTATGCTATGGCTTCAAAGATGCAGTATTACCGCCAGATGGCGGAGGATATGGCGGGGGAAGTCACCAGCAGTTTGCAGGCGTGGACAGGTTTTCTGACCACTGCGGGGCGGCTTTATAAGTATCCCTACGTAGACCAGCTCATGATCTTCGCCCAGCGCCCGGAGGCTACCGCCTGCGCTGAATATGACCTGTGGAATGATCGCATGAACCGCTATGTGAAGCGTGGGACAAAGGGGATCGCCCTTATTGACAACAGCGGCGATTACCCCCGCCTGCGGTATGTCTTTGATGTATCGGACACGGGTACCCGGCAAAACTCACGCCCGGTGCCGACCTGGTCAATGCAGCCAGAGTATGAGCAGCCGGTACAGGATGCGCTTGCAAAGACGTTTGAGGTGTCCCCGGTTGCCCCGTTAGATGTCCAGCTTGAAAATGTGGCGAATGGGCTGGCCATGGACTATTGGCAGGAACACGGTGATGCAGAGCTGGCCGACATCGTTGCAGATAGCTTTCTGGAGGAGTATGATGATGACAACAGGAGGATGTCCTTCCTCAATGCCGCCACGGTCAGCATCAAGTATCAACTCCTCACCAGAATGGTGAATGACCCGGACAGCTACTTTGACCAGGAGGATTTTACCCCCGTCTTTGACTACAACACCCGTAAGGCAGCCAACGCCCTGGGAACAGCGGTCAGTGAAAGTGCCAGCCGTGTGTTCCGGGTAATCGAGATCACCATCCGAAACTATGAACGCACAAAAGCGCAGGAAAGGAGCCAGAGCTATGAAGAACGAACTGACCTACACCCAGAACGGGGATTACCTGATTCCCAACATCCAGCTCAGCGTGACGGAGCGCAGGCCGCTGGGCAAGTACGGCAGGATGCGCCGGACGTTCCTCCAGGAGCATCGCCCGATCCTGTACAACGACCTGGTGTTGACAGAGGAACTGTTCCCCCACCTGTGGGAGATTCAGGAGACGGCCACCCGGTGTATGGAGCAGACGATGCAGGAGTTGCTGGAGAAGAACCCCGCCCCGGACAAGCGGGCGCAGCAGATGGCCTGGGTTCAGCACATGAACAGCCTGAAGGCCCAGGCGGAGGAGATCGTGCTGACGGAGCTGG